>JABXHQ010000004.1 GCA_013373545.1 Gammaproteobacteria bacterium
CTTCAGGCACTTGCTCTTCAGCCTGCGATGAACAGCCTGCCAGTATGAAACTCAAGATTAACCATCCGCCAATACGAAAAAACATACTTCTTCCTTTTGCTTGTACCAGCCAATAATCACGCTTAAAAAGGGTGTAGGTGCCACCGGCGTGCTGATCAGAAATTTAGTTGCAGTAAGTGTCGCGCGCAGCCACCGCCCCTGCCATTAATGAGCGTCTATCTAAGCACAGATTTCAATAGCAATCCTGAGATTAAACCCAAAATATAATGAAGTTGCTCTGAGTTTTATCGATTGCTAGCGATTTCATCTCTACAAAGAAAGCGAGATACGGTAGCTTGCAGATGTGGACAATTTTTAAACAAGGATTTTTTGGCAAAAGGACTCGGCATATTGCCCCTCAAGCGGCTCTAGTGCTTAGGGGCACCACTTACCAAACCTTTATTCAGTCGCTGCTAGCGCTTGCGCAATAGCCTGCCACAACACCTGCGGTTGCTCACAACCGACACTCAAACGAATCAAGCCTGGCGCAACATCATCGGTCCCCCAGCGCGCTCGGCGCTCTGCCATCGAGTGCACGCCACCGAAGCTGGTCGCTTCAATAATCGGGCTCAATGTGGTTAAAAATTGTTGCGCCACTGCTTCTGAAGCCAATTCAAAACTGACAATAAAACCAAACATGTGTTGTTGCTGCTTTGCCAACGAATACGAAGGGTCAGTCGGCAATCCCGGATAACGTACACATTTCACCGCACGATGAGCGTGCAAACGCTCCGCGATCATTTGCGCCGTCCCACACATGCGCTCAAGACGTAAATCTAAGGTCGCCAGTCCACGTTGCACCAACCATGTTTCCATCGGTCCCGGAATACTGCCGGACAGCGTGCGCCACTGTCGAATGCGCGCGCTAATCGCATCGTCGCGACTGGCGACATGACCAAACACCACATCCGAGTGACCATTCAGCGCTTTAGTATCTGAGCAAACGGAAATATCCGCACCTAATGTTAATGGTTGCTGACCCAGCGGCGTTAAGGTGGTGTTATCGACAGCTAAAAGACAGTTGGCAAGCTGACATCGTTCAGCCAGTGCTGCAATGTCTAAAACATCAAGCAAGGGGTTACTGGGAGATTCCACAAACACTAACCGAAAATCTTCCAACGCGGCCTCTGCAATCGCCAGTGTCGGCAGTGTGACAACCTGTACACCCAGAGGCGATAAAAAATTCTCCAATAAAGCGCGCGAGGCATAGTAACCATCACTCGGTAATAAAATCTTATCACCTTGTTGTAACTGAGAAAAAAATACCGCCGCGACGGCCGCCATGCCAGAAGGAAACAAGACACTTTCACCACCTTCTAAATGGGTCAATTGCTGCTCTAACGCCTGCCAAGTCGGGTTATCAAATCGACCATATTGTAGCGCAGCTGAATCCACCGCACCGGACAAGCGATAAGTGCTAGCAAAAACGGGATTGGCGGCGATACTTTGCGACAGTTGTTGATCGTGCGATTGGCGTACCGCTTCTACTCGTAATGCTTCTGCATCGAGTGCGGGTGAGCGCGACTGCGTCATAATATAAAAGCTACCTATTGCCTAATGTTCGGGTTTTAAATCTAACCGGTTTAGCGCCACAATTAAAGTCTAAACTTACTCCGCGCAATGCAATGATACCGACACTGTGCATTTGTCTAAATCGTGGTATGCTCTAGACAACTTCGTAATGAAGAGACTCAAATGGATCCAGTAATCGAAAATACGCCGTCCTCTCGCCACAAGTTGATTACATTGCTAATGGTGGTTATTGCCCTGGTCGCGTTTGCCGCAAATTCTATTTTGTGTCGGCTGGCCTTAGTCGATCAGACTATCGATGCTGCAAGCTTCACAATTATTCGTCTGACTTCCGGTGCTTTTCTTTTGTTTGTTTTAGTGCAATTTTTACCGCGTCCGAAGAAACCTGATCATTTGGTATTGCGGCCGTTAAAATCGCGAAAGCTTTGGATCGCTCCATTAATGCTATTTGCCTATGCACTGTTTTTTTCTTACGCCTATCATCAATTATCCACGGCTACCGGCGCACTAATTTTATTTGTAACGGTACAACTTACAATGATTGGTTACCAGATCTACAAAGGTCAGCGTTTCACTCAACTCGAATGGTTTGGCATTGTCATCGCCATCAGTGGATTTATTATTTTATTGCTTCCGGATCTTGCGCAGCCGTCTCTGCTGGGTGCAGGCCTGATGATTTTATCGGGAATTGCATGGGCATTGTATACGCTTGAAGGCCGTGGCTCACAAACGCCCTTACGCGATACGGCGGAGAATTTTTTAGGCACATTGCCCCTGTGCTTCGCACTGCTTATTGTCACGGTTTGGTTTGCCGAATTAAGCCTACAAGGCACGCTGTTAGCGATTGCGTCAGGTGCCTTTGCTTCCGGAGTCGGATATAGCGTTTGGTACTATGTTGTGCCGCGAATTTCTATTTCTTTAGCGGCCGTTTCACAACTGTCGGTACCGCTACTCGCCGCCGTTGGCGGCGTCGTTTTGGTTGACGAAGTGATTACATTGCCACTTGTCATTGCAGGTCTATTAATTATTGGTGGCATAGCGGTGGTGAGCTTAAGCAAGTCGCAGTCACCTGAGGCTCTCGAGCGTTCGCCAAATAATCATTAACGGCTCGTTCAATTTCAGCCAAAGACACCGCGCCACGATTCAACACCAAGTCATGGAAGTCGCGCAGATCAAAATCAGTCCCTAGCTGTGCTTGCATGCGCTCACGCAATTCCACCAGCTTTAGCATCCCTGAGGTGTAAGCGACCGCTTGCCCAGGCCACATGCTGTAACGTTCAATGGTGCCGGCAATGCCAACATTTTGTTGCGCGTATTGACGCGCTTCGCTGACCGTCCATCCCATCGAGTGAATGCCGGTGTCGATGACTAACCGCGATGCGCGCATTGCTTCAAACTGAAGCCGCCCAATGTCTCCGAACAGGTCATTGCTATACCAACCTAAATCATACGCCAAGCGCTCAGCGTACAGGCCCCAGCCTTCCACAAAAGACGTAAATCGGACTTGCTGACGCATCGTACTCAAGCCAAGCTCTTGAGCCAAAGCAATTTGCAAATGATGACCGGGAACCGCTTCATGGTAGGCAAGTGTCGGCATGGTTAGATAGTATAAATCTTGATTGGTTTGAGCATAAAAAGCACCGGGCCGCGAGCCGTCTGGCGCAGCCGGAATATAATAACCACCGGTAGGTCCGCCAATCACTTCAACGGGTGTTACGGGTATCGCGCTAAACGCTTGCGGCAGCAAACTATAAGCGGTCGCTATTATCTGTTCATAAGTGGCTACCGTTTGATTGCGCCCCACTATGCCCCCGTCCGCTTGCGCCCGCGCTAATAACTGGCCAATCGTTTCATTAGCGGGATAACCCAGCTGTTGAAAACGTTGACGCATCTGCTGATGAATTAACGCCATCTGCTCTAATCCCAGCTGGTGGATCTCCGCCGCGGTTAAGGTTTCTTCAGTAAACCAATTAAGTTGCTGTTGATAATAAGCGTCGCCAGCGGAAAACTGACCGACTCCAATGCTGGTCGACGCCGCCGACCATTGGCTGTTGAGTTGTTGGGCAAGTGCTTGATAGGCCGGCCGAATGCGGCGTTCAACCAGCGCCGCCGCTAGCGCTAAATAATCACGTTTTTGTTCGGCTGTCAGCCCACTTGCGCGATTGACTTCGGTAGCAAAACGTGAGTAAAACGGATTAACATGATACTCAGCATTAGCAATCGATTGCGCAAAACTAATCGACAATTGCAAAGTAAAGCGCGGCTCAATAATACCAGCTTGCTCACGCGCAGCGACTAACTCTTGAATTTGCCCAACGCGCGTTGAAACTTGGTTCATTAATGTCACATAACGGGAGAACTCAGAGTTGTTATTCAATGTCAGCACTTGGGTAAAGTATGCGTTGGTTTGATTCGGCCAACCAAGAATTTGACTGGTTGCAGGAAAACTAAATAGATAATAATCGGCGCTGGAAACTTGATAATTTAACCAACGCTGATAAACCGCGTAATCCACTTTTTCGTTTTCACTGAGCGAAGCATAATCATAGGTTTCTAATTGCATTAAAATAGCTTGGCAAAGCGCTGCGGTTTGTAATTCGAAGGCATCCGAAATATTACTCAACAACAAGGGAAAATCATTAAACTGCCCGGCACGATTAGCGCCATGAACCGCATCCGGATTACGTTGTTCTAAAAGCGCATAAGACTGGTCGATGAACGCACTAAAATTGAGTCCTTGTAGCTGTTGCGCAGCAGCATCAAGCACCGCTTGGTCAGAGTCCATTTCAAACAAAACGGTTTCGGGTAAAGTCACGCTCTGCCAATCGGGAGGACTGGAAGAGTCGCTGGAGCAGCCACTCAGTAGCATTAAACCGCCGATCACTGAGATGACCTTTAGCGGGATTCGAATCGAGATTGTCATTACGTTCACCTCCACTGTTTAATGCAGTTTTCAAGTTCACCCAATAAAAGTCCACAGATACGAGCTGATTAATTTGTAACCAAGCTTGTATAAATTGAATTTTCAGCCTATTGCCGGCGCCCTATTTCTGCTATAACGGTCCTTTGTAAACGCTGAGTAAAATAGTAAATGGATATTCTTGCCAAAGCACAAGAACTTATTGATGATGGAAAACCTGGGCGCGCAGCTAAATTACTAATCCCAGAGTACAAAGCCAATCGATTAAATCGCGAACTTAATCAAGTTTTAATTGCAGCCCTACTTGAACTTGAGCAGGCAGACAAAGCGAAAAGCATTATTACTCATACCATTAAACAACAGCCTGAAGAAGCGGACAATTGGGCTGACTTATGTGACTTTTATTTTTATCAAAGCGATGCGCTAAGTGCGCTAAAAATTGTTAACAAAGCCTTGCAAAGCCACCCTAAAAATCATCAACTGCAATTACGCAAAATTTCGGCACTCGCTGACTTAAATTATTTATCAAAAATGCATGAGTGGGTTGATCAATGTATTGAAGCAACACCAGAGCACACCAAGGCACTGCTGCAAGAACGAGCGATGATTTATAAAAACAGTGCGTTTTCGCCTTCAGACAATGAGCCGCAGGTACAAGATGCAATGGGCATGAGCTATGCCATCGAGCCGTTGAATTTGGCCGTTAAGGATCTCACGACATTAATAAAAGCGACACCAGATGATGGAAAACTGTATCTGCAACGCGCCCATGTCTACAAGCAATTACAATATTTTGATGAAGCTCAAGCCGACTTCAACCATGCAATTGAACACTTAAGTGATGCTCATCCAGAACAAGTTGAATTTATTCAACAGGAGATTGAATACTGTGCTACTGGTGGTCAAAGTGAACGCGATGCACTGGCCAAAATGATTCGCGAAGAAATGAACCCAGTGTCAGTTGACTCAGCCATCTCCCTTGAACAACATAATGAAAATAATTTTATTGAAGCCGCTGCCGCGCAAATCGAAAGCGGTGGTAATTGGTTTGATTTATTAGAAGAAATTGGTGACGACCCGCTCAAACATACAGCGCTAACCATTGCACAAGATATTCTAAAGGTAGGCAATGAACCGGAGTATGACTACCGTCCAACACAAAGCGAGTACTACACTTCAGCCGAGCAAAAATTTTGTAATCGAGTTGAGCAATTAATGGTCAATGAAGGCTTTGAGTGTCTCGGTGATTTTGAACCCAAGGGTTTGACGGCACAACTCGGTCGAGCAGTGATGGTGCGCTTTTTCCTTGCTGCAGACAAAAAAACTTATGCTATTTGCTACAAATTGATCCCATTACGTCCGCCATTTCTAACCTGGTTTATATTGTGGATCACTGGAAAATGGAAAAAACCTGAAGTCATCGAGGTTTACAGCGTACAAGAGAATGGCGTCATTTGGTTAACCAATAACACCGGCGATAATAATCCATTTTCTGCTCAGCCACCGCAAATTCAGCTACAAGCGTTACCGAGTAAAACGACGCCGGAACAAGTATTGGCTGAACATCAGCAACAGATTACTCAAGCCGGCGCTGCAAATTTTACGGAAATCGAAAACGCTGAGGCAATTTTTGAAATTCATGATAAGATGCGCCAATACAAGCAGCAGTACCGTCAAAGCATCGATTTTGTCACTGATGAAGAGTTGCAAAATTTACTGCAAAATCAATTCGATACTCTCGCCCCCCTAATTCGCCGTTATATCCGTTTACTTGTTAGTGATTCCGCCACATGAAACCATTAAGCCAAAAAGTCGCTCAAACTTTAATCAAAAAAATCAAACAAGCGGAACAGTCTGCGGCGGAGAATGACAGTTTTGTTTATTGTGATGACTACTTGGCTTTGGCACGCCTTTACAATAGCTTGGATAATTATCAAAAAGAAATTGCGGTATTAACGCGGTTTATTGATCTCGGCCGCGCAGCCAATGAAGACCTGCCAATTGTCGAGCGTCAGTTATCAGAAGCTAAGGCGGCATTGCACGAACAGCGCCAGATTCAGAAAATCAGTGGCACCAATCCGATAGCCGCGACTCAGGATAAGTCACGCGAGAAACCGTCTGAGCCGTCGAAAGTACCGCCGCTACAACTGGAAAACGAAACCGCGGCAGATGCGCCGATATGGCCAAGTAATCGGGAGCAACCAGCGAGTCTTTCCGCGCGCGACATTATTAATGTACATGAGCAACCCCTCGACACCATTAAACTCGTCAGTATGTGCGCCGCTTATACAGGCAAGTCAGAAGAAGACGAAATTTTTGAGTTGGCGATTATTAGTTTCGAGTATTGTCAGAACAATGATACCGTGACGCGGATTTTAGATGAATATCATGGCACGCGCCAAACCGCGAAAACGATTCCTCCTGAAGCCATTGCACGACTCAATACTCACAACCGCGGTAAAAGTCCTAAATACCTCGATGTGAACAAAGTTAACAAAATATTTGAAAAAGCCGATGCGGTAATAAGCCATAATGATCCGCACATCGAGCGCCAATTATTTCTCTGCTTATTTCCTCACCTAAGCGCTGTTAAATGGCGCAGTTCACAATCCGATATCCCTTGGCAAGCGCTTGGCTTTAGCGAAAAAGGATTATCAAAATTATTACATCGTTATCAATTCAAACGCCCCAATCGAACACCAGTAGAACGCGCTAAAGCAATCATTCGATTGTTGTCACAATTTGAACCTGGAACGCAAACCAGCTTGTTTAAACGGTTATTGCACTGTCAGCCAATGAAACCTTTTGAGTGGACTAAAAGCCTTAAGCAACGTGCCGATAAATTGCAAAAAAAGCGTTTTTCGTTTGGCTTCAAACGTTAACGGAGCCTCTCTCGATTAGTGTTTATGAGGTATCGGCTGCTGCTGACCTGAAATTGAAAAGTAATCATACCCTGATAAAATTAATGCATCGGGAACGGCAATTGGCACATGAATCCCAATGGTTTTTTGCGGCTTTATAACCTGCTGTAAAATAGCCACACCTTGCGCTTGAATTAAAAACCAATACGGCGGTAACGCTAGGTTCACGGCCAGTTGTTTAAAATAATTTTTATGCACGTTAAAGTGTGCCATCTGCGGATCCGCATCACCAAAATGCAGCGCACTGATATTATCATTGCGCACATAAAAAACGATGTTTTCAACCTCTGCTCTAGCAGGCCATCCAGCGTGGGGAATACGCACCGCACTGATAGCAAGATCCGCCACCGATAACGACTGAGGCGCTTGATCCTTGAGTAACGCCACGGGGTGTAGTTGTGATTCAATTTTTGCATAATCGGCCATGGCCTGAAGCTGCGTAACCGCCTGCTGTGGCGCCACCAGTTGCGTTTGTGGATATTGCGCAAGATAACGCGCTACATCGACCGCCGAAAAATGATCCTCATGGGCATGACTGATAAAAATAATATCGATATCGTTATAGGGCGGCTCGCCAAGAAAAATCGCTTGGCGAAACTTCTCCGGTACTTTCTGGTAGTGACCAAAGTCGTTATGGAAAAATGGATCAAATAAAACTTTTCGATTATCGAGCTGCAACAATACCGCTTCATTAGCTAAATAATTGACTGTGGCGTCATGTGCCAAACCACTGCTGTGTGCGACTAGCAATACCCAAGCGGCTAGCCACTCTCGATAACGACGCAATCCTTTCCCCTTAATTAACCACATTAACCGCACCTCTTGCCATCTCGTCAGTCCACCGCAACTTTAGCTTTCAGTTGAATCAGAATGCATCAGTTCATCTAAGGTAAGCGAATAGCTTGCAAAGAACGTCTTCATAAAATAATCCACTTCCGGCAACTTTAAGCCAATCAAACGCTGCTCAATCTGTTCCGCTGCTTTTTTAAACTCTTGATTACCGGCATTCAGCTCAAGCTGGCATTTGACGAATGCGGCTAACGTATCAGCTGCTTTAACCAGCTCATGGATCGAGTCATCAACATAACTTTCTAGCAGCAAAGGTTGAAAATCGGCTTGCAGCTCTGCCGGCAATAATCCGAACAGCTCTTGCTCTGCTTTTCGCTCTAAAGATTTATAGGCTTTAGTAATGTCACTGGAGTGGTATTTAATCGGCGATGGCATATCACCGGTAATAACCTCACTAACATCATGATACAACGCGGTTACCGCCACTTGATTCGCGTCAATGTTACCACCAAAGAGGCGATTTTTAATAAGGGCTAACGCATGGGCGATGGTCGCAACTTCAAAAGAATGCTCCATAACATTTTCGCTAATGGTGTTACGTTTTAATCCCCAGCGCTGTAGCCAGCGAATTTTACTAATATAAGCAAAGAAATGACTTTTCTGCATAAACCGTTCTTTTTCAAGAGTATCGACTAGTTCATCATAGTAGCGAAAAAAAGCCACCCTCGATAGCATCGCAGACATTGAATTTTAACTCATTAAAGCGCACCCTAAATAGCGACTTTGGTCGGCTTGCCAGTTAAATGTTTCAATTCGCCAAAGCAATCACAGCAATCTGACCGCCAATTGCGTATGTTGCAAGCGTGCGAAGTTAATTTAAATGGTCTAAAGTAATTGCCCGACGCGAATAAGATAGAGGAAATGTATTGTATGTTAACCCGATTGCGCCCCGTACTGTCACTGCTTACCCTCTTTGCAGTTGGCCCAATTTTCGCGACTAACCAAGCGACGGACGCTGTGAATCAGGCTGCAGTCGATGGGAAAAATACTGTGGCAGAGATGAATCAAGTTCCAGCCTTGACGCAAACATTGGTGTTGTCCGTCGCACAACAAGCCGGCTTATTTTCAGTGGTCGATGCGCAGCTCGTGAATGCAGAATTTACTGAATTCGAACAAGACTTAAGCGCTCTAGGCGACAAACCTGCTAGTGAGTTTCTACTGGTGCGCATCTTTAACCAACAAGGCGCAGCGCTGGCGCAACATCGATTAACAGCGCTTTTAGAAAATCCGACTGAACCCAGCCAGCAACGCTTTAAACTGCGCCTGCCATGGCCATCCAACGCTTATGCAGTGCAAATTAGCACAAGCGCAGCAACATCTCCGGCTAGCTCTGGGGGTTTACCGGACGACAGTGTTGTGCTGCAACCTTTTTTCGCAGCACGTGCGTCAATTCTCGACACCCTCGACACTCAGAAAGTCGCGCCACCAAAGCAACCACAAGCCACCCAAGAGCCAGTTAACGACACGCAAAAATAACACCGGTAGATTCATTATCGGTGCGACTTCTGCTAAACTCGCGCCTCCTCAATTACGTTCAATCAGCCCTCGCGAAACCCAATGGATAGCGCCTTAATATTATTATTTATACCCACCTTTATGTTGATTTCTGCAACCCCCGGAATGTGTATGACATTAGCGCTTTCGCTTGGCATGCGCTTCGGTGTTCGAAGAACATTACCGATGATGGGGGGTGAATTAATCGGCGTTGGATTAGTGGCCGTACTAGCGGTCGTTGGTGTGGCTGCATTAATGCTCAATTATCCGTTGGCGTTTACACTGTTAAAAACCCTCGGCGGCGCTTACTTGCTATATGTGGGCTACCAACAATTTCAGAGCAGCGGTAAGCTAGCCCTCCGCGCGAATGAAACAGCCACAATCAGTGGCTGGCAATTAGCAATACAAGGTTTTGTAACCGCCGTTGCTAACCCAAAAGGTTGGGCGTTTACGGTGTCGCTGCTGCCAACGTTTATCAACCCAGACTTGCAATTAGCGCCGCAACTGACCCTACTCGTCGCGATAATTTTACTGTGTGAGTTTACTTTTCTGTTACTCTACGCGTCTGGGGGCAAGGTATTGCGCCGATTGCTCGAACAGCATAACCGTCTACAATGGTTAAATCGACTTTCCGGTGGCTTAATCATTCTGGTTGGCTTATGGATGTTACTGGGGCTGTAATCGATACTGGGCGACGCCTTTCACATCGATATCGATCCGAGCAGCTCCCAACCCTTTTGTTCAACTTTTGAGAACGTAATATGTCTGCCATTGATGTCATCCTTAATAATCTTCAAACTGAGCAACCCATTCAATTGGATGCCTCATGGCGACAAGGGCGAACCCTGTTCGGCGGTTTAAGTGCGGCAATGGTGTATCAAGCGACGCGCAATGATCTTGCCGATCCAACCGTACCACTGCGCGTCATGAATGTAAGCTTTATTGCCCCAGTGTTCACTGATAAGCCGGTCACTTTGACAGTCGAGCACTTACGTGACGGTAAGAACGTTACGCAAATGCAAGCGCGTATGCAGCAAGATGATCACACGTGTGTGCTCGCGCAATTTTGTTTTGGCCGCTCGCGCGACTCCAAAATTGTCGTCGACAAGTCGCCACAATCGCCACTGCAACCGCTTTCAAAGCCGGACTTTTTGCCTCCAATTCCGGGGGTAACGCCGAAGTTTTTGCAGCATCTGCAGTTATCCACGCAAAAAGGCCAGCTTCCGTTCACCGGCAGCCAAGACTCTGATATTTCAGGCTGGATGCGATTTAAGAAAGCGCCAGCAAAGATGACCTTAGCGCATATGATTGCGTTACTCGATGCTTGGCCACCCACTGTTTTGCAGATGCTGCGCTGGCCCAAGCCAGCCAGTACCCTAAGTTGGCAGGTTGAGTTTTTAAGCTCAGAGATTAGCTTACCGCCTGATAGCTGGCTGGGATACGAAGCGATTACGCGCCAAGCGCGCAATGGCTATTCGCATACCGAAGCCAACATCTGGTCACCGAGTGGCGAACTACTGATGCTGAGCCGCCAAACCGATACAGTATTTGACCGCTAGCAGCACCTACTCAAGCGTTAACAATAGCCAGCAGCTCATTTAACGGTGTCACGGCAAAGCCTTGATCATAGAAGTAAATCACTTTGCCATTTTCATCCAGCACGACCACTCGAGCATTGTTCGGATTGGTATTACCCGTCCATTGCTGCACCGTTTCACCATCGTCATAGATAGTGATTACGCCGCCCCATAAACTTTTCGGGATCCCTTGGCGCATACCTTGATCAATTTGAGTAGAGAAAAACTGCGGAAACATGCCTGCAATCGTCGGTAATTCATAGACTTTTTTGGTCACGCCCTTCATATCCAAGCCAATTAACCAACGATCGATATCGAATTGAGCATTTTGCACATAACCAATTAATAAAATAGTTTTCTCGCCAGCGAAGTCCTGTGGCATCGAATAGGCTTGGCCGCTTAGGCTGTTACCGCTCACACTTGGAAAACTATCCCCCACCACATCTTTATTTTGGTAAGTGGTTGAGCAAGCCGTTAGCAAAACCCATAAGGCCATCAAGCTGGTAAGCTTTAAAGGATTTTTTATTAGTAAAAGCGATTTCATTAAGAGACTCTCCTGGTCGGTTCAACTACCGCCAAATAAGGCGATATTCTTTGACATAACAATTCCTTGATACTACGTTTAAATATGTCAACCAGAGCAATATTAGCACTATTCTGCGATGGTCGACTTCTCATTACTCATAGGCAGAAGGCATTGCAATCCGATAACATAAAAAACTTGCTCGACGCTCAGCAAGACGTGCTCAAGATCATCGTTACCGGAGGACCGCTTAACGATGTGCTGGTGCGTATCTGTGAAATGGTAGAAGTTGTTTTTCACGACCCCAAAGCTCACTGTTCAATTAATATTATTAATGACAGCGGAAAAATTTGTGGTGGCGCTGCACCAACATTGCCAGAGGGATATCTCGAAGCGGTTCAGGGCATTGTTATCGGTCCCAAAACCGGTAGTTGTGGCACAGCGATGCATGAAAAGCGCTTAGTGATTGTTGAGAATATTTATCAAGACCCTCTATGGGAAGACTTTATTGAGCTTGCTAAAAATTTTAATTTAAAAGCCTGTTGGTCGAATCCAATCATTGATTACAAGAATAAAGTACTGGGTAGCTTTGCGATTTATTATGACGACTTTAGTGCGCCCAGTGAACTGCAACTCGATATGCTCTCGCGCTTTACCGATTTATCTAAACTCGCGATTGAACGCCATTACAGCTCACAAGAAATTAGCTGGCTGATCTCAAAACTGAACCAATCCAATGAACAGTTGAAAGCCTTTACGTCGGTACTGCCGGATCTCGCGTTTATATTGGATGAAGACTGCCGCTACCTCGAGCATTATGGCGGTAGCTCAGAGTTTTTATACGCTCAAAAAAGCTTATTTTTAAATCGCACGGTTGATGATGTATTACCAAAAGATGTTGCCACCCTGATAAAAAAATCCGTACATAAAGTTTTGCATACTAAATCCGATCAACAATTCGAATATCAACTTAACGTACCCGCCGGACTGTGTACCTTCGAAGCTCGAATAACCGAATTAAAATATTACGAAAGCGACCAACCTAAAATGCGTCACGTGGTTTTGATCGCACGCGATATTACCGATAAGAAAAATGCCGAACAAGCAATTGAGAAGTTGGCGTTTTATGATCCACTGACTGAGCTGCCTAACCGCCGCATGTTGATCGACCGCTTAAATGTCGTCCTCGACCGCATCAAGCGACAGAAAAAATTCTCTGCGTTGCTTTACCTTGATCTCGATTACTTTAAACGTATTAACGACTCATTGGGTCACTCCGAGGGTGATGAAATTCTAATAAATGTTGCTAAACGGTTGCAGCCGATTTTTCGTTCTAGCGATACTTTAGCGCGCATAGGTGGCGATGAATTTGTTGTGTTACTAGAAAACACCGAAGATTCAGCCGAGCTCGTCAGTGAAGAAGCAAGTATTGTCGCAAAAAAAATATTGGAAGCCTTTCAGCACCCCATCGCAACGGAAAAATCGGAATATCAGCTGGGAGCGAGCATCGGCATTTCGGTAATTTCGGATCAAGTTGAAGCCAGCGATGACGTGCTTAAGCAAGCCGATGCTGCTATGTATCTGAGTAAAAAACAAGGACGCCACCAATTTACTTTCTTTGACCCATTTTTACAGAAGATTATTGACGAGCAACTCGAACTCGAGAATGACATTATTTTCGCATTAGCCAGCGGACAATTCACCGCTTTTTTTCAGCCGCAAGTAGATATGACCGGCGCGGTTATTGGTGTTGAAGCGCTACTACGATGGATTCATCCAGAGCGTGGAATAATTCCGCCGTTGAGTTTTTTACCGGTCGCCGAGCAATATGGTTTAATTACTCAAATTGAGCAGTGTGTTTTTGCCGATGCTTGTCGTTTGTATCAGGAGTTAGCTGAAAAGCAGCTAATTGATGATCAGTTCACCGTGGCGGTTAATATTAGCGCAATTGAGTTTCGCTCCCCTAAGTTTATTCAGAACCTACTCGATATTCTCGAGCAGTTTAACCTTCCAGCCAACCACTTTAAATTAGAAGTGACCGAGTCTATGTTGGTGCATGATATTGACGATACGATTAGGCAAATGCAAGAGCTTAAGTCACATGGTTTTCGATTATCGATTGACGATTTTGGTACCGGTTATTCATCGCTGAATTATCTGCATGCTTTTCCCATCGACGAAATGAAAATCGACAAAAGCTTTACCGATAAAATGCTAGAGTCAAAATCTGGTCAAGCGGTCATTAATGCGATTATTTCTTTAGCGTTTAATCTAGGGATCAAGGTAATTGCGGAAGGCGTTGAAACGGACGAACAATATCAGCAACTCAAGAAGCGCTATGTTAGTGGTATACAAGGCTATTTTTTTGCTAAACCTATGGCAACGCCGGACTTGTTTAAATGGTTAACCGAGCAATCTTCAAGGTCCTGAATTCACCATGGGTTTATTACAAGGCAATGGCTTTTGGCTCGAATCGGCAATGGAATATATTTTCAGCTGTGCGGCCAAATTTTCCCCAAACTCATTAAACTGAATGCGCCCACTGAAACCAGAGTATTGAAGCTGGCCGTGCTTTTTATATAAAGCACTGATGTTTTGATAATCCTTGTGAGAAATAGTTTGACCGGTGCCGGTCAACGCTTGCATCGCGTCTTTATAATCAATATTAAACTCCGCCACTAGCGTATTCGCCATTGCTAATAGTACCACGGCATCGTGCACATAAGCGGCGTCAAACCCGGCAGAATCGCGATTCAGCAGCGCCTTGATAGAATCTCTTAAGGTAGGATTTAAATCAGCTGGTGATGCAACATAGGTGTAAATGCACTGTGCGATGGTCCCCAGTTCAGCATCACGAATATATTTCGGCTTTACCGTGTCAGCGGCTAAAATCAAGGGTAAGTCGCCACGCCAATGGGTTCGGATTTTTTTTAACATCGCATTCATCTGTGCGGTTGGAAGGGTGATAACAATGGCCGTCGCGCCACTGTCTTGAATTCGATTCACCTCTTCTTGTAAATTCATGCCCTCGAGATACACAAGGTGGCTTAAGCTTAAATGCTCAATTACCCCACCGGCAACGCCCGTCATTTTATTTTCTAAACCCGCTAATAACTCTTGGCTGTATAAATCGCGCCCCGCTACCACGTACAGTTTGCGATGGTTCATTTGTTCGGTGAGAAACTGATGAATAAAAGTTACTTGTTGCTCATTGTTTGCAACCATGCGCCAAAACAGTTGCTGCTTACTAAGGTGTGCTAGCTCAACGGCTGAAGCGGCTTGAGTGATTAAGGGAATCTTCTTCGGTATTGCAACCTTCTTTAGCACATCTTCGACACTGTTTGACGTCGCCGGACCGACCAGCGCTTGCACGTCATAATCGGCTATCAAAGTGTGAGCTAGCCGAGCCGACACCGGGGTATTTTCTTCATCGTCAGCGCGCAAAACAACCAACCGCTTACCGCGGATCCCGCCATGTCGATTGATCCACTCAGTCGCCACATCGGCGGCCGCAATAATCTCTCCAGAATAAACCGGGAAACTGCTGATAGGGGCAAGAATAGCAAAATGGATCGTATCCGTAGCCATTTTGTTATTGTCGGGCTGAGTGATCACCATTGAACCACGATCCCGTTCTAATGGGATATTCATCAATTCCTTGATGGAAAGTGATTTAAGTTCATCTTCCGGCTCTGCAAACAACGGCATAGCGATTAATGAACTCAACACGATCAACAGTATGCGCATATTAGGGTCACCGCAATCTAGCGTTCAGCTTTAAGTATCGCCACAAATACCAATTAGTGCAAATTTTGGCGCATCACTAGTTTGTCCCCCTCAAGCCACTAGGCAGATGGTTGAAACTGCTCGCTGAGCGCTTGGTAGATAGCCCAAATACCTTCGGTCATCAACACGAAGTCGGCGTTGAACTTAGTCGCGGCATCTTCAATATTTAACTCATCATTCTGATTCACCAACTCATCGCTAAACTTCAACGACTTGACCTGCATATCATCGTGTAAATTAAACTTTGCAATATCTTTAAACTGCATTCCAAGTTTGCTGACCCAAAATCCATCGGCAACTAGGTCGGTTAATATTCCACTGTCAGATTCATTATTCTTAAATCGGGCCACGCGCTCATCGGCCGGATCTTTCAGCTCGTACTCTCCAGTTGGTTCAAAGCCTTGCGGGAAGCCTTCAACCAGCCATTGATTCATGATTTTGGCAGGGTTTTCTGTAGCATCGAATTTAACCGCACCTAACACGCCAACAGCATCGATCAATAAGCTGATGAAAGTATCGGCAATCGCGTGGGACCCTGCATTGACCGCCATATAGCCATTTTTTGGATCAATATATCCGAGAATATGGGCCGAGCGAGTGAAGGCTTGAGGCAACAATCGAGCTAATATGTCTTCTTTTAACTGCTGCCGCTCTTTGCGAAACACCTTTCGTGCTTGTTCATGTTCGAGCGCTTCTACGCGTTCTTCTAAAGCTTCATTGATTGTACTAGGCGGAATTACTTTTTGTTCACGGCGCATACAGAACAATAAGCAACCATTCGCATTAATCACTAATTCATCTGACTTTCGGTGCAGTGGCGAAACAAAACCAACCGACTCTTTAGCTTGTCGAGCGCAGGGTTGAAAGCGAAAAGACTCGAGCTTTTCGACTAACAATTGCTCATTAATTGGACAAGACTCGGTAAATTGATAAAAATGAATATTGCGAAACCACATAACGCCTCTACTTCAACAGCAATAAAAATCGGCGCCCATTATGCCCATCTCAACCGTCAAATACGAGCCTCAACCGGTTATTTTTCGCTAGCCTTACTATCTTGTTGAATTATCGAAACAATGTTCTTAGCAAGGTGATTTGGAATCGGGATCGTCAAGTGGTATTGGGCAATTCGCCAGCAGCCAGACTGCTTAACCAGCACGCCACTTCCCCGCGTTTCGCCATAACTTTCATTGTAGAGGCGCTCCACAAACCACGCGGTTGTCTGATCACTGGAAAGCTTAACTTGGCGCCAAGTCACCCGATAGGTCCAGCCCTGCCCCTTGACGAAATAAGGCTCAGCAAACCGCTTAAACTCGGCTAGAGACCATATTTCATCGGCGTCAGTTCCAACAAAGGTCGCAGCAGGCATAAACAATTGAAAGTAAGTGTTAGCATCGGCTTTAGCCGCCGCGTGATGCAATTGGTCGAGCACTCGCGGTGGCTGTGGCAAACAAAGCGGTGCCGCACTTGGCGAAGTGGCTAAGGCCGTCGCTGCTGCGCTGACAAGAGCACCAATAACGAGAAAACGGGTGAATCGATCAAACAACATAGTAGGCTTCCTTATGCGAACGCGCGAGATTGCAACGACCGAGCTTGCCAAACTCGGGATTAATCCAATGCGTCAAAAATGGCTTGTAAGCGCGCTCGCCAATACGGCGCTCCTTTCTTATTCGCATGAGCGATATTTCGTTGCGGAATGTTTTCCGGTGCCGACAAATCGCTTAGCGCTTGACTTAAACTGGCTTCGCGTAACAAATGAAGAATTGGGTACGGCGATCGATTGGTAAAGTTTTCAGCCGCATCAGGCGACGTTCCGGCAAAGCAGTAATCGGGATGAAAATGCGCGACCTGATAAATACCACTAAAACCTGCCTGCTCAATAAATTCATCACTGTAATCAATGAGCATCAGAAAATCATCGAACTCATGGAAACAATCGGGAAAAATAATCAGCGTCGTTTCTATCAATGAGTCCTGACTCAAACGCGTCGCTTCTTCAGACAGCTCACTTAACGCCCAAATTAAATTTTGCTCCAGCGACTCATTGCTTGGCGCGCCTCCGACGATATGATAACGGACCGAACTTTCCTCATAGGGCTGTTTCGCGAAAGGACAAAAGCGCTCGCCGATAACTATTTGCGCTAACCATTGCTTTACTTGCCGCTCAATATTGCTGTCATTGACATTACTGCTCATGCTGGCTCACTTAGTTCGGTTATGGCAACTGGGGTCATTATGTGGCCAGTTCGCGACAAAAATTGGTCTACATCTTCACGTTGTAACACAAAGGTTTCACGATTATTGCCGGGATGCGCTTGCCAAGCACTTGCAGCTAGCAAGTCACTATCAACTAATAGCTCTACCGCCTGAGCATTTGGATGACACAAAGCAAGCAAGCTTACATGTCCAGGCTTAACACCGAGATAATGTTCAAGTCTTCGCGGTGAAGCAAATCCTAGTCGAGAGACCGCGATATCTTTTGATAACTGCTTTAAGTCTACGCTCAGGTGCGGGCGGCATAATAATAAAAAATGACGCCTTCGATAATTATCATTTAAAAACAAATTTTTAATCGCTACCCCAGCACGCTCAACTCCCAGGCGTGAAGCGGCCTGACAGTCTTCAAGCGGAGGGTGCTGATAACATTGATAAGCAATGCGATATCGATTAAGAAAGTCAGTAATAGTAGCGCGCATAACTCTATTGTAATGAAAACTTAAAAAACGCTGCAAGATCGTCTTTTAGTTTTATTAAGTCATGCTCACGAATATACATCATATGGCCAGACTCGTAGTAGGTCATTTGGATATTATCTTTTAACGCTGAAGGTAAACCCATATGAGAGAAGTTATATTCAGTAGCAAAAAATGGCGTCGCCATATCAAAGTAACCATTCGCGACAAATACTTTCATGTCTGGATTGCGCAACATAGCGTGTCTTAATTTACGTGACATATCAAACTGGTCACGTGCCAATTCTTGAGTATTCCAAGACTCGATTAACCCGCCAAGAATGTAATAAACCAAATCGGATTTGAAGTTAAGCTCACTGCTCAAATAGTTCATCAACGATTCCGTGTAAGGACCATGGATTGCCATATAACTTGGGTCACGATACCCGGGCTGCTTCATTGCATCAATTTCTTCGGTAATAAAACGGCTGTCTAAGCGACCGATGGTTAGGCCTTCGTCGCGTCGCAAATGATGCACAAAAGTCGACATATCAATAATTAAATTATTCAATAATATGAAGTCTTTACTTAATCCGGTCAGTTCCGCTAAACGAGTCGCCACATTCGCGCGTTTTTCTGGTGCTAAATTATCGCCTTGCAATAACGCTAATGCATAATCGTTTAATGCAAACTGCTTGGCTTCAGCGATGGCCTGGTCAATTGAAGCAAACCTGTCCCCTAGTTTGTTGTGGTAATAAGCGGTCGCGGTGTAAGTCGGTAGCAAAGTAATTGGAGCTTGTAAGTTAACGCCGGCATCGAACTCGTCGAGCGTATAATTAAGAATGCTTGAAATTAAGATAATACCGTTAAAGTTGACCCCTAAGTTTTGTCCCATATGATAGGCGATCCCAGCCGAGCGCAAGGTTCCGTAACTTTCGCCAGCAAGGAACTTCGGAGAAGACCAACGTTCATTACGGGTTAAGTACAAACGAATAAAATCGGAAACGGTGCGAATATCTTCCCAAGTACCATGAAAGTCTTGGTAATCGCCCTCGCCGCCCGGACGACTATAACCGGTGCCAACCGGGTCAATAAATACGATATCGGTTAAATCCAGTATTGAATAAGCATTATCAATCGCTTGATAGGGTGGCTTTGGCATAAAACCTTCTTTATCCATCACTACCCGTTTCGGACCAAAAGTTCCCATATGCAGCCAAACCGAAGCAGAACCGGGTCCACCGTTATAGGCAAATGTGATTGGACGATTTTTCTTGGCATTTTTTTTGGTATAAGCAACATAAAAAATATTGCCGATTTTTTGATGCTGTTTATTGTAGATATTTGAGGTACCCGTCGTCGCAATGTAGTCTAGCGATTTACCACCAATTTTAACTCGGTGCTCAGTGACACGCTTGATTTCCTCAGGAAACGGATCCTGTACAGTTTTCTCTTCTTGCGCCCAGCCAAGGCTGTAGCTACACAGTAAAACAACAGTTATAAAGCGTTTAATTAACATCATCACGGCCCCAAATGATTTTAAAAATGAGATACTAGCACAATCGTCGCGAGAATCAGCGACTAGCAAATAGAAAAAGATTAACAAATTGCAACTTGCCAACCACTACTTAATCGAGTAGTATCCTTTTCAACGAAACGCTTAACTTATGGAAATTGGCCAATCGCCACTTGCCATCAGGTAGGCTCAATTAATGTAATCTGTATTCAATCTATTGGAGTAACCCAATATGGCAGTGGTGACCTTATTTATGTCTGACCGAGATCAATCGAAAACATTTACTGATAAAAAAGAAGCCGATCAGTATGACAAAATGCTTGAATTGGCCGAGAACGTTAGCGCGTGGGTCGAAGCGAAAATCGACGGTCTTACTGAGCAGCAAGTAGAGGCTATAGGTATGTTGTTTGCCGAGAATAAAGATCAATTAGCAAAAGCAATCAAAGGCAAGCCAGAAGTACTATTGACTGAAACTACAGAAGCATCGAATGAAGCCGACAAAGTTACGCCAATTGCCGTTAACGATTAGTCAGTCTTTACGCTCCATTAATAAAACTGCACAGTCACTGAATATCGATAAAAGCCTTAATAAGATCGCTATTTTTTGTGCAGTTTTCACTCAACATTGATTTTTTAAACAAATCAACTTATCTTCTTGATATTAGGAATGGAATACCGTTTCAATTTTCAAGAGGATTTATGAGACTTTTAACCTCATTAATACTATTTGCGTTTTATAGCGGTTTTGCAATGAGCGCAGAACTTACCGGATTGTGGCTCGGCAGTTATTACTACGATAAACCACAAGCCGGTGAAGATCGTGCTTTCGACTTCTCAATCGTTTTTGAACAAGAGGCAAATAAACTCGCAGGCAAAGCATTAGAGCCACGTTATTTTGGCGATAATAATGAAGCCGCTTTGTTATCACGAATTGTCGGACTAACCGATGGCAAGCGAGTGTGGTTTAACAAAACCTATGATGGCAGTGCAGGACAAACACATACCGTAAAATACGACTTGGTCATTCAGGCCGATGAAACCATGATGCTGGGCACCTGGCATATTCCCGGATCCGATCGCAGTGGCAAAGTTAAAATATACAAAGTTATCTCTGAAAAGGACTTTTAAGCCAGTTATTCCGTTATTACTAGCGTTATCTCGACTCGTTTGCTTGAGCTCTGATCATGCCAGTCGGTAAAGGCTTTATCTTATCTAAAGACTGGTACGACTCACGCCAACACGGACTGTGTTTCGAATACTGGGTGAGTACTGACCAAGGTCCCTTTCAACTCATCTTTCAACAGCAGTCTTCAGTGTTTTTTGTTACCGAGAAAGATTTACCAACGGTCAAGCAGCTGCTAAATAAAGAGATTGAATCTGGGCATTGGCGTTACCAATCGCTAACTCTAAAATCCTTTACCGATGAAAACATGGTTGGAATTTATTTCACCCGCCAAAACGCATTTTACCGCGCACGTTCGGCGCTTAGAAATATTGATATCTACCCTCTCGAATCGGACATTCAACCACAACAACGTTTTTTGATGGAGCGATTTATAACTGCGGGCATTGACTTTGAGTATACTTCTGACGCACTCGATAAACAGCAACCTCAGCGCATTTATAACCCTCGTATTCGCAGCGGAAATCATCGACCTCAGTTAAGTTTGTTATCACTGGACATTGAAACATCAATGGATGGCCGGCATCTATATTCTATAGGCCTGATGCTACAAAGTGAAAAGCAAACAGAGCGTCTTGTCTTAATGGTCAACCTAAACAATGAAAAAAGTGAAATCGACTACTTAACCTATTTCTCGAGTGAAAAGGATCTACTAACTCATTTTATTGAACGCTTTCAAATGCTCGACCCCGACATTGTAACCGGTTGGAATGTGATTAATTTTGACCTCCGGTTTTTACAGAAAAAATGCGAGCAACATGGCCTTGCTTTGCGACTCGGTCGTTTACAAACGCCACTGCAGTGGCGCACCGCGATGGACAACGAACAACACTTTTTAGTAGACGTACCCGGAAGAGCAGTACTCGACGGGATCGAGACAATGCGCTCTGCTACTTATAACTTTGAAAGTTTTAGCCTTAATGCAGTAGCGAAGCAACTGCTCGGTAAAGAAAAGTTATTTCACGGAAGTAATCGCGGCGACGATATTGAATATAATTTTCAGCATAACAAACCTCTGCTCGCAGAGTACAACTTAATCGATTGTGAGCTGGTGTTAGAAATTTTCGCTCATTGCCACTTAATTAATTTTTCTATTGAGCGAGCGTTTCTTACTGGTTTAAATATCGATCGTTTCGGAGGTTCGGTCGCAGCGTTTGATAATCGATATCTACCATTATTACATCGAAATGGCTATATCGCGCCAAATATTCCGCAAACGCCTGAAAATATTGGTAGCCCCGGAGGTTATGTAATGGATTCTAAACCGGGTATTTACCATCACGTTTTAGTGCTCGATTTTAAAAGTCTGTATCCGAGTATCATTCGTACGTTTAATATTGATCCACAAGGGCTGATCGAAGGGCTAAAGATTGAGCCGCATACGGCAATTAAAGATCAACAGGAAACCAAAGTTCACGATCCTCGTTTAGTAATTAGCGGGTTTAATGGTGCAGTTTTTTCTCGGAATGAAAGTATTCTTCCACAATTGATCGAGCATCTCTGGCAAGCACGCGATCGCGCAAAGCGTGAAAACAATCCCGCCATGTCGCAAGCTATTAAGATATTGATGAATTCATTTTATGGCGTACTGGGAACGCCCGGCTGTCGTTTTTTTGACTTTCGCCTGCCGAGCTCTATTACTCTACGAGGCCATCAAATTCTTTATAAAACAAAAGCGGTCATTGAGCAAAAGGGCTACCAAGTCATCTATGGTGATACTGATTCAGTGTTTGTTTGGCTCAAAGGTTTTCATCAAAAAATCAACCCAGATACCATCAACGATATTGGTCAGTCGCTTGCCTCCGAGCTCAATCAATGGTGGCGCAATTTTATCAGCGAAGAGTATCAGCTAACTAGCCATCTTGAACTCGAGTTCGAAACTCAATTTCAAACTTTCATCATGCCAACGATTCGCGGTTCCGAGCGTGGTTCGAAGAAACGTTATGCAGGACTGCAAGTAAATGATGGTCGGGAAAAACTAGTATTTAAAGGATTAGAATCGGTTAGAACTGACTGGACTCTCGCCGCAAGAGAATTTCAAACGGAGCTTTATCGTCGAGTGTTTTACCATGAAGAATTTCAGTCGTTTATTGTCGAGACAGTCGCCAAAATTCAACGCGGAGAGCTCGATGAAAAATTAATGTATCGGAAGCGAATTCGCCGTAAACTCGATAGTTATCAACGTAACGTTCCGCCGCATATTCAAGCCGCACGCAAAGCCATTGAACGAGATAGCAATTTACAGAAAGCGTTTAGTAAAGGCGCTTGGGTTGAGTACTTTCTTACCCATAATGGACCCGAAGCTCGTCAGCAACGACATTCATCACTCGATTACGATTTATATATAGAGCGACAAATACGACCGATTGCCGACAGTCTGTTACAATTTTATCAGCTGCGATTTGACGATCTTATCAACCCGCAGTCGACATTGTTTTAAAGCCAAGTTTTAAAGCCAACGCCAGGGCTTACTTGCTTGCTCGGTGAAAGGAATATCGACATCCACGGTTCCGTACCCATGTTCAATTAATTGAGTGCGAACTTGATTGCAAAAATCGAGCGTATTCATTCGTACCAGCGTTTCATGATTACCGCCCTTAAAAACGATCTCAAAGCGCTCAAATAATTCACGAGCAAACAACACATTCATCCCGTAAAGATGCCCGAATGGTGGCTCAGCGCCGACTTCGCAGTCACTAAACATATGCTCCAGAACAGCATCGCTCAGCAAGTTAACTTGTTTACAGCCAAGTTCCTTCGCTAATGCTTTCGGAAAGACTTCACAATCGGCCGGAATAACCATCATTACGCGGGTAAAATCGTTGCTACTGGCAAATCCAACTAACTCAACAACTTCAACCCGTGCCAGCTGATTCAAGGGGATTTGCGCCAGCACAGCCGTCTCCGCAAGTGACTCTGTGCGCGGATGATGAAGCATCTGGTAATGTATATTTTCAGCATCTAAATACTGAAAGGCTGTTGGCATGGTCATAACACCTCCTTGATGTTTTTTCCGCCCGAACATTCATATTAGTGTTTTTTCACAAAAATTCGCAACGGATTTGCCACCTAAGCCAGTAAATTCAGCAAAAGACAGCTGTTTAATCTCCTCAGCCTTTCAAAACCTTATTTTTCATAAGGTGGCGTTATAGGAAACCCAACTTGAAAATCTCAGCTCTGCAATAACCACAAAGGTTACCGTTCGGCCGTATTAACTCACTTTCTGTAATTGTTGCTGGTGAAAAACCTGCTTCTTCAGGGTTGTCCCAACAAACCATTTACATAAGACATCGTCTTCTTGGAAGCCATTCTCAATCAGCTGGCCAGCTTCTTTTTCGGGTAGCTGGTTGACCATTGAATAGACGGTCATTTTCACTTCGCCGTTTTCGACTTGAACTATGTCACCAATTTGCATGTCGCACCTCTCAATAAAATGAATTGCTCGAATTAAACCGGTTGGTTTGGGGGCTCCGTCCCCGATCCGCCAACAAATTACTGCTGTTTCGGTTGCATATTAGGTATCCATATCAGGAGGACATTCTGGGAAAGCTTTACATTCGGTCACACCCATTCCAGCACCATTATCAGTGGATACTTGTACCTGGACTTCAGCATCGGTTTGCGTGTCGTCACTGGTTACTGAGCCGTCACCGTTTAATAATCCTAAAAGAATCAAGAAGATATTGATATTAGTCATGATATTTACCTCACTTATAAAAAAATTTTACTACTCGCAGCGCGGTTAATTTTTAATCGTTTTGTTGCTGCTGAGTTATAAGTTACGGCATTTGAGATGTGAATGCTGTGAAAAGTAAGCGCAATTAATGTGAATAATCCAATAATTTGCTTACCGAGACAGCTAAATGACTATTTTTTCGGCGCTTTAGGTGCCAGCAACAGCAAATCGACCTCACCCTCAAGGGTTTGTGTGCCGATATACCATTGACCATGGTTGGGAACGGAAATGCGAGAGCCATTCAAATCGCGATCAATCAATTGTATTTGTTGACTGTCATGCGCTAGAAAGTAAAGGGTATCGTTTTGAGTAAAGTAGAGCCCCTGATCGGTGGCGCTCCAGCGACCAGTTTTGTTTATCGACTGCTCCACCGGAAAAAAGACTTTTTCGGCTTCCGGATCTTGCGGGACCCGCCAAAATCCATTGATCTTAAAGTTAGCCACGTAGGTTAACTCAGTACCCGGCGCTTCGAGCACGATAAAAGCATCATTCGGCAGTTTGGGCACTTCGTCATATTCGCCGTTGATTCCAATAACGGTTTGCTCCCATTGCTCCATATGCTTAACCGCAACGAAAGCACTGGTACTATCACGGCGCCATTGAAAGTTTTTATAATAGCGATTCTGATCACCCCAGATAATTTCATTACTTTCATTATCAATAATGAACCATCGACCACTGGCCGTGCCTCCCAAAAACTGCGAATTAGGAGAAAAGCTTAAATCGGTAAACTTAAGATTATTTTTTAAATAGGTAAGTTGCCGTGAATGCCCTTGTTCGTCACGGATCCAAACTTGATAGACCCCGGAGCGATTACTCACCCAAGCCAACTGCATGCCATCCATGGAGACCGCGGGTAAAAAGTCTTGATAAGAAGAGCTTTCGACTTTCTCAACTTTCTCTTGTGACAGGTAGTGTTGCAAGAGGTCGCTCTTAAAATAACTACCTGAGGCATACACTAGACTGCCATCTTTAAGGACCATTGGCGCCAGAATAGGAGTCTCGGCGCGGGTTAAAATACTAATAAAACCGCGAGTTACATCGTATTCAAGGATCTCATTGGAGTCATTCTTAAAAATTATTTTTTCGTTACCAAACCACTCAACGGTATGTAATACCGAATCTACGGTTTCAATCAGCTGGGTTTCCCACGTGCGCGTGTCGTAAAGCCATACCTCGGTTTGAGACCAGTTTTTGTTCCGCAGCACCGCCAAAGAAAGTCCATCTTGGCTAACAGAGAAGTAATAATCCCCTTTACCACTTGGGGGCGGCGAAGCGATTGGCCAGCTCTCTCCGCTACTGAAAGAGTGAGAATAAATAATAAACGGTTCGTTCACCGATTTCGCACGGTTAAAATACATTCCTTGCTCATCGTTCCACAGGTGTCCTTGAGCCGTTTGTGAAAAAGTATTACAAGCCACCAATTGACGCTCATCGACGACCGCACGTTTAACCGCATCAAAACTGGCTATATAAAAGTGACAAGCCTGATCTTCAAAACGTGAAAAAATAAATTTGTTTTTTGCTGTCCAGCGCGGCAGCCTTTCGTAGCGATCCCCTTGACTTAATTTAATTAAATCTCCGGTTTTCATATCACGCACATAGACTTGCCAAAAAACCTGACCTTCTGGCTTATGATTGAATAACATCCAGCGTTGATCCGCTGAAATTGAGGGGTAATTTTCGATCCCTTTAAAATGGCTTAAGGGCATTGCGGTTTCATATTCTTGTTGCATGACTGCGCCACGCATAGATTCACGAAACCCATCGAACCAATACCAACCAAACAAAAAAACCGACACACTGGCGGCAATAAAGGCACCAAGTGCCCAAAAGTATTTGTCTTTAATTGGCAGTCCGGCAATGATGTCATCGTCGAGAAATTGCACCGGAGCGATCAACCGATAGCCGTGTCCCAGTTTATTCTCGATGTACTTTTTCTCTTTATCAGTATCATCGAACAGTTTACGCAAAACGGTAACTTGCTTGCGCGTAGATGAATCATCTTTATATTGATTGCCGTAAATAAACTTATGAATATCATTTAATGAAACATAAGAGTTGGAGTTTTCTAACAGCAATAACAATAGTCGAATGGAGTTGGGAGTGATGTTACGAACTTCGCCGCTCTCAGTGGTCACGGTCTTTTCATTAAAATCGATGACGCAATCGCCGATCTGGATCGGATGAGCGCTCCAGTCATCGAACAAATCGTGTTCTTGCTTGCTTTCTGTTTGTGAAGAAGGCAACTCTGTCATCAATAGAATTCTCAGTTGGGGCCTAAATTGGCTACCAAATATGCAAATATTATTTTAATTATCAAAGAGATACACCACTAGCGATGATTCTAGCATTGTTGCGCAGCGGAATTAACAGTAATTTTTAAGATTAAATCATTTATAAAGATTATACGAGAAGAAAAGCGACAGAGCGCATAGAACTGATGTGAATATTCAACATCAAATATCTCAGGTGCGAGATTTACGCAAATTCCTCGAGCATTAATAGCCACATTAGAAAAGTCATGACCACTAAGCCAATCACCGACCACGTCAAAGGCGTTGACATCTCCCCGAGAAAAGTTAACGAAGGCGCCCACTGTACCAGTGCGCTGACACCGAGTATTGCGCACACTAATGCCGCCACGCCACACAAGGTTAGTATCCAGTAACGGCGCTTTAATTGTACATTAAGGCGCTGATTGAACGCGTCAATAAAGCCGCGATCAGACAAGGTTTGGTGATAAGCCAGTAATTTTTCTAGCATCCTATTTTCCTCCAATCGATTAAGCCACAGCTTCAGCATCTATAATTTGATGCAGTTTGCGTTTCGCCCGCGCAATGTGTGACTTTACCGTACCTAACGGCATTCCCGTCACTTCGGTAATTTCGCCATGGCTCATACCTTCACTACAATTTAACGTCAGGGTTAGCCGTTCTTCAACCGATAAATGGCTCATCAATTTCTCGGCCAAAATATCGGCTTCAACAGCATCTCGAGACTCTAATTGTTGCCAGCTAATATCACAGGGCGTTTCGTACTTTTCTGCACCAGTTGTAACCACTCGAATAAAGCGGTTGTATGCCAAACGCCTCAACCAACCGGCAAAACTACCGGTTCCTTTAAATTGCGCTAGGTTCTGATAAGCCAGCATGAAACTATCTTGCGCCACATCATCAGCTAAGGCGTAATCACCCGCTGATATACGGCGCAAAAACTGCCGAAGTGCTGACTGATGATGAGCAACCAGCTGAGAAAAAGCCGATTGCTCACCGTTTAGTGCTCTTGCGATCAAGAGACGATCTCGTTCCATGCGCCAACCTATTGGTCGTGTTTCAATCATTATAGCGATTTAATTTCCAAACCAATAGGAATCCAATGCCAACAAACATTGGAAACAAGGACAGCATCATAAACACTACTCGAGCGTCTGGCTCATCCATAATTAAGCCCGCACAAAAACCGGCTAACCCAATGGCCGTTGCGACTACGCCACGGCGAAGATCTTTAACTCTTGGCGAATGAGTTCCCGCCAACTTTTCTAATAGCTCAGGGGTTAGGGATTGTCCTTGATCGATGGAATGCCTGATCGTCTGTTGAATACCTTCTTTATTCTTCTTTGAGTAATAGAAAAAGGTTATCAACACAGCCGCGATGGCCAAAAACATTGTAATAGGAATAAAAATTTCAACGGAATTCATAGTAAGTCCTCATCCAAAAGTGATTCTATTTAAATAGAGACACTGCGCCGATGATTTAGATGAGATAAACTAAAAAAAACCCGCAGGAGGAGAGCTCAACGCTGCGGGTGGAAAGATGAGCGAATGATTAGGGCGCAGGCGCAATCGTCCAAATCGGCCAAAAGGCAATTAATGCACTGTTCCGGCAACGGAACGGTTGTGGCCTTTCGACCAGGGAACCGACGAGGACGCCATAGTCGCTCAAAACTCAGGGTTGAGTCTGGAGTCTCATCCCTAAGAAACATACTACTACAACAAACACTACTTGCACAAGTAGCTTTTCAAGTATTTACATTAGGAATGTTATGAGTCACACACTGAACATTGCCAAGGCCACGTCAGATAACCAGCTGAAAGCGATCGAAGCCTTGGCAGAGACTATCTGGGCGGAACATTACACACCTATAATTGGCGCTGCACAGGTGTCTTACATGTTAGAAAAATTCCAAAGTTACCCCGCTATGAAGCATCAAATTGAGCAAGAGAATACGCTATATTTCCAGTTGCACGCCCTCTCGGAGTTGGTTGGGTATTTCGCAGTTAAGCCAACGGCAGAGCATCTGTTTCTCAGTAAACTTTACCTGGCAAGCAATGCGCGAGGACAGGGTTTTGCTAAACAAGCCCTCGACTTCATCAAGCGCTTGGCTAACGAGCATGGATTATCCACAATAGTGTTAACCGTTAACAAATATAACCACCTTGCCATCAATGCGTATCAAGCTCTTGGCTTTGAAAATGTAGCCGAAGTAGTAGCCGACATTGGCAACGGTTATATCATGGATGATTTCCGCTTAGAGCTACACTGCTAAGTAAATACATCAAAGCCTGTTATTTCGGCTACACTTACTCAATTAGCCCATCAAATAAATAATATTGGCAGAGTATCGATGAAGTCGTTCAACATTCTGGTTATAGATGATGCCAGCATGATCAGGGATTTGATTAAGAAGTTTGTGCGGGATTATTTTCCTGGCGCCAAGTTGTTCGACGCTCACAATGGACAGTCAGGCAAGTCGGTTTTACTGCACCAAGAAATCGACCTCATTTTATGTGACTGGGAGATGCCTGAAATGAATGGCATGGAACTGTTACAATGGATCCGCCAAGAAGAGCGTTACAAAAACAAGCCCTTTATTATGGTAACCAGCCGTGGCGACAAGGAGTTTGTTGTCGAAGCTATCGAAGCCGGCGTTAGTGATTATTTAGTCAAGCCGTTTAATCGGCAACAGTTCGCTGAGAAGGTCGAGCGGGCACTAAAGCGTCATGGCATCGTTGGCCGTATGGCACAACCGAAACAAGCCGCTTCTTCATCATTAGAAGTTTTAACCGGAAGTAAATCGCCTGCTAAAGCTAAAGCATCCGCCCCACTACCAAAAGGTGTTGCGTTAGTGCGTACATCCAGCGGACATGTAAAGTGTGCTGTGAAGAATCTTACCAAAACAAGTTGCATCGGCATATTTAAGAATGATGGTTACATTCCTGAAATTTTGGAACAAGTTGCGGTTGATATTGAATTTAAACAGCAAGGAGAATCGAAAGTTATGCGCATCAATGGTTTTATACTCGGTATTCAGGCCGCAGAAAACAAACCCGATGCACAACTCTTTCAATTAACCCTCACCCTAATGGATGAGGATCCTGAGAAGCACCGACTTATTGAAGAATATGTGGCACAGTTTAATTAGTTTTTTTTAACCTTATCCACTGCTCTGCTCGCTCACTTGCCTGACGACATAGATTTTGCCAGCCGGCTCTTAAATTATCTAAACCAATATAAATTGACGGTAAGATCAAAAGACTCACAATCGTTGAAAATGCCAAACCACCAATTACTGCTCGCGCCATCGGATAGTAGGAAGGAGAATTTGCTCCCCCGCCTATAGTTGTGTCTCCCATACTCAGCGGGATTAATCCTAAGATAGTTGTGGCAACGGTCATTAATATTGGCCGCAACCTATCACGTCCACCTTGAATTATCGCTTGCTCGCGAGAGTAACCTTGCTTGCGTAAATGATTAATATGATCGATTAAAACAATTCCATTATTTACCACCACGCCCATCAATACCAAAATCCCGATAAACGCCATGATCGACAATTGCGTTCCGGTAATGAAGAAAAACCAATATACTCCGACCACGGCATAAATAATCGATGAAATAACCGCTAACGGAAATAACAGTGATTCGAACAAAGCAGCCATCACAACAAAAATCATCATGACAGCAAGCAACATATTGAATACCATAATGTTATCGTTTTGTGCTTCTTGATCGAACGCTCGCCCCAAGGTCCATTGATAACCATCTGGCAGAGCGAGTGACTTCATCACTTTTTCAATTTCCTTCTTCGCTTCATCAAGCGTAAAGCCATCATCGAGAGAAGCGACCACACCAATACTGGTACGACGGTCCATTCTTCTAATCGAGTTTGCAGCTTGCTTTACTTCAAAACGTGCAACAGCGGATAGTGGAATTTGTTCACCATTGGGCAAAGGTAGCTGTAAAAACTTCAAGTCACTAACACTGCGTTCATATTGGTCACCATACTCAAGCATTACTTCGATTTCATTGTCTTTCCCGCGGAATGATCGTAACGGTTGACCACGCATTGCTACGGCAATCAAGTTTGCAATTCTCGCTGGATCCATACCAATATTCTGGGCTTTTATGCGATCAACGATAATACGGAATTCGCGGTCTTTTGATGCGGCTTCGGAGCGTGCTTCGACAACACCATCTATTGAGCGAATCAATCGCTCAACATCCTCGCTCAAGCCTCGCAACACTTCGGTCGACTCTCCAGAAACAAATACTTTGATTGCTTCTTGTTGCCCGCGATTGCGATCGAAACTTGGCCGCCCAATCGCTAACTCGGGCATATTTTCTTCAATAAACTTTCGAATTTCCGTTACGCTACGCGTAACTTTATCGCCTTCAGTCAATAAAATGGTCGACTCCGCTCGGTTGTTATTATAAAAACTGTAAACCGATTCGATATTCAGAAACTCTTTGTTGTCATATAAAAAGGCTTCCATTTTATCGACTTCTTTTTCAATCCGTTCGATACTGTATTGACTATCAATATTATAAGGAAGAAATAAACGGCGTTTGGTGTCATCTGAAAAATTATCTTTTTTAACAAAAACTGCAGGTATAGCAATGCTAACCAATGTTAACAAGGCAATAAAAGTAGCCCAGTAAGGCCGCGCTATCATCCAACGTAGACAACCTTCATAACGATCAGTCAAACGATTAATAATTGGACTGGCAGATTGCTTACTACTGATATTCAGCTTAATTAATAATAACGGTATAATGGTTAACGCAATAAATAATGATGCAGCTAATGCAATTACAATTGTTATTGCTACATGACTAAGAAAAATCGTAAAACTTACCTTCTCACCAATAATATTAGGTAAAAATACAATTGCCGTTGTTAAAGTACCAGCAAAGACTGCCACACCGACCTCTTTAACTCCATGAATAACTGCCTTGCGATTATCATCAGGATATTGGGCTTGATAGCGAAAAATACTTTCGGTTACCACCACAGCATTGTCGACCAGCATACCAATTGCCAGCATAAGCCCCATCATCGAAAGTATGTTCAGCGATACTCCAAGAAAGAACATAGATGCCAAAGTAATGGCCAATGCAAACGGAACCGCTAACGCCACAATTAACGTTGTTGCAATATCACGCAGAAATAAATACAAAACGATAATCGAAAAGACAAATCCAATAAGACCGGAAAAGCTAATATCCTTTAACGACTGGGTAATACCGTCTGCTTGATTATCCATAACGAATAATTTAATCCCTTGAAAAGCGGGATCATTCTCAGCATTCTCGATGGCTTTAAGTACATTGCTGGCAACTTCTACCATATTTGCACTCGATTGGCGCAATATATCTAAACCGATGGCATAATCCTGATCAAGGTGGCGTCCTTCTTGTCGCTCTGGTTGTTGTAGCGTTATGGAAGCTATATCTTTTAATTTTACGCCTTGCTGATTTAGTATGATTTCTTCAAATGATTTCAAATCGGTGAACTCACCGAAAGGCTTTACCCGAAAGCGAGAGTTTGCGGCAGTAATTTCGCCGGCACTCACATTAAAATTTTCTTCACGCAGGCGCTGAGTTAATTGTTCCAAGTCAATTTTATGTGCAGCAACTCGCTCAGCATCCAATTGAATACGGACTTGTCGCTTATCAACACCATATAAGGTAACTTTTGAAACCCCATCAATTCGTTCGATGGGACGCTTTAATTTTCGGTCAAGTAAATCGTAAGCGTTTGATAAGTCTCTTTCGGATGACACACGGAGTGTCATCATCGGTTGATTATCGGTTGTAAAACTGACAATAAAAAATCGCTGCAAATCATCGGGAAGCTGATCACGAATCGCATCAATTTTTTCGCGCGCTTCAACACTCTTCAACCGAGGGTTTTCTGACCATGCGAACTGCATAAAGATCTCAACTCGATTGTCAGATGTCGTCGAGTTAATCATTCTAAGCGCGCTCATTGTCGATAGAACTTCCTCGACTGGACGAGTTATAACTTCTTCGACTTGTTCCGCAGACGAATTTGGATACGGAATAGATACGATAATCCCAGGAAAACTTATCGAAGGGAAGTACTCAAGCGGCAGCAAGCGCGAACCAATTAAACCGGTTACCACAAAGCAGAGAAAAAACATCATGGTAGTAACGGGGCGCTTTAAAGCTAATGTCGTTAATTTCATGATATCGTCCTATTGCTTGCGATCAACCAATGAATAAAGTACTGGAATAACCACGAGAGTCAGAAGCGTCGACACAATTAAGCCACCAATTACCGTGATGGCCATTGGGGCTCGAATTTCAGCACCCTCGCCTAACCCAAGCGCTAACGGTAGCATCCCAAGCGTCGTAGTCAAAGTGGTCATAATAATTGGTCGCAGCCGAGTAGAGCCGGCTTCAAATATAGCTTCCAGTTTATCTTGACCTTGGGCGCGTAACTGGTTGATTTTGTCGATTAACACAATTGCATTATTTACGACAATGCCCGCAAGCATTATCAATCCGATAAACACCACAACACTGATGGTCGATTGCGTTAAAAACAACGCATAAACTGCTCCCACCAACGCCAAAGGCACACTGAATATAATAATAAATGGATGTAACAGGGACTCAAATTGCGACGCCATTACTAGGTAAACTAAAAATATTGCCAGTGCTAACGCGACTTTAAGTGAATTAAAGGAAACTTCCATTTCTTCATTCTGACCGGCTACCACAATTTCGACACCCGATACATCCGGTAATTGAGCTACTTCGCGCTGTAACTGCAACGCCGCTTCGCCCAGATCACCATAAGTTAAATTAGCCGAGATAATGGCAACACGTTCCTGAGAGATACGATTAATTTCATTGGGACCGATAGCAACCTCAATTGTCGCAATACTCTCTAAAGTAATCGGCCTTGCTGCCAACGGATTAACCACAAGATTGCGAATATCGTCAATTGAAGATCGATCGTCTTCTTGCACACGCACTAAGACATCTATTTTACGATCACGAAAGGCGTATTTGGTGGCCACATTTCCACGAATCTGAGCAACGACATTACGTGCAATGCTGGGCACATTTAAACCAAGTGCAGCGGCACGCTGATGGTCGAACTTGATCTGAATTTCTGGAAAACCTTGCTGAATGGTTGACTTAATATCCCCAAAGCGGTCATTAGCTTCCAACAACTCGACTAACCGATCATTCTGCTCCTTAACTTTATCTAAGTTATAGCCATAGATCTCAACTTCGAGTGGTGTTTTAAAGGTAAATAAAGCTGGCTTTTCAATCTTCACTTCGATATCTGGAATACTGGCTAATCGCTCACGTAACGCTGCCGTCACACTGGCTTCTTTCGCTTCGGTAAATGGACGCGAAATAACAACATTAACCTCAGCGCGATTCTCACCACCTTTCTCAGGACTCGAGTCTAGTCGATTACCACTACCTGTCACAGAGTAGGTATGAGCAATTCCGGGAATTTCGTTCGCCAAACGATGAACCGACATAACGATTTTGTCAGTCTCCTCGATTGGAGTTCCAGCAGGCGCTTGAATTTCAACAATTAACTCTCCTTGTGAAAGAGACGGAATTAACTCAACACCAATTTTACCTAGTAACGCAATACTGGATGCGAAGGATGCGATAGCCACAACCAATACTATAAATCGATGCTGTAATGACCATGGCAATAACTTTCGGTAACCATTTTCTAACCCATTGTAAAACCAGTTAAAAGGAACAACCAGAAGCTGCATGAACAGCCGAAGTAGAATACTGATGCCTTTAAATAATGCAGTAAACAAAGTGGCGAAAAACGGAATTATCACTTTAAAAATAAAGTGAAATGGCCACATAAAAATTCTTGCAACAATACCTCGTTCCTCGCGCTCAGCGACGTCCTCTGAACTTAACTGATACGGCTGTTTAATTCCTCCCCGAGCGGAAACCATGGGTATCACGGTGAGGGCCATTAGTAGCGAAATAATTAAAGCAAAAGTTACGGTTAGGGCTTGGTCACTGAATAACTGACCAGCGATTCCCTCAACAAAAACTAACGGTAAAAATACAGCAATCGTGGTCATTGTGGCAGCAAAGATTGCTCCAGCAACTTCTGAGGCACCTTCACGAGCAGCAGTGACTTGATCAAGCCCTTGCTCTTTTTTACGAGCTATGTTTTCCAATACGACAATCGCATTGTCGACTAGCAAACCAACAGCTAACGCTAAACCACCCAAAGACATAAGATTTAAAGTGATACCAAACTTATACATCAAATTAAAGCTTATGATCACTGAAATGGGTATCGCTAGAGATATAATCAATGTCGACTTAAAGTTACGCAAAAACAAATACAGAACAAGCATAGCTAACAACCCACCGATGAACGCATTTTGCAGCACTTCGTTAATTGCGTTTTCGATGAAAGTTGACTGATTATAAAGTTCATCAACTTTTATAGAATCACTTAAGCTCTTCTTAATAAAATTTAAACGCGACGAAACTCTTTCGGCTACCGATACGGTATTGGCATCACCTTCTTTATAAATGGCAATTTCTACCGCTTCATTGCCGCTAAAACGAGTTATCGCTTCACGTTCTTTAAATCGCTGCTGAACAGTTGCGATGTCCTTAAGAAATATCGGTTTTCCATTTACAATCGTAATGATTGAGTTAGCAATCTCGTCAATACTTTGATATTGATTTATCGTGCGTACTAAGAACTGCTGAGTGCCTTCATCGAGACGGCCTCCCGAAAGGTTTACGTTCTCAGCCTGTAAGCGACTAGCCACTTGCTCAATCGACAGATTTATTTGACTGAGCTTCTGTTGGTCGACCAATACTTGAACTTCATCTTCAAGACCACCACTTACTTTAACCGCGGCAACCCCTTCAATGGACTCAATGCGTCGCTTGATCTCTTCATCAGCAAGGCGACGTAATTCAATTAACTCAGATTCGGTTAAAGTTTCTTTCTCATTATCGTCGAAAGTGAGCGATAAGCGAATGATAGGCGCTAGAGTTGGATTAAAACGTAATAAGCTTGGTCGAGGTACATCTAATGGCAAATTAACCACATCGAGTTTTTCACGAACATCCAAACCGGCCATTCCCATATCCGTTCCCCAGTTGAACTCGAGAATAACATCGGATTGTCCAGCTTTTGATGTTGAGCGAATTTGACGCAAATTACGTACAACACCGATCGACTCTTCAATTGGCTTAGTTATTAAATTTTCAACTTCTGAGGGAGCTGCACCTGTGTATTCAGTTCTAATAGTTAAGGTGGGATAGGAAAGATCAGGTAGTAATGTTAAACCTAATCTGCCTAACAAAACAAAACCGAAAATACATAAGGCCAGTGTAAACATGAAGACCGTAACTGGCCGTCTCGTTGAAGTCTCAACGACAGATGCAGTGAAGCTCATGGAATTCCCCGTGGTTATAATTTTTATCAGTTGTTAATTAGTTGTCTAGTTTCGCTATTTCTTTATTTGACTCTTTACGATTGAGCACATTGACTTTACTAGCATTTTTAAGGCTATTTTGGCCTGCTGTTACAACTAAATCACCTTGATCCAAACCAGAGGTAATCTCTACATAATTACTATTTTCAAAGCCTAACTTTACCGCTTGTTTCTCAGCTTTTTCCCCCGACACTACGAATACTGTTGGCTTGTCTTCTTCGGCAATTAAAGCCGCTTTACTTACCAATAGCGTGTCTTTGTGGTTTGCGTATACGACATTTACTCGGCCAAACATACCCGAACGTAATGTTGAGTCAGGATCGTTCACTTCCACCGTAACTTTGAAGGTACCGCTGGTTGCATCGACAACGGGAGAGATCCGAAGTACTTGGCCGGCGAAAACTTTATCTAAGTTTGCATCCACTTTAACCTGTGCAAACTGTCCTTTTTGAATTTTGAACAACTCTCGCTCAGGTACATGGATGACCGCCAATAAGGGATCAAAGTCAGAGATACGAAATAGCGGGTCATTTAATTTAACCATGTTGCCTACTTTGATCATACGCTCTGAAACCACACCAGAAATAGGCGCTCGAATAGTACCGTAATCAAGTTGCAATTTGGCCAGCTCATAAGCAGCTTGCTGAGCTTGATAATCGAACTTCAATCGCTCGTATACGTCAGAGCTCACCATTTTTTTCTCGTAGATGCGTTGGTTACGATCCAACTCCGCTTTGAGTCGCTTTAAGTTTGCTTGTGCTTGCATCAACTCCAGCTGCATTTTTTCTGTATTTAAGCGTGCGAGTACTTGGCCAGCAACAACGCTATCGCCTTCTTCAACCAAGATATCCGTGATAATTTCACTCGCTTTCGCCACCACCAAAGCTTCTTCTTCAGCTTCTAGCGTTGTGGTATTGGAATAAACCGCATTGATATCACCGCGTACCACCTCTGCCACTTCAACAGGTACAGCCGGCTCTTCTTTTTTCTTCGCTTCGGCTTCTTCTCCAAGCTTTACATCAGCACTGCAACCGATCAAAGCTACGGAGGCCAACAGCGTTGATAAAGCAAACGTCTTAATTCGAGATTCCATGGTTGATTCCTATATTTAATTGTCTGAGCGCTGCTCAATAGGTGTTATATTAACATATAACACTACATCACCAAAACACAAGCTGATAAATGTAAATGACTGTTACCTTTTACGGCTCACACAGGTTAGCCAAGTTGGGTAAATCAGCCTGCGGTTCTTAAGCACTTTTTACGCCAAAATATAACCATTTGTTTTATAAGGAAATAGTTCCTTACTTATGGCGATACGGTCAGTTGTTAAGTGACCAATTTCGACACTTATTAGTCAGATACGACGATAATCGTGTTTAGACGCGCGGAAATGTTAAAAAGTATGTCAAAGCAAGCTTAAGCACTAAGCTTTGCGGCAAGTCAGTTGTATTTCGAGAGAGAAACAATTAGTTTGGTAGCCCCGTTATCAACCTAAATGAACAGCGTTTACTTACAAGGACATTTAAACCATGAGTTTTCCTACTCCGACCGTAATCCAACAATGGTCCCAAGCAAGCGATTTTGACGCTGTGGTGTTAGTCTCGCCACAGACTCGATGTGAAATTAGTTCAGAGCTCAATAGCGCTATTGAGCAAGCCGCAAAAGCGGATGCGCGTATTGGTCAAGATACTGTGTTACTACACACGACGGCAGCTCCAGGACAACGATTAATCGTTAGCGCTCCAGCCAGTTTGCAACAAGACGTCGCAGATGTACGTCACTTTGGTGATGCCGCAAAAAAGGGAGTTGAGCTTGCTAAAAGCGCGGGTGCAAAAGCGCCACTGTTAGTGATCGAAGGCGTCCCGGCCGATAACAAATTTGCGCAAGCGCTTGCGGTAAGCTTTCTGTCAGCTTGCCAAGCACTTTGGAAGCCGCTGGAAGCGCGCGAAGCGCGTGCTGAAGCAGAGCTTGAGCCGATTACCACAATCGGCCTGTTTGATCCTAACCAAGCCGTCAATCTCGAGTTTCTAATGGCAACCGAAAGTGGCCGCCGCCTCGCGCGCGATCTCTGTGGCACTGAACCCGAGCGCATGGCGCCTCCACGCTTTGCCGAGTACTGTGAAAAAGCCTTCGCAGGCAGCCCAGTAAGCGTTACTGTAGAGTCTAATCCGGATGATTTATTAAAACAGTATCCACTGCTTCACGCCGTTGCGCGAGCATCACTTAGTGTGGAGCGTCACCACCCGCGAGTGATCCATCTCGAATACCAAGGCGAAGGTCCGATCGAACAAACCTTAATGTTAGTAGGCAAGGCCGTCACCTATGATACCGGTGGAGCGGATTTAAAAGTCGGTGGACACATGGCAGGCATGAGCCGAGATAAAGGCGGTGCAGCAGCCGTTGCTGGTTTTATGCAAGCAGTCGCAAAGCTGCAACCAAAAGGTCTCAAAGTGATTGCAAAAATTGGTGCTGTGCGAAACAGCATTGGCGCTGATTGTTTTGTCGCCGATGAAATCATTACTGCTCACTCCGGCAAACGGGTTCGTATCGGAAATACTGACGCTGAAGGACGACTGGTTATGTGTGATCTCCTTTCGCACTGTCGAGCGCAAGCGCTCAATGAAGTTCGTCCAAGTCTATTTACCATTGCGACGTTAACCGGTCATGCCGCCCTGACCGCAGGACCTTACACGATTTATGTAGAAAATGGTCCCGCCCGTGCAGAGCGTCTCGCCAGCCGCTTACAAGATAAGGGCGAGCTTTGGGGTGATTGCGGTGAACTTAGTCGTCCACGCCGTGAAGACTGGAATATCATTCGAGCGCGCAGCGAAGCCGATGATGTATTATCGAGCAACAATGGCCCTTCGGTCTCGATTGCTCGTGGTCATCAATTTCCGATGGCCTTCCTCAGCTTAGCATCCGGTCTCGATCAACATGGCCAATTTGCTGACACACCAATTCCATATTGCCATATTGATATTGCCGGTAGTGGCGTTGAGAGTGGTGATTGGCAGCACGATAAACCAACCGCTGCGCCAGTTGTGGCACTTGCCAGTACTTTTTTACTAAGCTAGCCTTAAATCGTCGTGATACTCTTGGGTATCACGACGAGTTTACTTAATACTCGAGCGTGGCCTTGGCACAGCCATCAATCCCTTCCAGTTGATAAATCAAATCATCCGTCGGCTGAACCCGCCAAGCATCACCCAAAGCAATATGTGCTACATGCCCATTGAGGTAATAACGAAATTTAATTGGTGTCTGGCCATTTAAACACGGCTTTATAAAACGCAGCATTTGCTCCGCAATATTGGGCGCGGCTTGCTCGTTCTGTATGTCAATAATTAACCCTTTCGCATACTGTTCACGTGCAGTCACAAAGTCATAAAGAGCAACTGTGTTGATCCGCAGACCACCACTAAAGTCATCAAATTTCACATCACCTTCAGCAATGATGATGTTATCAACTTTGAGTTGCTCTTTATAATCTTCATAAATATTAGCGCCGACAAATAACGTAATACGCCCACTCTTATCATCGATGGTAACAATGGCAAAGCGATCGCCACGTTTATTGGTTCTTACCATCACGTCCATGACTAAACCCGATGTTTTTACGTTTTCACCACGTCGAGTCGGCTGTAATTGATTAATCCGATTGGGGACAAAGCTTTTCAATTCAGCGAGATATCGGTCAATTGGATGGCCGGTTAAATACAGTCCAAGCGTTTCTTTTTCTCCCTGTAAAACCAGCTCTTCCGGCCAAGGTCGAACTCTTGCCCAGTTCAATTCACCCGTTGATGTGTCAGCGGTAAATGCTTCTCCAAATAAATCATCCTGCCCAATTGCAGCCGCTTTATTTTGTTGATCCGCTGCTTTAATCGCCTCGTCCAAACTCGCCATTAGCACGCTACGATTTGGTCCTAGCTGATCCAAAGCTCCCGCTTTGATAAGATTTTCGATGGTTCGGCGATTAACCTTACGTAAATCAACGCGACGACAAAAATCAAACAAATCGGTAAACATCCCATTTGCTTTTCGTTCATTAACAAAGCTTTCAATCGCACCTTCACCGACACCTTTGATAGCGCCAATCCCATAGATAATGGTATTTTCATCTGTGACCGTAAATTTATACTCGCCTTGATTGACATCGGGCGGCATTATTTTAATTTGATGCTGTAAACAATCATCGACAAAGGTCACCACTTTATCAGTGTTGTCCATATCCGCCGACATTACCGCGGCCATAAAGGCAGCCGGATAATGGGCTTTTAAAAACGCCGTTTGGTAAGCAACCAATGCGTAAGCTGCAGAGTGAGATTTATTAAATCCATAGCCCGCGAACTTTTCAACCAAGTCAAAAATATTCATCGCTAACTCGGGATCAATACCTAAACCTTCCGCCCCCTCAGCAAAAATGGAGCGCTGCTTTGCCATCTCTTCCGGTTTCTTTTTACCCATTGCTCGACGCAGCAAATCGGCGCCACCGAGACTGTAACCGGCCAACACCTGAGCAATCTGCATTACCTGCTCTTGGTATACGATAACCCCATAAGTTGGCTCCAGAATCGGTTGTAGTGAATCGTGTTGATAATCCGGATGAGGGTAAGAAACTTCGGCACGGCCATGCTTTCGATTGATGAAATCATCAACCATCCCAGACTGTAATGGTCCAGGTCTAAATAACGCTACAAGCGCGATAATATCTTCAAAATTGCTCGGTTGCAGTCGATCAATCAGATTCTTCATTCCTTGCGATTCCAGCTGGAAAACCGCGGTCGTATCAGAAGCCTTGAGCAAGTCAAAGGTCGGTTTGTCTTCTAATGGAATATGATTGATGTCGAGCGGCTCTTGATTTTTTTCCGCGCGCAAACGATTCACAATTTCCATTGCCCAATCGACAATGGTTAGGGTCTTCAAGCCCAAAAAGTCGAACTTAACTAAGCCTGCTTTTTCAACATCATCTTTATCAAACTGGGCAACCAGCCCGCTATAATCTTCGTCACAGTAAATTGCGGTAAAGTCCGTGAGTGTTGTCGGTGATATAACAACACCTCCGGCGTGTTTTCCTGCTTGACGAATTATTCCCTCGAGTGACTTTGCCATCTCCCAAACTTCTTGCGCTTCTTCATCTTGCTCTATCGCGTCGACGAGCTCAGGCGCTTCTTCCAAAGCTTTAGCAAGTGTCATTCCGGGCGTTGGCGGAATTAATTTAGAAAGTCTATCGGCTAATCCATAAGGTTTACCTAAGACACGTGCAACATCACGTACCACCGCTTTTGCCGCCATCGTACCAAAGGTAATAATTTGCGAAACCGCATCACGGCCATAAGTCTCGGCCACATAATCGATAACGCGGTCTCGACCATCCATACAGAAATCAACATCAAAATCAGGCATCGAAACCCGCTCAGGATTCAAAAACCGTTCAAATAGCAAATCGTAAGCGAGTGGATCAAGATCGGTGATTTTAAGTGCATAAGCAACTAAGGATCCGGCGCCTGAACCACGCCCCGGTCCCACCGGAACATCGTTGTCTTTGGCCCATTGAATAAAGTCGGCAACAATTAAGAAGTAGCCAGGAAATCCCATTTGATTGATAACGTTCAACTCAATCTCAAGCCGCTCATCATAAGCTTGACGCTGCTCGGCAAAATCGGCAGATTGAGGGTCAAACAACACACTTAAGCGCTCTTCCAAACCTTCGCGACTAACCTTACACAAGTACTCAGCTTCATCCATATCACCGGTGGGAAACTTGGGTAGATAATAGGTCCCTAGCTTTAATTTGACTGAACAACGTTTCGCAATTTCAACGGTATTTTCAATCGCTTCGGGTATATCGGAAAACAGCTCGATCATTTCTTCAGCGGTTTTTAAATATTGCTGATCGGTAAATAACCGTGGCCGTTCCGGATCTTCAAGTACGCGTCCCATCCCAATACAAACCCGCGCTTCATGCGGAATAAAATCTTCTTGGGTTAAAAAGTGTACATCATTGGTAGCGACCACTGGCGTGCTAGAGCCGAGGGCAAGCCCAACGGCTGCATGAATATAATCTTCTTCATTCTCGCGCCCGGTTCGCTGCAACTCAAGATAATAGCGATTATGGAAAAAACTGTTCCAAAAACCCAGCAACTCGGCTGCTAAATCCATATTGCCGGCTAACAAGGCTCTTCCTACATCGCCTTCGCGACCACCTGAGAGAACGATCAAACCGTCGTTCCACTGCTCTAACCAGTCACGCTTTACGATGGGTTTACCGCGCTGCTGATTCGTGGTGTAGGCTTCGGAAATAATTCGCTTAAGATTAGTGTAACCATCATCATTCATACACAGCAAAACAATGCGGAAAGGCTCTTTACCCGAGGCATCACATTCAACCCATAAATCACAGCCGATGATCGGCTTTAAGCCATTGCTTTGAGCTTCAGTATAAAACCGAACCAACCCACAAATATTATTTTGATCGGTTAATGCTAGAGCAGGCTGCTCATAAGCCGCCGCTTGCTTAATAAGAGGCTTAATTCGACATAACCCATTGGTCATCGAATATTCAGTATGTACACGCAAATGCACAAATGAGGTCATAAACTTAGCCTAAATCGTAAAAGTTTGAATTCGCATACTAAGCCAATACCTTGCAGAAAGGTAGGCTTGACATTCGATTAAAGTCGTCAGATTGACGCCTTGGGTAAGTCGGCAATTTTAATAAAGCGCGGCTGTGGTTCGCCATCGACATCTACGCTCTGAGTAAACATAGTCAATGGACGTACAAACCACTGCTGATCACCATAAAGAGGAAAATACACAACCAGCATTTCTTCTGTCTCAGAGTGGCGAGCCATACCCATTACATGATACTCGCCGCCTTTAAAATGACGATAAATTCCCGGCTCAATCATCAGTATTCCCCCTTTATTCAAATAAGACTTTTTGTACCGGAGCGTAACTTTTACGGTGGATCGGCGTTAACCCGAGTTGTACGAGCGCGTTACGATGCTGCGCCGTTGGGTACCCTTTGTTCCGGTCAAAGCCATATTCTGGAAATTGCTTATGCCATTCTTGCATTTCAGCATCACGGACCACTTTCGCTAAAATCGATGCGGCACTGATACATGGCTCAGTTAAATCACCTTTAACAATAGCCTCGGCTGGATAAGCGAAGTTGGGTAACTTGTTACCATCGACCAACACCTTAGCTGGCTCAATCGACAATCCCTCTACGGCTCTTTCCATCGCTCTCATAGAAGCTTGCAATATGTTAATTTGATCGATTTCTTCAGCTTCCGCTCGCCCTAATGACCAAGCTAAAGCTTTTGATTTAATTTCCTGTGCTAACTGCTCTCGTTTTTTCGGTGATAACTTTTTCGAGTCAGTTAAGCCTTCGATCGGCTGCTTAGGATCCAAAATAACCGCGGCAGCAACTACCGGCCCCGCTAACGGTCCACGCCCCACTTCATCGACTCCGGCAATCATAATTATTCCTCAATCAAATCAATAATTGCCTTAGCGGCGATATTATCAGCATCTTTTTTTAGGTCACGATGAATTTGTTCAAAGGCTGCTATCATTTTTGACTTCTTTTCACTTTCGGCAAGCAAACTTAAAACTTCTTCCGCTAACAACTGCGGTTGGCAGTTCTCTTGAATCAATTCTTTAACTAAAGTTTTACCTGCTAATAAATTCGGCAAGGAAACATTTTTTATCTGTAGCATTCTTGAAAAAATGGCATAGCTAAACCGCGACATTTTGTAGCCAACAACCATCGGCTTTTTCAATAATGCAGCTTCAAGCGTTGCCGTACCCGATGCTATTAACACCGCATCAGCGGCAGCCATCACGGCGCGAGCATTTTGCACGGTGATACGCACATCAGGACAGTTAGGTAGCCGCGCCAAAATGGCTTCAACTTGATGTTTTCGCTTTTCATTAATCACTGGCAACACCAGCTGTAAATCAGGCTGTTGTTCTAAGCACAGCTGAGCTGCCGCTATAAAAGGTTCAACTATGTGGGCAATTTCACTGGAACGACTTCCTGGCAAAATCGCTAACACAGGTTTATCTGCCGCTAATTCAAGTGATTGCCGGTACGATTGAGCATCGACATCCATCGGGATCTCATCCGCTAACGGATGTCCAACGCAAGCCACTTTAATATCATGCTTTTGGTAAAAAGGAACTTCAAACGTGAACAGCGCTAACATTAAATCTACCGCACGCTTGATCTTAAAAATTCGTTTAGGTCGCCATGCCCATACCGAAGGACTAACGTAATGCGCAGTTTTAATCCCACTTTGTTTCAGAGCTAGCTCAAAATCTAAATTAAATTCGGGAGCATCAATTCCAATAAAAACATCGGGAGGATTTTGCTGAAGTTGTTTAATTAATTGTTTGCGCTTCGCGCTCAACTCGCGATAGCGTTTGAGGATTGCCCAAATGCCCATCACTGACAGTCGCTCCATCGGATAAACCGACTCGACTCCCTGAGCTTGCATCAACGGACCGGCAATTCCTTTAATTGATAACTGCTCGCCGTAATGTTGCTTGAGTACACGGCACAAACCGGCTCCCAGTAGATCACCTGAAGCCTCTCCTGCCACAATAAAGATTTCGCGCTTAGCCATGGAGTTTAATTCTATTGAGTCGCTAGCGAACAATGCCGCGTTCAGAATTGCGAATAAAGTCGACAAACACTTGAATATGAGGCTCACTAGAAATTGCCGCAATTTCAGCTATCGCCTGTTCTAATTTCAAACCTTTACGATAGAGTGCTCGGTAGGCATTTTTAACATCACGAATCTGTTCAGCAGAAAATCCGCGACGCTTTAAGCCCTCAGAGTTAATCGCTCTTGGTTCACTATCATGAAGCATGACATAAGGAGGCACGTCTTGAGTGATGCGGCTGTTGATCCCGGCAAAAACATGGTCGCCGATTTTACAAAACTGATGAATACCCGTGAAACCACCTAAAATAACCCAATTGCCTACTTTAACATGGCCTGCAGCAGTAGCACTGTTGGCAAAGATAACGTGATCGCCAATGATACAATCATGAGCAACATGAGTGTAAGCCATGAACAGACAGTCGCTACCAATTTGGGTGTAACCTAAGTCTTGGGTAGTACCGCGATGAACCGTGCAGCTTTCGCGAAAGGTATTATTGTCACCAATAATGGTGCGCGTCGGCTCACCGGCGTATTTCTTATCTTGGTTTTCTTCACCAATACTGGCGAATTGAAAGATACGATTATTTTTGCCGATCTCAGTCTCGCCATTAATGACGACGTGCGGACCCACTCGAGTACCCGAGTCAATTTTAACTCCAGCACCGATTATCGAATAGGGTCCAACTTCGACGTCACTGGCTAGTTCAGCTTTGGCATCAATTATCGCGGTAGGATGAATCATATAACGCTCTTTTTGGCACACATTAAGTCAGCAGAACAGACAACCTGGTCATCAACCAAAGCTTCCGCTTTGAATTTCCACATATCACGCTTGCGGCGCTCAACGACGACTTTCAAATGTACTTGATCGCCTGGCTCGACCGGCTTTTTGAAGCGCGCATTATCGATTCCTACAAAATAGTACAAAGAGTCTTCACTGGGAAGTTCACCCATGGTTTTAAAGGCTAAAATACCCGTTGCTTGTGCTAACGCTTCAAGAATAAGCACCCCAGGCATCACCGGCCGATGAGGAAAATGCCCAGTAAAACAAGGCTCGTTCACCGTAATGTTCTTAATCGCGTGAAGATGCTCACCTAATTTATAGTCAATGACTCGGTCAATTAATAAAAATGGATAGCGATGTGGCAGGTGTTGCATCACCTCATGAATATCCATCATCGTAATTTCATTGCTATCACTCATTGTTGTTCTCGCTTTGTTTAAGTTGTGCTAGTTCTTTTTCTAGTTGTTTAATCGAACGTGCCATATCGTCTAATTGACGCATTCTAGCGACGCTACGTTTCCATTCACGATTTGGCATTAACGGTGTACCCGACGAATAAGCCCCTTTCTCCAAAGACTTACTGACTTGTGAACCCGCAGTAATATGCACGCCATCGGCTAACTCAATATGTCCTAATATAGTCACTCGACCACTAATGGTACAGTACTCACCCACACTCGAGCTTCCGGCAACACCTGAGTAAGCGGCCATCGCACTATGAGAGCCAAACTGAACATTATGGGCAAGGTGGCACATGTTATCGAGTTTGACATCGTTGCCAATAACCGTGTCACGGATAGCTCCGCGGTCAATCGTGCAATTAGCGCCACACTCAAAGTCATCGCCAATCACTACGCCACCTAGCTGAGGAATTTTTACCCAAGCGCCTCGTTCATTAGCGAATCCGAAACCATCACTGCCAATGACACTACCGGAATGAATAATCCCGCGTGCACCAATCGTAACGCCATGATATATCGAAACGTTGGGATAAATGCGCGTACCAGTTCCAATTGATGAGCCTTTGCCAATAACGCAGTTAGCACCGATCTGTACATCAGCAGCAATTGAAGCGCCTTCTTCAATCACCACATTGGCGGCAATTTTCGCACTCGGATCGATTTTGGCACTCGCGGCAATAACTGCTCGACTGTGCTGTTCAGATGCTAAATCGGGTGTTGTATCAAGCAGTTGAGCCACTTTCGCAAACCCCAAATAAGGGTTATCCATCACCAAAGCATTGCCACTATACGTCTCAGCCATATCGGGCGCTAAAATTAACGCTGAAGCTTGCGTTGAGGTCAAAAAGGCTTGGTACTTTGGATTGCTCAAAAACGCGATATCGCCGCTTTTAGCATCTTGAATGGTATTAATAGCAAAGACGCGGCAAGCCGCGTCTCCTTTAACTGTTGCGCCAATTTTCGACGCAATGTCACTTAATTGATAGCCCGTCATTGAGGGATTCTTCCGCGATTAGTTACCTAATGCATTAAGTTTAGCTAAAACTTTATCAGAAATATTGCTTGCATCGCTCACATAGAGAAGTGCTTCACGATTTAAAATCAAATCGTATTGACCTTCTTTCGCAACGGCTTCAACTTGCTGAGAAACCAAACCGAAAAGTGTACGACGCTCTTCTTGCGAACGACGGTTATAGTCTTCTTTAAAGGTTTTTTCTTTAAACGTAATTTGCGCTTGAAGTTCTTGCAGCTGACGTGAAATTTGCTGACGCTCTTGCTCACTCATAGTAGCTTCATTTTTCTGCGCATTTTCTTGAATGCTCTGACCTTTTTCAGCCAAAGAACGAAGCTCTTCAGAACGCTCTTTAAACTCGCCTTTTAGTTTCTCGTTAATCGCAACGTACTGTGGTGCACGTGTAAGAACGTATTGAATGTCAACCACACCAATTTTGTTAGCCGCATTTGCGCCTGCAATGGTCGTTACTAAAAGAGCAATTAAAACTAAATATTTATTCACAACAAATCCCCTTAACTAGAATTTTAAAAAATCTGAGAAGCCGTTTAGAAGGTTCTACCTATATTAAACTGGAACTCTTCGAAATCATCAAATTGTTGGCTTCTAAGTGGCCGGCCAATGCTGATCGAAATCGGTCCCATTGGCGATAGCCATTGAACAGAAACTCCAGCTGATACTCGATAAGTGCTCATGTCACTGTAATCAGGCATCACGCCAATACTTCCATTCGGAAAAGTCACTATCATACCATCATATCGGTCTACGTCGAACTTTGTATCCCAAACATTTCCGGCATCAACAAAGAAACTGGTACGGACACTGCGGTTGCCTTCTGCAAATGGTGTCGGGAAAATCAACTCTAAGGTTGCCGTCGCTTTTGCGTTTCCACCCGATGAGTAACGAGTGAGTTGTAACGCGTCATTTTCCTCAGGCAAAATCACCGGATAGCTTGTGCCGTCAGGTGCCGTCACAGTTGCCGTAGTCGGTGTCCGAATAATTTCACGCGGACCAACCGTATTGTTTTCAAATCCACGCATCGAATCAGTTGAGCCACCATAAAAATTTTCAAAATATGGCAAGCTCTCACTCACGCCATCGCCATAACCATTTCCGTAACTCATTTTAAATGCGGTTTTAAAACTCCAACCTTGAGTAATTAAAAAGTAGTTAGAAAACTCATAACTCAATTTGTAGTACTCAAGATCCGAACCGGGCACTGACGCTTCTAAAGAAATCTGATTTAAAGTCCCGGTATCCGGGAAAACACCACGATTTAAAGTATTTCTTACCCAACTGGTTTGCAATTCAACCAATTCGAAATCTAAGCTTTCATCAACATAAGGGTCGAGATCAAAGCCGCGGAATAAATCAATGATCGCCTGAGAGCGTCCGCCAGACTGTGTATACGGGTAAGAATTTAACGTGTTCTTTAAGAAGTTTCCGCCAATATTAAAACGCGAAACTTCACTCAATGGTATACCTAAATTCGCACCTACCCCCAAAGAAGTTTGCGACGAACGGTTAATATTTAATTCGCTGTAATCGGTCTCACGGAAAAATACATTATAACCAAGGCTCACACCATCAACGGTAAAATAAGGTTGAGTGTAGTTAAAGCTGTAATTTTGCACCGCTTTCGAATTATTCAAAGACACCGCTACTCGATCACCACTACCTTGGAAGTTGTCGTGGCTGACACTGGCTTGAATTGAGAGACCGTAAAAGCTACCGTAACCAAGACCACCGGTAATCGTTCCAGCAGAACGTTCTTTAACCGTAAATTCGACATCAACTTGGTCATCAGTACCTTCAACTTTTGGAGTCTCTACGGTTACCGATTCGACGAACGGCAAACGCTCCATTCGAACCTTTGAACGCTCAACCGACTGAGTAGAAAGAGCTTCACCTTCCATCATTCGCGATTCGCGTCGAAATACATGATCATTGGTACTTTCATTACCCGAGAAAGTAATACGACGAACGTATGTTTTCTTTTTCGGATCAACATAAATAGTTAACGATACTTCTTTTTTATCTTCATCGATATCAGGAACACTTAGAACATTGGCAAAGGCATAACCTTTATAGCCTAACCATTCCGCAATACGCTCTTCAGCAAAGCTTATCGCTGCACCACTGTATGTTTCACCATTTCTAAGTGGAACCAAGGTACGCAATTGCTCTTCGGTGTAAATAAGTTCACCCGAGAACTTAATTTCTTTAATGGTAAACTTCTCACCCTCAGCCACATTAATAGTAATAAACATGCCTTTGCGGTCAGGGGAAATGGCTACTTGAGTCGAGGTTATCTGAAATTTTAAGTAGCCGCGATCAAGATAGAAATTACGTAACTTTTCAATGTCACCGGATAACTTCTCTCGCGCATATTGATTGTCACTGGTAAAGAATGAAAACATTCCGCCAGTCGTTAACTCAAACTGCTCTAGCAACTCTTCATCGCTAAAGATTTTGTTGCCAACAATGTTAATTTCACGAATCGTCGCTGGTTCACCTTCATCGACGTCCATGCGTACTTGCACTCGGTTACGTGACATATTGAGCGCGCGGGTTTTGATTTTTACACCATATTTTCCGTGAGCAAAATATTGATTCTCAATTTCTGAAGCAATCGCCTCTAATGCAGCAGCTTGATAAACCTCGCCTTTGGCAAATCCAGCGCTACGCATACCATTGAGTAGGTCTTCGGTTTTTAGTTCACGGTTACCTTCAATCACAATGTCAGCAATAATCGGCCGCTCTTCAACATCAAAGATTAAGGTACTGCCCTCGCGGGAAACCTTTACGTATTGAAATGAGCCAGTGCTATTAAGAGCACGGATTAAGTTCGGCAAACGAGCTTCGTCGACTTGTTCTCCCACTTGCAGTGGCAAATAGGTGAAAAAAGTACCGATATCAATGCGTTGCAAGCCATTAACGCGGATATCTTCCACTTTAAATGCATTAAAACTGGCGAAAGCCCCACTACAAGCGACGACTAATATCGACTGTATGATTAATTGTTTTATTGTCATAAAGACTCGTAAACTCCGAACTACAAACGAGCAATATCGTTAAAAATTGCAATCGCCATTAACCCAAAAACCAACACCATCCCAATGCGCAAGCCATACTCTTGCGCGGCTTCCGACAGCGGTTTGCCTTTTATCCACTCAATTGTATTGAACAATAAGTGTCCACCATCAAGCATGGGAACCGGCAATAAATTAATTAAGCCCAAATTGACACTAATAATGCCAAGAAAACCTAAGAAATATGCCCAGCCCCCACGAGCTGAAGAGCCCGCTCCTTCGGCGATCGACAATGGACCACCCAAAGATTTGGTCGAGACCTCTCCAACCAATAATTTTTTGAACATTGTACCGGTTAATGCAATCACATCAGCGGTTTTGTCAAATGCAAGCTTCATGCTTCCCATAACGCCTGCGGACTCATATTCAAAATATGAGTAGACTTTGATACCCAAAAGCCAATTTTGTTCCACAGCTTTTGGCGTCACTTCAAGATTCACACTGCGACCGTCACGCAATACCGTCACAGCAATGGGCGCGGCAGACTTCACTTCGAGCATAAAGCGGCGGACATCGTTAAAATTGCTGATCGCTTGCTGGTTCAATTGAGTGATCAAATCACCGCGTCGCATACCGGCCCGCTCAGCGGCACCACCCGGCTCAAGCTCATACACAAAGGCATCAATCGATTTAATTTGGGTTAACCCAAGACTTCCGAGTGGATCCGGACGGCGGTCATCCACCTGCCAATCGTTAATATTTAATTCGACGGTGCGCATTCGATTGCTTTGCCAGTCCTTTACTTCAAGCGCAATAGTCCCTTCTTCACCCAAGCGCTCAACTAATGACCAGACAACTTCATTCCAACTGGAAACCGGATTGCCATCAACCGCAATAATCTGATCGTTGCGCTGTAAGCCGGCCGCTGATGCAATCGATGGTTCGAGCGGTTTGTCGATAATCGGTTTGAACACCCAAGTACCGGACAGGTACATTACAAAGTACACCACTACCGCCAAAATAAAGTTAGCCATAGGACCCGCAGCAACAATTACATTCCGCTTCCATAGCGCTTGACGATTAAAGGCCTGCGCGCGAACCGTCTCAGGCACATCACCTTCGCGTTCATCGAGCATTTTGACATAGCCACCCAAGGGAATTCCGGCGACAACATATTCCACGCCATCTTTGCCGACATGGCGCCATAGCGGCTTGCCGAAGCCTACCGAAAAGCGCAGAACTTTAACCCCTAACTTACGCGCCGCTATAAAGTGCCCCCATTCGTGAAATGTCACGAGGATACCCAGCGCAATAAGGAAAAATAAGAGGTTAAATAAAAAGTCGGTCATGCCTTTCCTGTTCTTACAGATGCTTAATAAAGTCGCGAGCAAATTCGCGCGCGCGATGATCCTGCTGTATCAGGCCATCAATATCAAGTCCAAATTGATTTTCCAGCGAATTAAGTGCTGCTTCGTTGACCTTGGCAATGTCGGTAAACTTAATTCCGGCGGCTAAAAACGCCGCAACGGCCACCTCATTAGCTGCATTTAAGACGGTTGCAGCAGAACCCTGTGCGCGAAACGCTGCAAATGCCAGCTGCAAACACGGGTAACGTTGATAATCCGGCTGCTCAAAGGTTAACTGCGCGATTTGACTAAAGTCGAGCGCCTCTACCCCGGCATCAATCCGCTCCGGCCAACTGAGGCCATATGCAATCGGTGTGCGCATATCCGGTTGACCCATCTGAGCAATCACCGAGCCATCCACATAGCTAACCATCGAATGAATAATGCTTTGCGGATGGATCACAACTTCAAGTTGCTCACTAGACAAAGCAAACAAATGACACGCCTCAATGACTTCAAGGCCTTTGTTCATCATGGTTGCCGAATCAACGGAAATCTTTTGTCCCATCTCCCAATTCGGATGAGCGCAAGCTTGTTGCGGTGTGACTGCCGCTAATTCACTCAATGGCCACTCGCGGAACGGACCACCTGAGCCCGTCAGTAACACCCGTTGAATACCACTGGCATTGAACCCTTGTTGCGCATAATCACTGGGCAGACATTGAAAGATCGCATTGTGCTCGGAGTCGATCGGCAACAATGTAGCACCCGAATCCGCCACGGCATTCATCATTAACTCGCCAGCAATGACCAGTGACTCTTTGTTCGCCAATAATAATTTTTTTCCTGCAGCGGCAGCGGCCAGGGTCGACTTAAGTCCGGCAGCTCCGACAATCGCCGCCATAACAATATCCACGCTCGGAGCCTTGGCTACTTCAACGAGCGCTTGCTCTCCTAGCTGAATATCACACTGAGGTGCCGCTTGTTCAAAACGCGCTTGCCACTCGCGGGTAAAGTGTTTCTCAGAGGTAATAATGACCACTTGAGGCTGGAACTGCGTCACTTGCTCGAGCAATAACGCAAGATTTTGGTGACCGGACAAAGCGAACACCTGATAGCGCTCCGGATGCCGGGCAATGACATCGAGCGTGTTCTTACCGATCGAGCCAGTGGCGCCCAATACCGCAACTTGCTGCATTACATCCACCCTAACCAAGTCGCAAATAAGACAAAGAAAGGGGCTACCGCTAAGGTGCTATCGAGCCGATCAAGAATTCCGCCATGGCCGGGTAATAGATTACTTGAGTCTTTGATTTGTACCTGACGCTTCAACAAGCTTTCGAATAAATCACCGAGCACGGAGACCACGGCAATCAACAGAACAACTAAAGCGACCAAGCCATAATTGGGCACTGGCAAGGCTAAAAAATGTATGCCGAGCACTGCGACACAGCCGCTCAGGACCACGCCACCGAAGAAACCTTCCCAAGTTTTTCCTGGGCTAATAGAGGGCGCCAGTTTACGCTTACCCCATAACTTGCCAAATAAGTATCCACCGACATCAGCGCCCCAGATCAGCAACAACATAAACAGTAGTAAAAACGCACCTTTATGCGGCTCAATTAATGTCGAAGCCCCCCGAATTGCGATGGCGGAGACCCAAAAACCCAATATGATCACGGTGCCGAGTAATAACCGTGGCCAGCGCTGCTGCGCCCAGAATGAGCGATGGCGCTTCGATAATAGCATCATCAAAATAGCGACGGCCCATGCCGCAATTGCGCTCCAATAAACCACTAAAGTTGATGTTAAATGCCACTCAATAAACCAGGTGCTTGGCCAGAATTCGAGTGCTGGGGCAAGATACCATACGCCCAAAGCAATCAAGGAAGTCACCATGGCATAGAACGAGCGATAAAGATTGTCTTGAATGTTCGCCAAACGCGCCCATTCCCACGCCATAACATACGCCACAATTACCAAAGCCGCCGCAAACTCAGGGAGTTGCAACACAAACAATAATACGGCTACCAATGGCAACAATAGTAGAGCTGTAATCACGCGTTGTTTAAGCATTACCAAGATTCCCTGTTGGGTATTATTGTTATCAATCCAATTGTTCGGCTGTCATGCCAAACCGGCGCTGGCGTTGAGCGTATTCAGCTACGGCTAACTTTAATGCGCTCGCATCGAATTCAGGCCACAAAATATCAGAAAAGTAGAGCTCTGCATAAGCGCTTTGCCACAACAGAAAGTTACTAATGCGCACTTCACCACCGGTACGGATCAGCAAATCAACCGGAGCCAAATCATGACCACTTAAATGCTGTTCAATATCCGCCTCAGTAATCGTGCGACTTTCAGGATGGTCAATCAGCGCTTGATTGACCGCTTGCATGATATCCCATTGTCCACCATAGTTAGCGGCAATCTGCAAAACGATTCCGTCATTGTTTTGGGTCAGTTGTTGCGCTTTAGTGATGGCTTGTTGTAGTTTCGGCTCAAAGCGCGACACATCGCCAATCACTCGCAATTGCACATTATTTTTGTGTAACTGTTTTGACTCGCGGGTCAATCCAGTGACAAACAGATTCATTAAGAAACCCACTTCTTGCTCAGGACGCTTCCAGTTTTCACTGCTAAATGCAAATAGGGTGAGAACCTTTACGCCCATAGCGCCGCAGGCTTCGACCATTTCACGAGCACGGTCCATGCCCACTTTATGCCCTTGCACGCGCTTTTTACCCTGAGCCTGCGCCCAGCGGCCATTCCCATCCATAATGATGGCAATATGTTCTGGGACAGCTGATTTAGTTTCTTGATGCGACATAATATTAAATACACAAACGCCGCGTATTGTGACGCGGCGTGATTAAATCGGACTGCAGAAATTAAATTTCCATCAGCTCTTCTTCTTTCTCGGCAAGAATCTTGTCGATCTGGGTAACGTGCTCATCGGTCAGCTTTTGCACATCATCTTGGGCACGACGTTCTTCATCTTCTGAAATTTCTTTTTCTTTAACCAAATCTTTTAAAGTTGAGTTGGCATCTCGACGAATATTTCGAACGGCTACTTTCGCCCCTTCTGCTTCACCACGAACGACTTTGATAAGGTCTTTACGACGCTCTTCAGTCAGAGGTGGTAACGGAATACGAATAACTTGGCCAGCACTGTTTGGGTTTAATCCTAAATCAGAATTCAAAATAGCTTTCTCTACCGCAGCCACCATATCTTTTTCCCATGGCTGAACCTGTAACGTCCGCGAGTCAGCAATCGAGACATTCGCCACTTGAGTAATTGGGGTTTCAGAACCATAGTAGGACACGGTCAAGTGCTCGATTAAACTAGGGTGAGCACGTCCTGTACGAATTTTAGTTAAATCATGTCTAAATGCTTCAACTGATTTTCCCATGCGAGTTTTCGCATCGCTCTTAATATCATTTATCACAAGGCTTCCCCTTACGGTTTAATTCTTAGCTAGCATTGCTTTTTACTAGCACTCAATCAGCGTGCCTTCTTGCTTGCCGGTGGCCACTCGTACTAGGGCGCCCGGATTGTTCATGTTAAAAACGCGAATTTTCTTTTGATGATCACGCGCTAAACAAAATGCCGTTAAGTCCATTACCGCCAGCTGGCGTTGTAATGCTTCTTGGTAGGTCAAAGACTCATACTTAACCGCATCAGAATATTTGTTTGGATCAGCCGAGTAGACACCATCAACTTTAGTGGCTTTACAGATTAAATCGGCTTCAATCTCAATACCGCGTAGACACGCAGCGGTATCCGTAGTGAAGAACGGATTTCCAGTTCCAGCACAAAAAATCACCGCTTGGCCCCGCTCCATAAAGCGCATCGCAAAGCGGCGATTGTAATCTTCACAAACACCGGTCAATGAAATCGCGGACATCACTCGCGTTTCAACCCCACTGCGCTCTAACGCATCTTGTAAGGCCAGCGAGTTCATCACTGTTGCTAACATCCCCATATGGTCGCCAGCAACGCGATTCATTCCTGCTCGAGCGAGCTTTTCGCCGCGAAACAGGTTACCACCACCGATAACAATTCCAACTTGAATATCAGCTGCAAGAATATCTTTGATTTCTTCAGCTAAACGGTCGAGAACTTGCGGGTCAATGCCAAAAGACTCACTTCCCATGAGGGCTTCGCCACTCAACTTCAGTAAGATTCTTTTATAAGGTCGCGCATCCTGTGTTGTCATCGGTGGTCTCCGTGATGATTAGCCGCGCATTTGCGCAGCAACTTCCGCAGCAAAATCTTCGTCTTTCTTCTCGATACCTTCACCTACTTCAAAGCGAACGTATGATACAACTTCAGCCGATTTAGCTTTCAATAATTGCTCAACTGATTGTGAAGGATCTTTCACAAATGGCTGGCCGGTTAAGCTGATTTCGGCCGCAAACTTGCGAATTCGACCGCCAATCATTTTATCAACGATTTCAGCAGGCTTACCTTCCATATCAGGCTGAGCTTTGATGATCTCTTTTTCTTTCTCGATGATTTCGGCTGGAATGCTTTCTGGATTTAGGTAATCTGGCTTGCTCGCAGCAATGTGCATCGCTAAGTCACGACCTAACTCGTCATCACCGCCTTTCACTTCAACAACCGCACCAATACGGGCACCGTGCAAGTATGAACCTAATTGACCGTCTGCAGTTTCAACAATAGAAACGCGACGTACGTTCATGTTCTCACCGATTTTTGCTACTAAGTTTTCACGAACGGTTTCAACGCTCTGACCGTCGGCATACTCAGCTGACTTTAGGCTTTCAACATCAGCGATTTTATTCGCTAAAGCAATGTCCGCAACTTTGTTAGCAAATGCAGTGAAATTCTCATCACGTGCAACAAAGTCAGTTTCACAGTTGATTTCAACAACAGCAGCTGTTTTGGCATCATCCGAAGTGCGAATGATAATTAAACCTTCAGCTGCAACACGGCCTGCTTTTTTAGCCGCTTTTGCTTGGCCTGATTTACGCATGTTTTCAATCGCTAACTCGATGTCACCATCCGTTTCAACCAAAGCTTTTTTACATTCCATCATGCCAGCGCCAGTACGCTCGCGAAGTTCTTTAACTAATGCAGCAGTAATTGCCATGACAATTCTCCAAAAAAATCGTTTTGCTCGTTCACAACGCGCAAATATTTAAATTCAGTAATGCAAGCTTAAAAAAGGGGGCGCCGCCCCCTTTTAAAAGCCAGAAAAGTCGCGATTAAGCTTCTTCAGCTTCCGAGTTGTCCGCAGCTTCTTCTACGAACTCACCTTCACCTGCTTGCTCTGCGATTTGTGCTGATTGACGACTGTCTAGAACCGTATCGGCAACCGCGCCAACATAAAGCTGGATAGCACGGATAGCGTCGTCATTGCCCGGAACAACATAATCAACGTTGTCTGGGTTGGAGTTAGTATCAACTACCGCCACAACTGGGATACCCAATTTACGAGCTTCTGCAATTGCAATGTGCTCATGGTCGGCATCGATTACGAACAATACGTCAGGCAAGCCGCCCATATCTTTGATACCACCGATGCTTGACTCTAACTTTTCCATTTCACGAGTCTTCAACAACGCTTCTTTCTTCGTTAAACGATCGAAAGTGCCGTCTTGGCTCTGAGTCTCAAGCTCTTTTAAGCGCTTGATAGACTGACGAATGGTTTTGTAGTTAGTCAACATACCACCTAACCAACGCTTGTCGACGAAGAATTGACCACAACGCTTCGCTTCTTCGCTCACGATATCACTCGCAGCACGCTTGGTGCCGACGAACAATACTTTTCCTTTACGTGAAGCAACGCTTGAAATGAAGTTCAAAGCGTCATTAAACATTGGAACAGTGTGCTCAAGGTTGATGATATGAATGTCGTTACGGGCGCCGAAGATGAATTGTTTCATCTTAGGGTTCCAGAAACGCGTACGGTGACCGAAATGAACGCCCGCTTGGAGCATGTCACGCATAGATACTTTAGCCATTAAATTTCTCCAAAAATCAAGGGTTTAACCTCCGCTAATCCCATAAGTCAACCGGCGAGACCTCGCGGTTTACCAGCACCCTAACTTATGTGTCGATTAACGTGTGTTTTAAGTTATCCGAATGGATTCTCCATCCGGGCGCGCTTTATACCATATCTAGCGCGTTGGAACAATCAAAACTATCCTTCTGTCAATGGCGCTACACCGTCAAAAAGAATGAGCATAGCGCGTCGCGCTGCCAAGGATGTAGAGCCACTAGACTACGCGGTGAATGTCGTCATCCAACACATCCACGCACGAAAAAGGTGCAACTCCCCTTTTCACAGCTTTTTTCTCACAAACGTGAAGTTATGTTGAAAAAGCATTAAAATCGCAGCAACTTTGTTAATCAGCATGAGAAACCTAAGTTCAATGGCTATTAAAATCAAAACACCACAAGAAATTGAAAAAATGCGTGTCGCCGGCCGACTCGCTGCTGAAGTGCTGGAAATGATTGGCCCCTTTGTTAAAAAAGGAACCACGACTAACGAGCTCAACCAGATCTGCCACGATTATATCGTGAATCAGCAACAAGCGATCCCCGCGCCATTAAACTATAAAGGATTCCCAAAATCGATTTGTACCTCGGTCAACCATGTTGTCTGTCACGGCATTCCAGCCGATAAAAAGTTAAAAGATGGTGACATAATTAATATTGACGTTACTGTCATCAAAGATGGTTACCACGGAGATACCAGTAAAATGTTTACCGTTGGCAAACCCAAAATTATGGCACAACGGTTAATTAAAGTTACTCAAGAATGTCTCTATTTAGGTATCGCGATGGTCAAGCCAGGCGTGCGTTTAGGTGATATTGGTCACGCTATTGAGCAACATGCGCACAAGGCCAATTATTCGGTGGTTCGAGAGTTTTGTGGGCACGGCATTGGCGCTGAATTCCACGAAGATCCGCAAGTATTACACTATGGTAAACCCAACACAGGGGTCGAGCTAAAAGCAGGTATGTGCCTAACCATCGAGCCGATGATCAACGTGGGCAAGCCGGAAATATCCATTTTACCAGACGAGTGGACCGTAGTGACGCGTGACCGCAGTTTGTCGGCCCAATGGGAACATACGCTACTGGTTACCGAAGATGGCGTTGAAGTGCTGACTAAACGTCAAGAAGAAAACTTTTAATGGTTTCTCGTGTTATTCAATCATTGCCACTGCCGCCTTGTCCGACGCTACCCCAGTATGAATCAGAGCAGTGGCCGCAGGCACTCAGCCAATGCAAAACTTATATAAAAACGGCCGCGGATGTCATCGCGCAGGCGTTTGATCAGAAAGTATCGGTGCGGCATTTAGTCACCGCCCGGAGCTATGTGATTGACCAAATCCTTGAGCAAATTTGGCACAGCTTTGCAATGCCCACCGCCACTGCGGCGTTAGTGGCGGTCGGTGGCTATGGGCGCAATGAATTGCATCCAATGTCCGATATCGACCTATTGTTTATTGTCGCTCCCAAATCACTGCAAAGTATCGAGGCAAAGCTACAACCACTGATTACTTTTTTATGGGACATTGGCCTAGATATTGGCCATAGTGTGCGCACCGTAAAAGAATGCGAACAACAAGCAAAAGCCGATATTACCATTGCGACCAACTTAATTGAGTCGCGTTTGATCTGTGGCGAAAAATCTTTATTTAGCGCGATGCGATTGGCAACCGGCCCCAATAATATCTGGCCCGCGCGAGCCTTTTACGAAGCGAAAGTGGCTGAGCAGAAAGCACGCTATCGCAAATACAAAGGCACCTCGTTTGAATTAGAACCGAACCTCAAAGGTAACCCAGGTGGTCTACGCGACATTCAATTAGTCGGCTGGATTGCTAAGCGCTATTTTAGTTCCGAGTCTCTGCATGACTTAGCCAATCGCGGCGTTTTTACCTTACGTGAATACCGCACGTTAATGACCTCACAGTTGTTTCTCTGGCGCGTACGATTTGCATTACACACCATCACTAAGCGTGGTGAAGATCGTTTGTTATTTCAACATCAAAAGAAAGTCGCCGAATTTTTAGGTTTTAGTGATAATGATAACGCATTAGCCGTGGAACAGCTGATGCAAAAGTACTTCCGAGCAGCCAGTAAAATTCGTAATGTCACCGAGTTATTGCTACAGGTTTTTGAAGAAGTTATTTTAGATAATGGCAATAAAATAAAAATTGAACCCATCGATGAATTATATCAACTCGAAAATGACCGCATCGCGTTAAAGCAACCGGAACTTATTACCACCCAACCCGAACTGCTGTTGAAAACATTTATTGTTGCTGCGGAAGTACCAGGCAACAAACATGTCAGCGCCACCACTTTACGCGCCATTCGTGATAACCGTCATTTAATCGATCAACAATATCGCGAAAATGAACAGTATAAACAGCTCTTTTTGCGTTTCTTTAGCATTAAGCACCAAGGTGATCGGCCTTTTTTCTTACTTAAACGCAACGGAATTCTCGCAAGCTTTGTTCCGTTGTTTGAAAAGATATCCGGACAGATGCAATTTGATATGTTCCATGCATATTCGGTTGATGAACATACCTTATTTCTGCTGAAGAACTTAACTCGATTTGCTAACCCAGAGTTTGCCGAAGAGTTCCCCTATTGCAGTCAAATTATGCAGTCGCTTGAACAGCCGGAATTAATTTTTCTCGCTGGGTTATTTCACGATATTGCCAAAGGTCGTGGTGGCGATCATTCTGAATTAGGTGCGGAAGACGCATTACAGTATTGCCGCTATCTGAATATGCCGGAGCAAGATTGTGAAACCGTCGCCTGGTTAGTTCGCTGCCATTTAATCATGTCGGTTACCGCACAGCGTAAAGATATATCTGATCCGGAAGTTATCGCACTATTTGCCAACCAGGTACAGACCCAAGCGCGCTTAGATCTCTTGTATATTTTAACTGTTGCAGACATTCGAGCCACCAGCCCTAAACTGTGGAATTCGTGGAAAGATGCTTTATTGCGTGAACTTTACTTAACCACTTCTCGATTTTTGTCTCAAGACAGCCCTGAGCCGGTATCACAATCAAAGCATATTGATGATATTAAAACCCAAGCTTTAGAGCAGCTGCTTGCGAATAAAGTCGCTGAAAGCGCAATACATTCGTTATGGCAAACGCTTGAAGACAACTATTTTAAGACCACGCCCGTGGATCGCATTGTTTGGCAAACCACCTGTGTCATTAAACACGCACACGGCAAAGGACCGCTGGTTGAAATAAAGCGGCATCACAATGAAGCGGGCACCGAAGTCTTTATTTACACGCCAGATCAACCCGGACTATTTGCAGCCATCACGGCTATTCTTAGTCAAAAGAATTTACGTACTCAAGCCGCTGAATTGTTTACTAACAATGAAGGGAAATGTTTCGATTGTTTTGTAGTATTAGAAGAAAGTGGTAAGCCGATACAGTCCGCAACTCGAGTGCAAAGCATTCGCAAACTATTGCAAAAGAAATTAAAAAACATTGATGGTATGTCGAAAAAAGTTGAACGCCATGTTTCAACTCGAATTAAGCAATTTAATGTTCCTACCGAAATTAAATATGCGCGCAACCGACGCTTGCGATATACCCAAATGGAATTGACAGCGCTCGACCAACCGGGTTTACTAGCGGCCATTGGCGAAGCTATACGCCGCTGCGATATGTCGATTCACTCAGCGAGAATTGTCACACTTGGCGAACGAGTCGAAGATGTTTTTGAAATATCGACGATCAATCGAGAGCCCCTCGACAAAGAACAAAAACAGCGATTACGTGAAGAATTGGCCAAGCAAATAGAGCAGATCTAAACACTTTACATTAACTTTGAAGAATAGGTTTCTTATGTCTCAACTAGAACAGCTTATCGTCGATGCTTTCGACAACCGTGAGAAATTTTCCCCAAGCAATGCGCCGAGTGACGTTCGCAATGCGGTTAACGAAGCTTTAGCACTGATTGACAACGGCAGCGCACGAGTCGCCGAAAAACAAAGCAGTGGATGGGTGGTCAATGAGTGGCTAAAGAAGGCTGTGTTACTTTCTTTTCGTTTGAACGACAATGAACCCATGTCGGCTGGCTTTACTCAGTTCTATGATAAAGTTCCGAGTAAGTTCAACAATATGACCGCTGAACAGTTGCAACAAACCGGTGTCCGCGTCGTGCCTCCTGCAGTCGCACGCCGTGGTAGTTACATAGCACCGAATGTGGTTTTGATGCCTTCTTATGTCAACATTGGAGCTTATGTTGACGAAGGCACCATGGTCGATACTTGGGCAACCGTTGGTAGCTGTGCTCAAATTGGCAAAAATGTCCACCTTTCAGGCGGAGTGGGTATTGGTGGTGTACTGGAACCACTGCAAGCAGCGCCTACCATCATTGAAGATAACTGCTTTATCGGCGCGCGTTCAGAAATTGTGGAAGGCGTAATCGTTGAAGAAGGCGCAGTAATCTCAATGGGTGTGTTTATTGGGCAAAGCACACGAATTTTTAATCGCGAAACGGGCGAAATTACCTATGGCCGAGTGCCAGCTGGCGCGGTGGTTGTTCCAGGAAGTTTACCTTCAGAAGATGGTCGCTACAGCTTGAACTGCGCCATTATCGTTAAGCAAGTTGATGCCAAAACGCGCGCTAAAACCGGTATTAATGAGTTATTGCGATTGGCAGAATAACCAACCTTGTAAAATGATTAACGCCGCTTAAGGCGGCGTTAACTTTGTATTGTTTATGCAGTCTTTTAAACTAAAAGCAGATCCATACCGAGGTTGGCCGCTTACATTTTGCAAAGCTAAAACTGGTCGTCACCGTATATTCTTTTAACGGCAGAACTTCAGGTGCTTTTGGCAAAGTGGTTAAGCGTTGGAGCTCTTCGGTCACGGCAGCCAGTACCGCCTCATCGAACTCATCCCCACGATAGTTAACCGTAACCACTTGCCCATCAGCATTAACCGTTACTTCTGCAACTAAATCTTCTTTACTGATTTTACGCACGGTACGCGGCGGTCGTGGCGCGGCTTTATTCTCGATGCTACTTTTTAGCTCAGCTAGATAATCATCACGCAGATCCACCAGCAACGGTGATAACGCGTTAGCTTGTGACTTAGTGTTCGGCGTTTTTTCAATTGAGGCGACTTGCTGTGGCGGTGTCGACCGTGGCTTAGCTTTTGGTTTAGGCGTTGGCTTGGTTTCCACTACCGCGGGTTTAACCTCTGGTTGCTTGCGTGTTTCCAATGGCGTGGTGGTTGGCTTTTGCTGTGGTTTTGCTTGCGCAACCGTAGGCTTCGTTGTTGCGGATCGCGGCGGATTAACCACCGGACTTTGTTTCTGTGCAACCGCCGTCACGGGCTCAGACACAGGCACACCACCGAGACGACTGGCCAATTGCTCGGCCCAACCTTGGCGCGCTTCCGACGCAATCAATACATTGTATTCTGATAATAAATTATCTTGTATTGAACCCGTTAAATCACGGTAAAACGATTGTCCACTTAAGCGTTCACCAATCCAAGCATTAAGAATTAAGTTAAATAGGCCTTGATGTTCAATGTTGGTTTGCTCAACACCATTAATAATCAAACGAACCGAGTCTCCACTGGCAACAAACTTTAAGTTGTCAGCTCGTTGATACTCTTGGCGCACAAACATCAAAATGGTTTGCATGTCTTCTTGATAAGCTTCCGTTGCACCAGGATTGTTCACCAAGACGCGCTCTAAAAAAACTCGCGCAAAAGTTCGCGGTGACACTCGTTCCGCAACAAAGCGAAACTCCATGGTTCGGGTACCCTTTCCTTGTAACCATTTTTCAGGGCTATTTTGCCCAGATTCCGCATACACCCCAGCGATGTACAAAGGTTCATTAAGGTGAGTATAAGTCGCGAGACCTTGCAGTTCAGTTGCCATGGCAAAGCTGCTGGAGAGCGCGATTACTAACCACAAACTACGGGATAGTAAAAAACGACTAAACAATGAATGACTCCAATAAAAACAGTAAGTTAGAAGAGCAGACCGGATTTTCTTTCCGATAACAATATCGCCTATTGCGAACGCGCAAAATTATACACCAAAATGTACATTATTTGCACAATTTTGATGAAAAAAGTTATTTCATTGCACTTTTTTGGAGCAACCAGCAGTTCCACTCACCGCGCTTCCCTAACCCGCCGCTCTTTTCTTTTACCGAACAGTAACTTAGGTTATAGTCATCCATCAAACCAACGTACTGCTATATCGGCGAATCAATCGGCTCAAGATCATGAAAAGCAAAGCCACTTCTTTTGACATTGCACATCTTGCGGGAGTCTCTCAATCGACCGTATCGCGAGCGTTACGCAACAGCCCCTTAGTCAATCCAGAAACCCGTGAGCGTATCAAAGCCATTGCTAAGCAGCTCAATTATAAAGTGGATAAAAACGCCAGCAATTTACGTTCACAGCAGTCGCACACCATTGCGCTGTTACTGTTTGAAGATCCCACCAGTGACGAATCACAGATCAATCCGTTTTTTCTCTCAATGCTCGGTAGCATTACGCGCACCTGCGGCGACAATGGTTATGACTTGCTCGTGTCTTTTCAGCGCCTCGAAGAAGACTGGCATGCGGAGTACGAAGATACCCACAAAGCCGATGGCATCATCTTGCTCGGCTATGGTGATTACAACGACTATCAAGAAAAGCTACAACAGCTCGAGCAAAATCAAACCCGCTACGTTTTATGGGGCGCACTGCAACAAGACCAACCGGGTGTTTCAATCGCCTGCGATAACTTTACCGGTGGATATGACATTACCCAACACTTGATCCGACTCGGTCGGCAAAAGATTGCGTTTATTGGTGGTGCTTCTGAAGGGAGTCCGGAGTTTTTCGATCGTTATAAAGGTAGCTGCCAAGCTCAACAGGATGCCCAGTTGCCAGTGCGTCGTTCTTTGCAAGTCGACGCGATTACGACCGAGCAGTCGGGATACGCAGCTGCATTACAGTTATTAGCCAAGCAGCAACCATTTGATGCGATTGTTTGCGCCAGCGATCTTATTGCGGTTGGCGTGATCAAAGCCTTACGTGATAAAGGTTTTAAAGTACCGCAAGATGTTGCGGTGGTCGGCTACGATAATATTCCACTTTCAGAATTTACGCGGCCCGCGCTAACAACAGTACAGCAAGACACCAAACTAGCAGGAAAAATGTTAGTGGAAACGTTACTCGCATTAATTGCCGGTAAACCCGCTAGCAGTCGTTCACTTCCAGCGAAATTAATTGTCCGTGAGTCTTGCGGCCAAGCGCTTTAGCGAAACATTCAGTTCATCACATTTTTCGTTGATCGGAAAAACCCACTCAAGCAGGCGCGACTGCTGCAATGCAAAACTCGTCGCGCTGTATCGATGAACTCAACTCATTTTCACTACCGCATTAGATAAAATGAAGTTTATTGATTGCGACTTGATGATTGAAATGTGTGGCGGAAAACTAAAAAATCACCGAGAAGAAAAAGAGCTAGAGAAAGCACACCGAGCTCGTTAATGGAATGCTTTCTCTCACTCCGACATTGAGTTATTCACTCAATTGAAAAATATACGACTGTAGTGGTTGTAAATCAACCTGTATTCGACCAATTTGATTATTTAGTCGCAACTTTTTATTTTTTTCACCTGATAATAAGTCAATTAATCGATATTCATCACCCTGCAGTTGCCAATGTTGCAATATTTTTTCCGGGATTTGAAGGGTAAAAGAAAACGACTGCTCGGAATCGAAATTACTAACGACAATAACTTTGTTGTCTGCATCAAAACGCGTAAATGCCAATACTCGCTCTGAATACCCGGGCGATTGCGTTAAATTAAACTCATGTAAAGAGGCATAGTCACCACGAAACACCGCGTGATTAACCGTTAGATTGAGTAACTCTTGGTAAAAACTTCGCAGTTGCTTTTCCTTTGTAGTCAGTAATGCCCCATCAAACGTGCCATTGCTGCGGAACCGCTGTAATGATGGAACCGCCCAATAATCAAAAATAGTTGTACGACTCGGATCACCAAACCCCGGATCATCACTGGCCGGCTCTCCCAGTTCCTGCGCAAAATAAATTAACGTCGGTGACTCGCTAATGGTGGCAGATACGACCATCGCAGGTTTCGCAATCGTAGCATCGCCGGCAAATTCAGGACTGGCAATACGCTGTTCATCATGGTTCTCTAAAAAATGCAGTAAATGACCGCGAATATCTTGATAACGTTTCTGGATCGTAATTAAATCCGATGCCGCCGCGCGGTTTTGCATAACCGCTTTCATCGTGTCGTAGAAATCAACCTTGTCGTATAAGTAGTCCATTTTGCCCAAGTGAATGAAATCGCGATATAGCGAAGGTTGATAGATTTCGGCTAATAACAGTGCCTCGGGATTAATTTGCTTAATATGACTATTGAGGTAGCTCCAAAATTCAACTGGCACTAACTCAGCAACATCAAATCGAAACCCGTCAACCCCTTTGCTTAACCAAAACTCCGTGATCTGACGAAATTTGAGCCAAGCAGCCGGTACCTTTTGCTGCTGCCAAAATTGGTAGTGCTGCAGGGTATCAAGTGTGGCGTACTTAGGTGGTAACGTTACGAAATCTTTAGTACCGTCGGGCCTGATCCCATAATTTATTTTAACTGTTTCATACCAATCATTTTGATCCGGCTGGGCCAAACGACTGCCATTCCCAGTCCACTTTGCCGGATACTCAGCAAATTTTCCGTCCGCCAATGGATGTGCATGCCCACCTAGTGGCTGATACTTTGCGTCTTTATTGGGAACTTGAAATGCTTGCTGCGGGATATAGTAAAAATCATTATCGCGATGATATGCCACTGCCGTATTATCATCAGCACCAAAATCACGATGTCCTACTGGCTTCGATGTTGAGTGATAGTTGCGAGCCACATGGTTGGGCACAATATCAATCATCACTTTTAGGCCGGCGGCATGCGTTCGCTCAATCAATGCGACAAACTCTTCCATCCGTTGCGACGGATCAGTGGCCAAATCTGGATTCACATTATAATAATCCTTAATCGCGTAAGGAGAGCCAGCGCGTCCTTTCACCACATCGGGGTCGTCTGCAGTGAGATTAATTTCTGGGTAATCATTGATGACAGCATGATGCAACACCCCAGTGTACCAAATATGGGTAACCCCCAATTCACGAATCGCCAATAAATCTGCGCGGGTAAAATCATTGAATTTCCCCACGCCGTTTTGTTCAATGGTTCCCCAAGCTTGTGTTGGCGCTTGCTGATTACCATACAGCCGAGTAAAAACTTGGTAGATAACCGGCTTTCCCATGCGCGCAGCGTTATCACGAGCCGTGGTTAGAGAGGTTAATTCGGTTAACCGCGTTGCGGATACTTTGGAGCGATTACTTTGCTCCGATTCAGATGACTGGCAACCACTCAGGAGAAACCCAAGCAACAAGGTTAAAGCACACGCGTTGGGGTTGATAATTCGTTTCATGATAATCCCTTTTTCGCCGCACTGCCGGCGCTCCAGCGGCACTGATGCTTAGTCAATATAGTTAGCACCGGTATTTAACAACTATGAACACAACACATGTAACCACTCAGTTAACCATTATGGCGCCTCACTCGTCGGCGTTACAGCGGTTGATGAGCGAAAATGAATCGTGATGAGACTAGAATCGATTGATATAGGCAGCGTAAACTTTAGTTGCTGATTGGTGGCATCATATTGAAATGCCAAAGCGCCCGCTGGGTAAGCCACAGCACTTGGCCGTTGCGTGACGCCATGCAAAATAAAGTTCAGTTGTTTTAGGTCAGATGGGTAAGCTCGCGGACTATTATCCGTAAGTTTAATCTGCCACTTTTCAGCCGCAGCTAAAAAACTAAACTGCAGCGCTTGATAATTTTTGTCCGCGAGAGAGTTCGCCGATTCACCATCGTCATTGAACCAGAGATAAGTTGACTCTGTGACTGTTGAATCGGCAAAATAATGTATATCCATATTCGCGGTAGAATAGTCAGTCATGCGCGAAAATGTTGACACCATTGGAACAAAACTACCGGCTTTAACAAACACCGGAATGCCTTCGGCGCGCGTGGGATAGTTTACCGGCGCCCCCGCTTGAAAACGTTTGTCATTGTAAAAATCAAACCACACGCCGGGGGGAAAGTTTAGCTCAACGTCGGTGAGCTTAGGTGCGGTTAATGGAACCACCCAAAATGCATCCCCCCAAAAATAACTATTGCGGTCATTAAAACGGTTTTCTTCTGCAAAAAACACTGGTCGCATCAACGGCATCCCCGTTAATGAATTTTCGATAGCCAATGAATAATTGTAAGGTGTCATTTGGTAGCGCAAATTAATGGCATCGCGCGCACGCGCAATCACCGCTGCATCATGATAGACCGGCTCCGGTGCGATATGATCTTGCGCATGCGGACGAAAAACGGGTTGGAACACGCCATACTGCAGCCAGCGTAGATAAAGCTCCGAATCAAACGTCTTCGCACCGGCAAAACCACCCAAGTCGGAGTGTGTATAGGCTAGCCCCATTAAACTCATTTGTAGCGATAGTTCAACTTGAGCAGACAAGCCCTCCCAGTTGCGCGCGACATCACCGGTCCAAGGTATAATGCCGTAGCGCTGGGTGCCGAGAAAACCGGAACGCATCATAATCAACGGCCTTTTGTTCGCGGCAAAGCGACGTTGTTGCTGATAAACTACTTTCGCCCATTGATGACCAAACGCATTATGAATTTCATCTCCGCGCGCTCGTCGATTAAACTCTGACAACCAGTGTTGAGTTGCATCGGGATGAACCTCCGGCTCACCTAAGTCGCCCCATTGTCCGGCGATACCTTGCGCGGTTAAATCATCATAAATAGCACTGAACCAATCAATACTGGCCTGATTAAAAATATCGATTAAACAAGTATTACCAAAATAAAAATTAAATCGTTCTACCGCCCCGCTGGCGTCGCGGGTACAAATGCCAGCCTCACTCGCTTCCTGCCAACGCTGAGAACTCGATAAGATAAAGGGTTCAGTGATCAAGATAGTTTTGATGTTCTGTTGCTGCAACTGCTCAATCATCGCTTGCGGCTGGGGAAAATTCTGCTTATCCCAAGCCAGATTCCCCATGTGTCCTTTAATATCAGCACCAAACCAGTAGAGATCCAAAATAATCGAATCCAGCGGGATCTGATGTTGGTTATACAGCGCTACGGTTTCCATTACTTGCGCTTGTGAACGATAACCAAAACGTGAAGCAAAATTACCCAGCGCCCAACGCGGTGGTAATGGCTGACGACCAACGACTTGAGTAAAAGCAGATATTAACTTTGGGTAAGAAGGCGCACTGGTAATGAAATAACCGGCGCGTCCACCCACAGCCGAAAATTCTAGCTGCTTGGTTTGGCTATGACCGATATCAAGATAACCTTTTGCCGTATTATCAAACGCTAATAGATAGCGACGATCGGACATCACCGCGGGCACACTGTAGTACATTTGTTCGGAGTGATTGCCATAGCCATAATGGGCGCGATTATACAAAGGTAATCGATGGCCGCGACGATCCATTCCGAGGACCCGTTGACCTCCCCCGGCTAATTTTTCCTCTGCAGATAAAGAAAAGTTAAATTGTCGTAAGCGCTCATCCAACTGGTAACTTAATTGAGTGGTTAATGGCTGTTTCTGAGAATAATAGTCAATCCGCCAGTCGCTTAAGTTAATGCGTGCACGGATGTTACCGTTCATCACAGTAATCGAATCAGGGGTTTGTTCAAGTACCGATAAGCTGGCTAACTGTGCTTGTTCGGCCAACGCAAATGAAGGAAACGGCGTTGTGGAACGCTCATGAATCACCACACCCAAAGTGTCGCTTTGATACGCAGTAATCGTTAGTTGGTGTTGCTGATTGGTTAGAACCAGCGAAGCCGAATTAATGACCGGCGCCACCGAGGGAGCGGCGCAACTCGAAAGCACCAACAATAACAGAGCTCCGAGTAAGCCGCGCAAAATGATTTTCATGAGAATTAATCGATCCTATTAAAAAAGCCACTGAACATCAGTGGCTTTCTAACCGTGATGACTATAGCGCAATTACACGCATTTGTGGCTGCGTATCATTCGGACCTATCACTTCAAAGCGATAGGTTCCGGCAGCCGGAATAACAATTTCAATGTCGCCGGCATTGTAAATCAAAGTGCGCGGCTCGCCGAGTAGCATGATTTTGTCATCGCTGTTGAGGCCGTAATTGATTGCGCCCCAATTGGCATCGGCAAACTTAAAATTGTAGGTACCGGCGCTCAAGCTAACATCGATAGCGTAAACCGAATCACCTTGATAGGCTAAAACATCGACCGCATCCCAAGTATTAACCCCACGCAAATAAATGGTTTCACTGCCATACATTTGCGTTTGATGAACACTTAGGTAGCGCAGCTCACGGTCCGATGCATCGAGAATAAAGGTGTACTCACCACTGGTGCTAAAGTCCATGGTCATATTGCTTAATCCAGCACCTGGCCCCAGTAGTTTGGCTTCATCCTCAATCACTTGCGGATTACCGTCGCCGTAGCTGATATCCACTGTCGCCCAATCGGCTGACGCAATTTTAAATTCTTGCGCTCCAGTATTAGCCCCGACATCAACGATCACTTTATAAATGCCTTCTCCCATGTGTACCAACTCGGAAGCCGTGCCCCAGCCATTAATCCCGCCACGAACATAAATTGCCGTGTCCGCAAACACATCGGTATTGCGCACATGTAATACCGGAGCTTCCGGTTCACTTGCATCCACTTCAAAGAAATAGCTACCACTGTTCGCGACATTAATCACTAGGTTGTCATTGGTACGGAATAAGGTTTTGTCGGTATCGACCGTCACTGCGTTCGTCGCAGCAGACTCAGCACCAAAGTTAATGGTCGACCAATCTTCGGATGCAAACTTAAAGTTGTAAGTTTGTCCGGCAGTAAGATCGATTGCAATGCGATAAATACCACCACCGACATACTCAAGCGCATCATCGGTACTCCACCCATTCATGTCACCGCGTATATAGGCAACCGTGTCGCCGTAAGGAACAACATCGGGGGCACCCGCAGTAGCTGTCGCTGCCAATCCTTCACCTTGAGCACCCATTTGTGGTTTGACAAACACCGCCATGGTGCGCGCAGGAACGGTAAAGGTTCCTTCATCGACACCAGCGCTAAAACTTGCACCCGCCACAACCGCATCGCTTGACGCGACTTGGGTTGGATGAAGTTCGAAACCACTGGCAGTTGCCACTGTGTGTTGAATCTCATTGGCCGTAGCATTCATAACCACCACAATAGCATCGTGATTAGGGTCGAGATCAGTCAGACCAATACCATCATCGATACTCATCACAATCACACCATGAGTTTGATTGCGATCTAAATTATGAAAGCCAACGCGAGCAATCACATCTTCTGCTGTCGTCAAGCGAAACAGTTTGGAATCACGACGAATCGATAAGAACTCTTTAAAGACCGTGCTCGCAAACTGAATATCAGCAGCGTAAGGTCTTGTGTTACCGCTCGCAGCCAGTTCAGAGATGCTTAAATCATCAGAGTTTGGATCGGCATACCAGCGATAGCTGTTATCTTGCGCTAAAGGAAGACCTACGTTCCAATTATTGCTTTGTTGAGTGTAGTCAACTTGGTTGAACCAATCACCCGAGTCGTAGGAGTTTTTATCCAAAGATTTGGAGCGCAACATGTCACCACCAAGCTGCAAAAATGGGATCCCCTGGCTCATCAAAGGCACCGCTGCAGCCATGTTGGCAATTCGTACTCGCTCTGCAAGTGGCGTTGCGTAAGGAAGCTGAAACTGCAACATATCCCACAAGGTTTCATTATCGTGTTTTGAAACGTAATTAATCACATCAGCCGGATCGAGCGCATAAGATGAAGGATTAAATCCACTTCCCGATGCCGCCACACCATTGCTTCCAAGAAGAATATAATCGGCTAACTGTCCGGCCATACCTAACTTCACAATATCTTGGCTTGCTGTATTACCGTCAGCCTTAAACATATCGGCGTAACGAACCGCATCCCGTAATCGATCATTAAAAGTAGCAATCTCGGTTCCGGCCATATTCTCTTGGTTTGCCGCAGTGCTGTCGTAACCATCACCGCGATACCAACCTTCGCCATAAAAATAATTATCTGGGTCGATGGTTTGTACTAAGTCTCGAGCCGCCAACATTTGTGCTTTCGAACCATGACTCATAATGTCAAATCGGAAACCATCAATACCATAAGCTTGTGTCCACAATAACAACGAGTCTTTCATAAACTTGTCCATCATTGTGTTATACAGCTCAGTATCGTTGCAACAAGTGCCTTGCGTAACCGAACCCGTATAAATATCACGGCGATGATAGTAACCCGGTACAACTTTATCAAATACTGAATTGTCAAAAGTTCCCGCTGAATTAGTATGATTGTAAACAACGTCGGTCACTAACCGTAAACCCATATCGTGGATTGACTTAACCATGGCACGGAATTCTTTAATGCGAGCAACACCACTGGCTTCGGTCGCATAAATACCATCCGGAACATTAAAGTGTTTTGGATCATAACCCCAGTTAAAAGAGTCGTAACCGCGCATATCATTAACTAGCGCTTGCGCTTGCTCAGACAGTGGCGAATAACTTTCTAAAACACTTTTGATCGTTGCACTTTCATCTTGCGAACCACACACGTTTGCGTCAGGGTTAACTCGACAAAGATCACCAATGGTACTGTCGATATCAACAATCAAGTTTGAAAATTCATTTATCGTAGCAATATCGTTCACGGGAAGTAAATGAATGTGGGTTAAGCCTGCAGCTTGCAATGCTGATAAGTGACTTACACCATCGGAACCCGCTTCAGTAAAAGCAAGATATTTACCACGATAGTTTGCGCTGACTGAACTATCGAAAGCACTAAAGTCACGCAAATGCATTTCATAGATCACCGCATCTTCCGGATCGGTAATGGTCGGAACCGTGTGCCCATCCCAACCATCAGGATACAAATCAGCGTCGGTTAGGTTAACAAATTGAGAGTACTCTCCGTTCATTGCTAAGCTAACTGAATAAGGATCGGTTGACGTAATGGTTTCA
>JABXHQ010000037.1 GCA_013373545.1 Gammaproteobacteria bacterium
AACCTCTAGTTTCGGACAAATACGATCGGGGGCACTGGAAACTTCGAATGTGGATTTAACCTCTGAGTTAGTTAACTTAATTACGGCGCAACGTAATTTCCAGGCCAATGCGCGAACCATTGAAACGAATAATCAGATCACACAGACGATTATTCAGATTCGGTAATTTTTAATACGAGTTAGCTTTGAGTGATGGTGTAAGTTATGGACAAAATGGTTTATTTAGCAATGTCGGGCGCCAAAGAAAATATGCTCGCACAAGCGAAAACAGCGAATAACTTGGCTAATGCCAATACGGTTGGTTTTCGTGCTGACTTACACCAAGCTCGAGCCATGCAAGCGTTCGGCGATGGTCATCCGAGTCGTGTTTTTTCTTTAACTGAACGTCCTGGCTATCGCTTCGATAGTGGTTCAATCATGACAACCGGAAACGATTTTGACGTTGCGGTAGAAGGGAATGGATGGATTGCTGTGCAAGGTGAAAACGGTGCTGAGTCATACACACGCCGTGGCGACTTAAAGATTAGTCCGAATGGGTTACTGCAAAATGGCGCTGGTCATTTGATTTTAGGAAACGGTGGACCAATTGCGATTCCACCGTTTGACAAAATTGAGATTGGCAATGATGGAACCATTACTATTCGTCCGCAAGGTGCTCCAGCGACGGAGAACTTGGTAATTGACCGCATCAAGTTGGTTAGCCCTAATAATGCCGATCTAATGAAAAATGCTGAAGGTTTATTTACTCGCAAAGATAACGGTATTGAACCACCGAATGCAGAGGTCACTATGGTGACCAAAGCACTCGAGGCAAGCAATGTTAATGCGGTTGAGGAAATGATCAATATGATTAGTTTGTCGCGTCAATTTGAAATGCAAATCAAGATGATGAAGACCGCTGAGGAAACTGATCAGGCGGCAGAACAACTTGCACGAATATCATAAACCAAATTTAATTAATGGGAGTGAGGTATGCACCCGGCACTTTGGATAAGTAAAACCGGATTGGACGCACAGTCGACAGACTTACAAGTGACGTCAAACAATCTCGCCAATGCGAGTACTATCGGTTACAAAAAAAGTCGAGCGATCTTTGAAGATCTTTTCTACCAAACCGTACGCGCTCCTGGCAGCCAGTCTTCGCAGAATACTGAATTGCCTTCAGGGCTAATGTTAGGAACTGGGGTTAAGACTGTCGCTACCCAAAAAGATTTTACTCAAGGCTCTTTTCAGCTAACTCAAAACCAATTGGATATGGCGATTGAGGGGCCTGGATTCTTTCAAATTTTAATGCCAGATGGACAAACTGCTTATACGCGGGCTGGTAATTTTGCATTGGATGACACCGGACAAATAGTCACTTCGGGCTCCGGCTATGTTTTGCAACCTGGCCTTACGGTTCCGCAAGACGCCCTTAGTGTTGATATAGCACTGGATGGGAATGTTACGGTTCGTGTGCCAAACAATGCAGCTCCGGTCAATATTGGACAAATTCAAACGGCAAACTTTATAAATACGGCAGGCTTGCAGCCGATAGGACAAAATTTATTTTTAGAAACCGGTGCGAGCGGCGCGCCAATTGTCGGTAATCCATCGGAAAATGGTTTGGGTAATATACGCGGCGGTCAATTGGAGTCATCAAACGTTTCGGTGGTTGAAGAGTTAATTGGTTTAATCGAAACGCAACGCGCATATGAAATCAACGCGAAAGTTATTAGCGGCGTCGATCAAATGCTGCAGTACGTAAACCAAACGTTATAGTTTAAGAGGTATTGGCTAATGTTGACTTCACGCTTTTTGCTCATCGGTTCTGCTAGTTGGTTGTTGACCGCTTGCCAGTCTTTTGTGCCTCCGGCTCCTGATGATCCTTACTTTGCGCCAAAAGTTCCTGAACAGCCTGCTAAGCAGCAACTGTCAGGCGGTTCGTTATTCTCGACCAGTAACGAAATGCTGTTATATGAGGACAAGAAAGCCAACCAAGTGGGCGATATTATTACTATTGAATTGACGGAAGTGACCGACGCAACTAAAAAAGCCGATACCAAAACTAAAAAAGAAAGCGATGTAAGTGTCGACAACCCTCTGATTGCTGGCCGAAATTATGTGTTTAATTCAGGTCAAGCCAGTTTTGAATCGGAAATTGGTATGGAAAACGAGTTCCGTGGTGAGTCGGAGTCTAAGCAAAGCAATAAGCTCAATGGCACGATTTCGGTAACCGTACAAAGTGTGTTACCGAATGGGAATTTGGTCGTGCGTGGAGAAAAATGGATAACCCTTAATCAAGGTGATGAGTTCATCCGAGTTTCTGGAATTTTACGCCCGCAAGATATTACTGCGGAAAATACTGCGCTATCGTCACGTTTAGCTAACGCCCGAATACAGTATTCAGGTAAAGGAGCGTTGGCCGACTCGAATACCCAAGGTTGGTTGGCACGATTCTTTAATAGTAGTTGGTGGCCGTTTTAATAAATCGAGAATCATTATGAAACTAATCACTTACATTGCCATGCTCCTAAGTATCTTAATTTCGACCGCCGCCAGTGCCGAAAGAATTAAAGATATCGCGTCGATTCAAGGGGTTAGAAGCAATCACTTGGTAGGGTATGGCTTAGTGGTAGGTCTCGATGGAACCGGCGAGCAAACCGCTTATACCGCGCAAGCATTCAAAACCATGTTGAGTCGATTCGGCATAACTTTGCCGCAAGGTCTCACTCCAAAGCTGAAAAATGTTGCCGCTGTTGCCGTTCATGCTGAATTACCCCCATTTGCTAAGCCAGGACAAAACATTGATATTACGGTATCTAGTTTGGGTAATGCTAAAAGCCTGCGTGGTGGTGCACTGCTATTAACGCCGTTAAAAGCGGTTGATGGTCAAATTTATGCACTTGCGCAAGGGAATTTAGTGGTGGGTGGATTTGGCGCAGAAGGTAAAGACGGTTCGAAGGTTACGGTGAATATTCCAACCGCTGGGCGCATTCCTAATGGTGCTACTGTCGAAAGATTAGTCGCCAACAGTTTTGCAGAAGGCGATCATTTTGTATTTAACTTAAATAATCCCGACTTCACCACAGCGCGTCGTTTAGCTAAGTCAATTAACGATTTTGTTGGGCCTAACACCGCCAAGCCACTCGATGCGGCTTCAATTCAAGTAAGTGCGCCGCGTGATCCATCCCATCGTGTTGCCTTTTTATCAGCGCTGGAAAATGTTGAAGTGACACCGGCTGATGCTCAATCAAAAATTATCATTAATTCAAGAACTGGCACTATCGTGGTTGGCAAAAATGTGCGCTTAAAAGAAGCGGCGGTTGCTCACGGATCACTAGTAGTGTCGATCAATGAAAACCAACAAGTGAGTCAGCCAAATGCTTTTGCTGGTGGTCAAACTGAAGTTACCGAGCAGTCGCAAGTTGATTTAACCCAGCAAGAAGCGAAAATGTTTCGGTTTAATCCAGGCGTTTCATTAGATGAGTTAGTGCGAGCCGTAAATGCGGTAGGGGCGGCTCCTGGTGATTTAATGGCAATCCTCGAGGCGCTTAAGCAGGCTGGAGCCATCCAAGGTGAATTGGTTGTCATCTAGGAGTCGTTGATGGAAACTAAGTCGGCTAATTATTTCGATCTCGATAGCCTCAATCAATATCGCGATTCTGCCAAAACCGATCAACGCGAAACATTGCGTGCAGCGGTCAAAGAGTTCGAAGCTTACTTTTTAAATTTGATGCTCAAGAATATGCGTTCAGCGAACGAAGTGCTCGGTGGTGAGCATGCGCTGACGAGTAATGATGTGAGTTTTTACAATGAAATGCACGACCAGCAACTCGCTTTGGAATTGTCTCGTTCGAGTAAGTTTGGAATTGGAGACATTTTATTTCGTCAGCTTGCTCAAAGCTTACCGCAAGATGCTGCCGAGAAAGCTGATAAAATAAGCGAGCCAGCCAGTTTACCGCAACGCTCGGTAAACTCCAGTAAGTCTAGCGCAGCAACGCCGGTGAACGATAATAACGCTTCACAGTTTGCGCCGTTTGCGAGTCAAATTAATCTAAATGTAAATTTTGGACCGGCTGCAACGGTTGATTCATTGCGCCGAGCTTCACCCGAGATAAACCAGACAACGAATACTGCACCTTCTCAAACGGAAGCAAAGCTCAATCGCTCAAATAAACAAGCGTTTATCGAATCGATCAAGCCTTACGCGATTCAAGCGGCTGAAAAAATTGGCGTACATCCAGGTGTGTTGATTGCTCAAGCCGCCTTAGAAACAGGGTGGGGCAAGTTTATGAGTCGAACCGAAGCTGGAAACGAGTCCAATAATTTATTTGGCATTAAAGCGACTTCGAGTTGGCAAGGGGATAGCGTGCGCTCCTCCACTATTGAGTTTGAAAATGGTATTCCACAAAAAGTCATGCAAAAGTTTCGCTCGTATACCAACCTTGAGCAAAGCTTCGCTGACTATGTTGACCTTATAACCGGTAATCCACGATATCAAGAAGCGGTTAATCAGAGTCATGATCCGAAAAGTTACCTTAACCACATTCAACAAGGCGGTTACGCAACTGACCCTCAGTATGCCGATAAGATCCATGGTATTTTTATCCGCGAGTCTTTGTTTCAATTAACAGATTAATAGGCATGTAGTTTGCATTGTTTATCTAACTTATCACCTGCATAGGAAATGTAAATTATGTCGGGTAACTTTTTAGATGTTGGCGTGTCGGGTCTGTTATCAACCCAAGCCGCCATTAATACTGTTTCGCATAATATTGCCAACGCGAATACTGAAGGCTACAGCCGTCAAGTTACGCAAATCGATACACGTACACCGCAGTTTTTAGGTGGCAATTATATCGGCTCCGGTTCCGAGCTAGATGCTATTAAACGCATCTTCGACGTATCCACTGCGCTTGAATTACAGGCGAATTTAGCGTCATTAAGCGAACTCGATGTGTATTTAGAACAAGCCTCGCGTGTGGACAATTTGGTTGCTGATAGCTCAACCAGTTTAACTGAAGGTATCCAAGCTTTTTTTGCTGCGGTTCAAACCGTTGCGGATAACCCATCGTCAAGTTCTGCGCGGCAGGTTCTGTTGAGTCAAGCTAATTTGTTAGCCGGGCGTTTTGAAACATTGTACAAACAACTCGATGCACAAACCCGCTCCATCAATGTCGGCATTGAATCGTCAGCGGAAGAGATTACCGCTTTGGGGAAAAGTATTGCCGATCTAAATGTGAAGATTGCCGCTGCCACCGGTGGTGGCTTAGGTGATCCTAATGACTTGTTAGATCAGCGCGATCGCTATATTAACGAGTTGGCTGAGTTGGTTGATATTAAAACAATTAATCAAGATGATGGTACCATCAGTGTTTTCGTGGGTAGTGGCCAAGCTTTGGTGATTGGGGCTACCTCTAATACTATTGTCGCGCAACCGAAAACCAATGATCCTAGAAATTACGAAGTTTATATTTCCAGTGGTGTCGGTACGGTACCAATTTCAGACTCCATTTCCGGCGGTAAATTGGGTGGCTATTTAAGGGTTCGAGACGAGATTATCGAGCCTGCTTATAATGTTATTGGACGAGTCGCACTGGCCATGACGGATACCCTAAACCAGCAACAACAACTGGGTATTGATTTGAACAATCAATTGGGTAGTTTGATGTTTACCGATATAAACGATGTAACGGTGATGGGGCAACGAGCGATCAGTGACTCAAATAATACTGGCAACGCATCGATTCAAGTTCAAATTGACGATGTTAATGCGCTTTCGGATGCTAACTATGAGTTGCGTTTTCAAGGCGGTAATTACGTTTTAACCAATACCAGTAATAATCAAACAGTACTAACTTTTCCGCCTCCTGGCGCGACACCGGCAACAATAGCCGTTGCATCAGAAGGTTTTAGCATTATTGTTGATAGTGGCGCAGCCGTTAATGGTGATCGATTTGCTATTTTGCCAACGCGCAATGGCTCACTTGATATGAACGTGGCGTTAACTAATCCCAATCAGATTGCGGCTGCATCTCCAGTGAAAGCAGAAGCTAATGTCGCAAATCTTGGGTCAACCGTGGTAACGGGCGTTTCGGTGACTGATACGACAACCGCGCAGTTTACTAATGTGCCACAAAACCTTGATCCTCCACTGATTTTTGAGTTTACTTCAGCGACCACATTTAATGTTCTCGATGCTAACACGAACGCAGTGATAACTGGTCCCGTGGCTGGATTTGTTCCTAATCAAGATAATAATATGATGGCTTTAGCGGGATTAAATTACGGCTATGAAATTACCGTCAATGGACAGCCGCAAACCGGCGATACTGTCGATGTGAGTTATAATTTAAATGGTTTTGGTGATAATCGGAATATGTTGTTGATGGCTGATTTACAGCAACAAAATACCATGGACAATAGCAGTTCAAACTATCAGCAAGCATTTGCTCGATTAGTCAGTGATGTGGGAACTCGTACCCAAGAAGCTCAAATTAATCGAGCGGCTGCAGACAGTTTAGTCAATCAAACTCGAGCTCGACGTGAATCAATTTCTGGGGTTAACTTAGATGAAGAAGCGGCTAAATTAATTAAGTTTGAGCAAGCGTATCAAGCGTCGGCGCAAATTATTCAGGTCGCGCGCACGATTTTTCAAACCATTATTGACTCAACGCGGTAACGGCTATGCGTATATCAACTAATCAGCTTAATATGTCAGGACTGCGAGAGATCCTCAATCGACAGGCTGAACTTGCCGATCTGCAGTTAAGAATGGCCACGCAAAAGCGATTTTTAACGCCAGCTGATGATCCTGTTGCAGCCACCAGTGTGCTTAACCTAGACACTGATATTGCATTGTTAGAGCAATATAATCGTAATGCAGATTTGGCCCAGTCGAGTAATGAATTAGAAGAGTCGTTACTCTCCAGTGTTACTACGATTAATTTTCGAATTAAGGAGTTGTTCGTTAGTCTTGGTGATGGTGCTTATCAAGCCGAAGATATCAATGCTATCCGGATTGAGTTAGAACAACGTCGTGATGAATTAGTTGGAATTGCCAACTCACGAAGTGCGTCGGGTGATTACATTTTCTCTGGCTTTCAGACTCAAACCAAACCATTCACCGAGGACGCTGCAGGAAATATTATTTATAACGGCGATCAGGGACAACGCAGTCTGCGCGTAAGCAGTGGGTTATTAGTACCGATTTCTGATTCGGGTTTTGATGTTTTTATTAATAGTTTCAATGGCAATGGAAGAATAATTACTGGATCGAATGCAGCGAACACAGGAAGCGGCATTATCGAACCGACCGATACTGGGCTAGCCAATATCGTCGATACCTATGAAATTCAATTCACCAGTGATACGACTTATGACATCGTCAATACAACGACAGCAACGGTGATTCAATCGGGGACCTTTACCGATGGCAGTGAAATTAGTTTCGCTGGGGTTTCCGTAAAGTTAACGGGTACGCCGTTAAATGGTGATGTGTTCACGGTTAGTCCTGCTCAGCGGCAAGATATTTTTTCGACCATCGATAACGTTATTAGTGCCATTGATAATTATGTTGATACCGAAGCAGGGCGTGCTCAGTTTCGAAATGTTATGATTGCGATGGATGATTCCTTTGAAAATAACATGACCACTGTTGACAATGTACGCAGTGATATCGGAACACGGTTAAACTCGATTGATCAAGAACGCGAAACCAACCTCGGGCTCATTTTGTCGCAGAAACAAACGCTCTCAAAACTTCAGGATCTCGATATTGTCGAAGCGGCCAGTGAGTTATCGCGGCAGACGACTGTTTTAGAGGCCGCTCAATCATCCTTTGTTCGAGTACAGAACTTAAGTATCTTTCGCTTTTTAAACTAATGACTTTCGCCGCGTAATCGATAGCTTGGCAAAGCCTTTGGCTTGCCAAAATTGATTGGCGCTATCATTGGTGACGGTGTGCTGACACTCAATGGCATTAATTCCATTTTCAATCAATACATTTTCAAAACTATCGAGTAGCTGCGTTGCGATACCTGACGTGCGAAAATTGGGTTCAACCCAAAGTATTGAAACTTTACCGATAAGTGGGTTCATTACAATGCCTTCTCCACTTAATGCAATTTCCCCAATTAAGCAGCCACTAGGTGTGCCGCTTGATTGACTGATGAGTATAAGGGCATTTGGGTTTTCCATTAACCCATTCAACCATTGGGTTAAATTTTCTTGTACTTTAGGATGTAATTCTGGTACTTGTTCTGTCTCGTGCTGTTGTAACTGCAAGATGGACGTAACAAGAAAATCAATATGACTAGGGGTTGCCAGTTCTACCTCTGTCGCTTGCGATTGTTCAGCGATGATCGGCATAGGCTTTAGCGGCCTTGAATGAAGAGCGAAGGTCCAAACCTTGTTGAGTGGCTTTTGCTCTTAGTTGCAGAATTTTTTGTGCTTGATCGTCAACTTGTTGTTGAATGGCGAGTAGTTGATCACCAACCTCTGAAAACGCGGTCTCAGCAGTGAGCTCTTGAAAGAATTTCTGGAGTAAGCTATCGCGACGATCGGATAATGTTTGTACTGCTGACCAATCTTGCTCAGCAATTAATGGGTCGATCGCTTCGCCAAGCTGTTGTATCGATAATAATGCCTGAGTCGTGTCAATCATACCGTCGCTTCTGCTTGCTCTTTAATGCCGTCCCATCCCGCTTTTATTTCAGACAAAACATTTAAAACTTTATCGAGTTCATCGGTAGAGTTTTGAATGTTAGCAATAGCCAATTGAGCGGTACAATAGTCATACAATTCATTCAGCGTATTGGCAATTTCGCCGCCTTTTTCCTTATCAAGACTGCCTTGCAGTCCACCAATGATTGAGATTGCCCAACTAATATGCTCGCCTTTTTCGGCCACCATATTTTTATTGATAAAATATTTGCTGCGATTGACTTTCTCAATAGCGCCTTCGAGTAGCATTTGGATCAGCCGGTGCGGCGATGCCGTCTCAACATCGGTCGCAGTACCCAATTTTTTGTATGCTAATGCACCTGTTACGCCCATAGTTTTAAATCCTATTAATCGTCTTTAGAGTTTTTACCAGAAGAGAATCCAGGTAAGTTGGCAAGCTGTGTGGCTAAAAAGCTACTGGTATTGTTGTATTGAGCGACCAATGCGTCCATTGCGCCAAATTGACTTTGCAATCGAATCGTCAGTTTTTCAATACGCAGTGACAAAGCCTCTCGATCGTCATTAATTCGATCTATCTGATTATTAAGTGATTCTTCTCGTTGTGCAATGACACCCGTAGTGCCGGCAAAAGAATCGACAATTTCCAGCAGGCGGTTGGCAATACCATCATCAGAGGTAAACAGCTCTTCAAAAGAGTTAAATGATTCATCAATTGCATCGTCAAGGCGCGAAGTCGAGAAGTTTAAACTGCCATCACGAGCCGTGGTAATGCCGAGAGAAGTTAAGCTATCAAAGTCAGAGTTGATGCCACTCACCGGGTTTACTAAAGCATTGCGAACTTGTGATTCGACGGAACGCACGGTTGCGTCGCCAACTAAAGGCCCCGGCGCATTCTCATCAGTCGAACTTAAGCCCTGTAGAGTCGCCACGAGGCTATTGAATGCGGCAACTAAGTTAGCAATTTTTGATTTGACACTCTCGGTATCTTGTTTGATGGTTAGCGTCGTTGTTTCACCTGGGTCATTCACAACGCCCGCGGTAATGGTGACGCCTTCGATAATATCGGTGAACTCATTGGAATCGCCCACCGATTGGTAGCCATCAACCTTAATTGAAGCACTCGATGCATTTTCGTCGACGGTGAGGTTTGTGGAAATATCATCCAATGCAGCATTATCGTTGGTGACTGTCAGATCATTTCCAAGACCTGTTACATTTGAAGTCAGCTTTAATACACTACCCGTATCAACACCGTCACTGACATTGTTTAACACAGAAGCGGTTACGCCGAAGTTTGATTCGTCGTCATTAATTTTTGCTTGGATGTCTTCTAGTGTATCGCTAGCTTCAACTACAACATCAAAAGTTTTGCCACCGGCGCTAAAAGTCAGTGTGCCGGCCGCAAATGTTGTCGAGCCGCCACTGGTAAAAATACCGGAAGTCGATTCACTGCCTTGAGCCAGTGACTCTACTTCAATGTCGTATTTACCCGGTTGCGCCGAAGTACCACCGCTAACGCTGATAAAGTCAGATGTATCCAGCGCTGCTGTCTTGTTATTGAATGCACTCGGCAATGACAACGCAAACAAATTGCTGCGCACTTCAGAAAGCGCTGAGCGCAAATTGCCAAGACCCGATAGAGTGAGCTGAATATCGGTTTCGCGACGCGCGAATGCGGCTTGTTTTGGCGTGGCTTCCGCGCCGACAATCGCATCGATAATACTGTTGACATCGATGCCAGAACCTACGCCACCGAATGATATAGAACCCATAATAATCTCGTCTTAACTGTCTTGTATCTGTATCGGAAATTAAAACGCCGACTTTAACCCTTGCTCAATAAAATTCACTAAAAAGAGCACTTTTTCGAGTAAGTATGCGCTTTTGACCGTCCTGTCGCATCACCCCTAGACCACTGGTTAGATTTCGGTAATGCGAATTAATTTTGAACGCAATTGGTAATTCCTTGAGTCATTTCTTAAAAATTAGCAACAAGTATGCCTAAATAAAAAAGGGAGCCGAAGCTCCCTTAACACTTACACTTCCTGGCGAATCAAAATGCCAGTGCTGGTTTCGCTTTCACTTTCGTTCAGCTCTTTCAGTCGCTTGGAAAGTGTCAACATTTCTTCTGATGGAATTTGTCGAATCAGTTCATCGGTACTGCGGTCAAACACTTTAATAACCGTATCACCGGTGAATTCATCCACTTGAAAGCGCAAGCTGCGCTGAATGTTACTGGCCGATTGGGTCAGCTCATCCAGTTTTTGCTGTAGCTTTTCAGCATTCACTTCAGTTTCTTGTTGGCTCTTTGGGTTACCAGCTTTCGTCTCGCTCGGCGGTTTGACAGACTCAACCGATGGTTGACTTTGGCTCACCGCGCCACTTTTACTCAAGCTATCGGCTGCTGGAGCGGATTCAGGCGGCAAAGACTTACCGCTCGCTGCTCCTAGCGACTGAAAGTTTCCGGATAATGGGTTAATCGCCATAATCGTCACCTTCTGTTAGCCGTTGAGCAGGAGACTGGCTCCTGCTCGGTGCTTAACGGGTAAGCAATGGACAACAACTTTCATTACGTCACCTCGTTAAGCGTTAGCCTGAATTACTGTAAAAGCGAAAGTACTGACTGACCCGACGCATTAGCCTGAGCTAATATCGAGAGTCCAGCCTGTTGTAGCACCTGAGCTTTTGCCAAAGCCGCTGTTTCCGACGCATAATCGGTATCTCGAATTCGCGACCGCGCAGCAGAAGCGTTTTCAGAGATGTTTTGCAGATTATTAATCGTAGAAGACAGACGGTTTTGCACCGCACCCAGTCCAGCTCGAGTGTTGTCGATATTCGCTAGCGCACCATCCACAATGTCGATGGCTTTTTGTGCACCATTAGCGGTTGAAATATCGATGCCCACGGCGCTTGATAAGCTCGAGCCATCGTTAGCTGTAAAGTGACCACCCAGTGTTGCATTAGCGACTGAGACACCGCCGGCGCCGCCGTTAAGCTGAATTTGACCACTGGAGATAAAGCCTGTACCGGTTGCAGTACCCACCGATACGGTTCCACCGACAGCTGCTGTTTTGGTGCCATAGAAGTTCATTACTTTAACTTGGAAGTCAGCTGTAGTAACCGAAGAAGCGTTACCCGCAAACTGAATGTTACCTAAAGCAATGTTTTTACCTTCTTCGTTGATTAGAGTGAGAGACTCACCTTCGGCAACCGCAATAATACCGGTTTCACCGGTTTTGGCGTTGATGGCATCGGCAAAGCCTGACAAGTCATAGGAGTCATTCACGACTGCTGACACGTCAACTGCGATGTTGTTTGCACCGTATAAACGGAACGAGTAGGTACCTTCTTCCAACAGGTTGCTGGTACCACCACCTGGCACTGCACCGCCAATTTGTACGATGGTTCGCGCATCGGCAGTTACACCGCTGTCAGCACTTTTACGGTTAATTGCTGCTGCTACGTCACCGGCGTCTAACTCAACATCGATAAAGTCTTCATCGGAAGAAGCGGCTGAGAAAGTTACCGTAATTTCCGCGCGGCCTAAACCACCGGTAATCGCAAATGCAGTTGTTCCGGTTCCTGTGATACCAGCTGTTAAACCTTGAGCCTGAGTACGCTTGTAGCGCGATCCGTCAAGGCCTGTGGTTGCTGTATCAGCAAAGGTTGCAAAGCCACCGAGTTGCGCCGACGAACCAGCTGAACCGGTACCATTAGAAGTTGCGATACCGTTTAAGGTTAAGGCATTTAAGCCAATATCCGAAGCTTTCGCTGAACCAATACTTACCGATAAGGTTTCATTTGAACTTGCGCCCACTTGTAAGGAGCGTGAACCAAATGAACCGTTCAGTAGTTTTTGACCACCGTAAGCCGTAGTTTCGGCAATACGTTGCAACTCAGCTTGTAATTGGCTGACTTCTTTTTGCAGCGCAGAACGCTCGGAAGCACTGTTGGTTCCGTTTGATGATTGAACCGCTAGGTCACGAATACGTTGCAAGATGTTAGTCGATTCTTGTAATGCACCTTCCGCTGTTTGTGCCAAAGAAATACCATCGTTGGCGTTACGAGCGGCCTGATTAAGACCTCCTATCTGTGAAGTTAAACGGTTTGAAATTTGTAAACCTGCGGCATCATCTTTTGCACTGTTAATTCTTAAGCCGGTTGAAAGGCGTTGGAAAGAAGTTTGCAATGCACTGTTGGTGCCATAAAGGCTACGTTGCGCGCCGAGTGACGACACGTTGGTTTGAATAACACTACCCATGATAAGTCTCCTGTTACCTTTGACGGATCGTCTGAGAAACGATCAACTACAAAGTGTTAACAACTAAAGTCCGACCAACAATGCTGAGAACATGCTGGTCTCAAAGCAAATATCGGCGGCTAAAGTGTCGACTTTAAACAGGAACACAAAAAAATCATAACATGATGATTTTCATGGGTTTTTATTTTTTAAAAAAGGCTCCGGACATTCCGGAGCCAAGTCAATCCCTCAACGTACAGTTTCAAGGGGCCGGTATTCGGCGAACATCAACTTATCCTTGCAGCAAGCTCAACACCGCCTGACTGGAGGAGTTGGCCTGGGCTAAGATGGATAAACCTGCCTGCTGTAATACCTGGTTTTTTGCTAGATTTGCTGTTTCTTGTGCATAGTCAGTGTCTTTGATTCGAGAACGAGCCGCGGCAGCATTCTCAGAAATATTCTGCAAGTTCGAGATAGTCGACTCGAGACGGTTTTGTACCGAACCGAGACTCGCACGCAGAGAGTCGATCGCGATAATCGCGCCATCCACTACTTTGATGGCTGATTGTGCACCGCCCGCTGTGGAAATGCTTAACGCAACCACCGAGTCGAGTGTCGACGCATCGTTGGTAGTGTTGTGGCCGGCAAGATTAGCATTCGACACTGCAAAACCACTGGAGCCACCATTGAGCTGAATTTGCCCCGACACTTGCAACGCATTCGGTGTGCCATTAGCGGTAAATGAAGCCGCTTGGGCAATTGTCCGTGTTGCGTTAAAGTTCATCAGTTTGACATCAAATTGAGCACTGGTGACTGCGGTGTTTTGACCGGCAAAGGTAAAGTTACCCATCGCGATATTGTCACCATTTTCATTGATGATGGTGAGTGCAGGGCCGTCTGCAATCGCAATGACGCCGGTTTCGCCAGTCGTTTGATTGATTGCATTAGCAAGGTTAGACAGATCATAGGGATCGTTTACCGTTGCCGCCACATCAACACCGACACCGTTGGCGCTGAACAGTCTAAAGGAGTAGGTTCCACGAGCCAGTAACACTTCGCCACCACCAGCGGGATCTGCGCCACCGATTTGTAGCACTGTTCTAGCATCAGCCGTTACACCGCTTTGTGAACTTTTACGATTGATAGCTGCAGCAATATCCTTCGCAGATAACTCAACATCAAGGTCATCGTCTCCGGTGTTACTGGTGAAAGCAATGGTGATCTCCGCGCGGCCTAAGCCACCGTTTACAGCAAAAGCTGCGGTTCCGGTAGCGGTAATAGCCGCGGTGACGCCGAGTCCGCCGGTACGCTTGAACTGCGAACCGTCGCCAGCAGTGGTTGCTGTTGAAAACGCACCACCGACCGTAATTGCGCCTAAGCCCGATCCGGCTGCTGCGGCAGAGCCCGTTGTCACTGAGTTGGCTTGAACGGTTAATTTATTCAATCCAAGCTCTGATCCGCGTGCTGAACCAATGCTGACGGAGACGGTTTCATTGGCGTTGGAGCCGACTTGGAAAGCTTGGCTTCCGAATGTACCGTCTAAGATTTTCTTACCGCCAAAAGTCGTCGTGTCGGCAATTCGGTTGAGCTCAGCTTGCAGCTGGCTAACTTCTTGTTGCAGGGCTTGACGTTCTGACGCACCGTTGGAGCCATTGGCTGATTGGACTGCTAGATCACGAATCCGTTGTAAGATGGTGGTCGCCTCGGCGAGAGCACCCTCAGCGGTTTGCGACAGCGAGATACCGTCATTGGCATTGCGCACTGCGGCGTTGATACCGCCAATTTGCGACGTTAGTCGGTTGGCAATTTGAAGACCCGCTGCATCATCTTTCGCGGAGTTAATACGAAAGCCCGAAGACAATCGTTGGAACGACGTTTGTAATGCGCTGTTCGTGCCGAACAAGTTTCGTTGCGCATTCAACGATGGAATATTAGTGGCAATTACATTACCCATAACATACACCTCACACTTTTCAGTGCAACCGCCCATGTATGTTGCAAACTTTGGATAACCCTGGAAGACCAGGAGAACAATGTTCGAAGTGGCAAATGAAAGACTGTTGTCGTTTGCTACTTCGAGTAAAGCCAGTCTGAGAAACTTAAGCTTCGAAAGGACAACTGAGAACTTGCCCGATTCAAAAGGGGTATCGGCGGTCAATTTTCCGACTTTAAAAAAAATTTTAAAAAAGCGGCAAATATTTGCAGTCTGACTTAGCGTAAGCGGCAAATATTTTCGATTTTGGTATTCAAGAGGCGGGCAGGGCAGGGACGCTAAACGCTCATTTTGCTCACTTGATAGCCTTTACAGGGGCTCTAACTTATTGAATTAATAGATAAAATATATTCGTTGTTGCGGTTGTATCGTTTTTGGCACGCCGGTTGCTAAAGTCTGTGTGTCTTAAATTTTTAAGTGTTTAACCTAAAGCCCATGATAGGTCTCCGCTTAAAAAGGCAAGGCAATTTCTCGAGAAAAAGAGGGTAACTTTAGTTATTGCTGAGAACAATCATTAAAGGTAAACCTCAATAATAAAGAGGAGAGGATTTAATTGCTGAGAACGATTGAATACTGACCCTCGGACGTACAGACAAGGGGTCGCAAGACCCCTTTTTTCGTTAAAACCTAAACTCACACTTTTAACCGCCGATATAAAGGGGTATTAGCAAGACTGTGAAGGGGAGTTTTTAAATATGAGCGGCAAACAGGCGACCAGTAAGATTCCACAGAAATCCACTGCCAAGTTGACTTTAGTGGAAAAAAATCAAAGCAAGCAACATGAGAAAGTCGTTAAGTTGATGAAAAAAGCGGCTGCTTTGATGAATGAGGCTGAGCTGAGTAAAGCAAAAAAGAAGCTGAATGTTGCGCTCAAGTTAGAGCCAGAAAATTTTGACTGTTTACAAATGATGGCTCTTATTTACCAGCATGAGAATAACCCTGAAATGTCGTTTTCTTATTACGAGAAAGCGATGTTGGCTTTTAATCCCGACTACATTCATCCCCGATCTTATTTAAAAGTCTTGCTTAATGCTGGCCAGCTAGCTGCAGATATGGAACGTACAGAAGAAGCAGAGGCGTTTTATACCGCGGTATTGGAACTCGATATGACCAATACTCTAGCTTTAAGTAAACGGGCCCGACTCTACACAGAAACCGGGCAGCTTGAAAAAGCCTATGCCGATTACAAGTCCGTAATTTTTTTCCCAGATCGCGAAGAGTATAGCCCGCTTGGATTACGTTTTAGTGCGCACACTTCGATAATGCAGTCGACCCATATCAAGCCTGACGAAAACGATATTGAAATGCTCAAGAAAGATATCGAGCAATGTAATAATGATCACCATAAGGTTAAATATGAGTTTGCATTAGGGTTTGGGCTTGAGAAATTGGATCGTTACGATGAAGCGTTTGAAGCGTTTAAACGGGCCAATGATCAAAAACGCAAACGCATTTCTTTTAGTCGCAAGCAAAATAAGCAGTCTGCAAAACGAATTACTGAAGTCTTTACTAAAGATAACATTGCGCGCTTTCAAGAAGTGGCCGATGAAGAGTTTCGTCCTATTTTTGTACTCGGACTGCCGCGTAGTGGTACCACCGTGACGGAATCTTTATTGGGTGCTCATCCTGAGGTCAATCCGGCTGGTGAGCTGACTCTTATTAGTGATATTGCATTAAAAATGGCGGCGCTAAATGACGACAAGCTTTATCCGCAGCAGTTTTTAGATGTGTCTAAATCGTTTATCAAATCGCAAGTTCGTTACTACAAAGAAAATACCGCGCAGTATTTAACCAATGGGGCGACAACCTTTGTAGATAAAATGCCAGGTAACTTTATGAATATTGGCATTATTCTTACTTTGTTTCCCAATGCTCGGATCATTCATTTGTATAAAAACCCCATGGATGCTTGTATCTCTTTATTCCGTCAACACTTTGCTAATGGTCATAACTATTGTTACAACCTTGGTGATCTTGGTGCTTACTATCAATCGTTTCGACAAATCATGGCGCACTATAATAAAGAGTTCCCGGATAAAATTTATAATGTGAGTTACGAGCATTTTGTGGAAAACATTAATGAAGAAGCGCCTAAGATGTTTGAGTTTTGTGACTTAGAATGGAACGATGAATACCTCTCGTTTTACAAGTCCAAGCGTCGAGTGAAAACGGCCAGTGTACAGCAGGTTCGCAAAGGCATTTACACTTCTGCCGTCGAGCGCTGGCGTAAATATGATAATGGTGACAACCTGATTATTCTAAAAAAAGCGCTGGCGCCTTTTATGGGAGAGCATATTCGCGAGGAAGTCGCCGAGTTTGATCTTCGAACCCAACAAGAGCTTGAGCGGGCGAATCAGCTGTCGGACGTGAAGTCGTTTGATATTCAAATTGATGGGGTTAATAAACCGCAAGTAATTGCTCAAGATTCAAACAAAAAAAGTTAAACCTGATCAAGAAACATCCAAGGAGGCGATAAGCCTCCTTTTTTGATCGACAAAAAATTGACAGATTACTTTTGCCTGACTATTAATTATCATATCTTATTATATTATAAGCATTTCTTTTCTTGTGGGGACAGCCGTGTTTGCGGAGTTGAAAGTCTTAATCATTGATGACGACGCTAAGCGTTCGCATGATATCAAGGTGGTTCTTGATTTTATTGGCGAACAAAGTGAAACCACTAGCAGTGGTGAGTGGCAAAACGTGCTAACCAATCCAAATGAATATTTGGCGGTTGCCGTTGGCAAAGTCGAAGCTTACCCTAGTTTTGAAAATATTTTGGCTGAGCTGCAAGCCTTGTCGCGTCAATTACCCATTTTGTTAATCGGAGAACAATCATTTTCAGGACAGATCCCCGATGACCTCGCATTTCAAGTGGTCGGCCGCATCGATTCACCCCCAAAGTACAATGATTTATTAGAAGTTCTGCATGCCTGCCAAGAGTGTCGTGGTAATCAACATATTTTAGAGCAAGGCCCAAAGCCATTAGAGTTATTCCGCAGTATGATTGGCGCCAGTGAAGCGGTGCAAAATGTACGCAAGTTAATTTCTCAAGTCGCTTCCAGTGATGCCAATGTTTTGATATTGGGAGAATCGGGTACTGGCAAAGAGGTTGCCGCGCGCAACATTCATTTTCTCTCTGATCGCACAGATAAACCATTTATTCCGGTTAATTGCGGTGCTATTCCAGCGGATTTGTTAGAGTCGGAGTTGTTTGGGCACGAGAAAGGGGCGTTTACCGGAGCATTGTCTGCGCGCCAAGGCCGTTTTGAAATGGCTGAAGGCGGTACGCTTTTTCTCGACGAGATAGGCGATATGCCGCTTGCGATGCAAGTAAAAATATTACGAGTGTTGCAAGAGAAAAGTTTTGAGCGCGTCGGTGGTAACAAAACTATCGAAGCTAATGTGCGCATTATTGCCGCAACGCATCGGCATTTAGAAGAAGAAGTGAGTAATGGAAATTTTCGTGAAGACCTCTATTACCGCCTCAATGTATTTCCCATCGAAATGCCCGCACTTAGAGATCGAGCGGATGATATCCCATTATTAATTAATGAATTAACCACCCGACTGGAAAAACATGGCCGCGATGCAGTGCGCTTCAGTGCTAACGCATTGGCATCTCTGATGCGACACCATTGGGCGGGTAATGTACGTGAGCTTGCTAATTTGGTTGAGCGCATGTGTATCTTGTTTCCCTACGGTGTTGTAGACGTCAATGAATTACCGGAGAAGTACCAGTATTTAGATGGACTCGAACCTTATCAAACGCCTGAATTAGCTCATTCGGTGAAGCAAGCAAGCGAAACGATGGTTCATGTTTCTGAGCCAGAGATTGCCCAAACTGTCGCGAAGCTGCCAGAAGAAGGCCTTAACCTAAAAGAGTTTATGGCGAAACTGGAAGTCGATTACATTCGTAAGTCACTGGAGCAGAACGACTGGGTCGTGGCGCAAGCAGCACAACAGCTCGGAATGCGACGCACCACTCTCGTTGAGAAAATGAAAAAATACGAAATTCAACGAGAAGACACCACTAATTCTTCAAATTAAGTTTCAATGATTAACGCCAATTCTTTGACAATAAAGCGGATTGTCGAACTAAATCCTAGGTAACCTATTGATTTTTAAATGATGTATAAATGGGCACGCTATTTGCTCATATCCTTTTTGAATGAATTTAAGTGTCAAAAAGGTGACCCATGTCATTGACAGAAAATACCGCAACTTCATACGCAACTCAGCAAAGCTCGGCGCAACCGGCGGTGAATATTGATCAGCTGCAAAACGCCTTTGAGCAATTCAATCGGTTGTCCGAAAACTTTGTCCATTCATATCAAAACCTTGAAGGTCAAGTGGAGTCATTGGCTGGACAACTCGCTGATGAAGTGCGAAAAAAACAAGCACAGTATGAAGAAAAAGAGCGAATGGCGGCTCGGCTGCAAAATTTATTGGCGATTTTACCTGCCGGTGTCGTAGTACTTGATGGTTCGGGGCGAGTGCAAGATTGTAATGCAGTTGCCGTGGATTTTTTGGGACGGCCTCTGTTAGGCGAAACTTGGCTCTCAATTATAGAGCGTAGTTTTTCGCCGCGATTCGATGACGGATATGAAGTTTCGCTTAAGGACGGTCGACGCGTTCATATAGAGACGCGTTCGCTCGACTATGAACCTGGACAATTGATCGTATTGACCGACTTAACCGAGACTCGTAAGTTACAAGATAAAGTTAATCAAGATAAGCGTCTTTCGAGCATGGGGCGAATGATGGCTTCTCTTGCTCATCAAGTTAGAACGCCTTTAGCGTCAGCGCTCATTTATGCTGAAAACTGTGCTGAGCCGCATGTTTCAGCTCAAAACCGGCAACGATTTAATCAAAAACTTATTCACTGCTTACAGCATTTAGAGCGCCATGTAACGGATATGTTGCAATTTGCCAAAAGCGGCGGGTTAGAAACCAAGCCGTTAAGCGGAAAGGCTCTCGTCAAAGGTATTGAAAGTCATTTAGTCAGTCATTTTGAGGATCTCCAACTCAGCATCAATATTACCAATGATGCGGTATTTCAAGTCAACCTTGATGCTTTAGTTAGCGCTATTAATAACTTAATTGAAAATGCGCGGCAAAGCTATGAGGCAGAAGAGCAAACTCAGGCGATTGTGAAATGCTCGATTCATTTAAATTCGCGTCGATTAAAAATATCGGTGACCGATTTTGGCTGTGGAATTAGCGAGCAGCGCGTAGAGAAAATATTTGATCCGTTTTACACCAGTAAAGCGGGTGGCACTGGGCTTGGGTTAGCCGTTGTTCACGGTGTGGTGAAGGCTCATAACGGTCAGATTGATATCGACTCTAAACCCGGTGAAGGAACTCAAGTGATTATACAAATTCCTGCTCAGGCGTCTGTTCCCAGTAACTCAACAGCAGCACAGGAGTGTCAAGTATGAGCAATAATCGTGTTTTGTTGTTAGAAGACGATGCCATGCTTAGAGAAGCAATAGAAGATTCTTTAGTGATGTCAGGTTATGACGTTAGTCAAGCAAAGGATATCGACGAAGCGATGGTTAAGTGGTCGGAGTCAGCACCTGATATTGTTGTGAGTGATGTAAATTTAGGTGAGCGCAACGGTAAAGAGTTTTTGAGTTTTGTTCGCAAAAAAGATCTATCAACGCCGTTTATTTTTATGACTGCTTACGGCACGATTGAAATGGCCGTCGATGCTATGCAGCAAGGTGCCAATGAGTTTATTCAAAAGCCGTTTAAACCGAAAGCCTTACTGGAAATTCTTGAGCGATACAAAGCGAGTCATGCTTTGAGTAATGTCATTATAGAGGATGAAAAAAGTCAACAGCTCTATCGGCTTGCCGAGCGAATTGCTGCGACCGATTCAACCGTACTGCTTAATGGACCAAGTGGTTCAGGAAAAGAAGTGATGGCACAGTTTATCCATCAACATTCTGAGCGCCATGAGCAGCCTTTTGTAGCCATTAACTGTGCCGCTATTCCTGAAAATATGTTAGAGGCCACCTTGTTTGGTTACGAAAAAGGAGCCTTTACCGGTGCACATCAGTCATGCCCTGGAAAGTTTGAGCAGGCTCAGAATGGCACTATCTTGCTCGACGAAATTTCTGAAATGGATTTAGGTTTACAAGCTAAGTTATTACGAGTATTGCAAGAGCGAGAAGTCGAACGCTTAGGTGGCCGCAAAACCATTGCTTTAAATGTCCGAGTTATTGCTACTACCAATCGCGACCTTAAAACTGAAGTGCTAGAAAAGCGCTTCCGAGAAGATTTATATTTTCGACTAAATGTCTTTCCTTTGACTTGCTTAGGGTTAGCAAAACGGGCCAATGATATTATGCCATTGGCCGAACATTTGATTGATAAATATGCGCGCCAAAACAAAATGGCCGTGCCTACTATTTCTATGGCTGCACGAACAAAACTACGCGCTTACAGCTGGCCAGGAAATGTTCGCGAATTGGATAACGTTATTCAACGAGCGCTTATTTTAAGTGGTGGGCATGAAATTGCCGTTGAACATTTACTCATCGACAGCGACGACTTTACTACGGTTGAAACGGACAATAGCGCTGACGATTGTTCATCACTTGGTGCTGGGGTTCGTCAGCATGAATTTCAGATTATTGTGGATGCTCTAAAACAGTTCAATGGTAAGAAAAAGAAGGTTGCCGAAGAACTTGGTATTAGCCCTAGAACGTTACGCTACAAGCTCGCAAAAATGCGTGAGCTTGGATATGAAATGCCTGCATAGAGGAGACTGAATAATGACGCAAATCACTCCCCAACAAATTTTAGCGCAAATGCGCCAACTATCAGCTGCCGCACAGAATAGTCCTGTCAGTTCGCCAGACAATCAAAACAAAGCGTTTACTTCTGCCTTAACGGATGCTTTGAATACGGTGAGCAATTATCAATCTCAAGCATCACAAGCCGCGCGTTCTATTGAATCGGGAGACGGTGGAGTCAGTCTTGTTAAAGCTATGATCGCGGCACAAAAATCGAGTGTTGCATTTGAGGCTGCCGTGCAAGTTCGAAATCGTGTGGTTAGCGCCTACCAAGATATTATGAATATGCCCATTTAAGGGTTAGGAGATAGGTTGTGGCTGAAGCATCAACAGAACTTTCAAACTTAACTCCGGCGCCAAGCTTTTTGCCCGGGATGAACAACTTGGGTGTTTTTAAGCAACTAGGTTTAATGGTAGGGTTAGCCGCCAGCGTTGCTTTGGGTGTATTTTTAGTGTTGTGGGGAAGCGAACCAAACCTTCGACCGTTAGGGCAAATGGATCCCGCGACGTCGTTAGACGTTGTATCCTATTTAGATCAGAACAATGTGCAATATAAAATTGATGGCAATGGGTTTATTTTAGTTGATCAAGACAGCTACCAAAGAGTAAAAATGGAACTGGCGGGGCAGGGTGTAATGGTTGACTCCGGCAATGAGCAACTATTAGAAAAAGAGAGTGGGTTTGGTGTTTCTCAGAGATTGGAGCAGGCAAGATTACAAAGAACAAAAGAGTTAACGCTAGCAAAAACTATCGGGGATTTTAGCGGTGTAAGAGCGGCCAAAGTTCACCTGGCAATTCCCAAAGAAACCGCTTTTTTGAAGCACCGAAGAAAACCGAGTGCTTCGGTTTTACTTAACTTATATCGTAATAAGCCCTTAGATGATGAACAAGTAAGAGCGATAGTTGACTTAGTGACCGGTAGTGTCGCCAACTTGGAACCTTCGAAGGTAACCGTGACAGATCAGTTTGGGCGCTTATTACACTCTGGCAGTCAAAGCGATCAAGAGCGCGAAACTAATCGCGAAATGAAACTGATTCGTGAACAGCAAGCTGACTATCGCTCAAAGATAGAAGAAATACTGATCCCGATTGTTGGTGAAGGTAACTTTACGGTACAAGTGAACGTCGATATGGACTTCACTAAAAAAGAACAAACTCAACAAGTATTTAATCCAGAGCAACCCGCTATTCGCAGTGAGCGAACATTGGAAGACTCGTCAGGTGCTAAGTCTGCTTCCGGTGTCCCCGGTGCTCTGTCAAACCAACCGCCGGCAGCGGCTAATATTCCGGAGCAAGCCCAAGCGCAAAATGAAGCGCAAGGCACAACCAATAATAATCGTAATCAACGTATTGAAGCAGAACGAAATTATGATTTGGATACTACGATCAGTCATATTCGTCAGCAAGTTGGGCAAGTGAAACAAGTGAGTGTTTCGGTCGGCCTTGATTATGTTTCTGACCCAAATGATGCGGCAGCCATGGTGCCGAGAAATGAACAGCAAGTCGCGGATATCAACCGTTTGATTCGTGGAGCGATCGGATTTAATGCCAACCGCGGTGACCGTGTTGAAATTGAAAGCTTTCAATTTGTACGTCCGGAGCTGTTGCCCGAGCCTGCACCATTACCGTTTTATCAACAACCATTGTTCGAGGCACTTTGGAAACCAGTAACTGCTTTGTTATTAGGTTTGCTTCTTATCTTTGGTTTACTTAAACCAATAATGAATAAACTAACCACGCAACCAAGAGTACCCGTAGCCACGCGTGATGAAGATGATCTATCCTTAGGATTAGAAGACGACACTCTAAGTTTAGAGGGCGATGCACCGCTTGAGTTACCAGGCCCAAGCTTGGCTGGCTCGCCGAAAAGTGAGAAGGCGAAAGCGATTGCGGGTAATGATCCAACAATGGTCGCGCAACTTGTTAGAAATTGGGTAGAAGAAGATGAGTGAAGAAGCTCAGGCTAAACCTGAAGAAAAGAAAAAAGAAAAAGCCAAGTATAACGGCACTGAAAAGGCCGCTGTACTATTGCTTTCATTGGGCGAAGAAAATGCAGCGCAGGTACTCAAACATATGGGGCCTAAGGAAGTGCAAAAAATTGGTTTGGCGATGGCATCTTTAAAAAATGTCGAAAAAGAATCGGTTGAAGGTGTACTTGATGAGTTTTTAGAAAAAGTTGAGGATCAAACTGGAATAGGGATCGGCACTGAAGAATATATTAAGAACACTTTAAAGTCTGCGCTTGGCGACGATAAAGCGGATGCATTAATTGATCGTATTTTATTGGGAGCTAATACTAAGGGGCTGGATACGTTAAAGTGGATGGATCCAAGGGCCGTTGCGGATATTATTCGTTACGAACATCCGCAAATTCAATCGATTGTATTGTCATATTTAGATCCCGACCAAAGCGCTGAAATTATGGCGTTATTTCCAGAGAAAGTGCGACTCGATTTGGCGCTACGAATTTCCGCTCTCGAGTCGGTGCAGCCCAGTGCATTGCAAGAGCTCAATACCATTATGGAAAAACAGTTTTCCGGTAGCACTTCATCGAAAGCGGCACAAATTGGTGGGGTTAAAAAAGTGGCCGACATTATGAACTTTTTGGACACCAGTGTTGAGAGCTTGCTGATTGAGAATATTAAAGAAGTCGATGACGATTTAGGGCAACAAATTCAAGATATGATGTTTGTCTTCGATAATTTGGTTGATGTTGATGATCGCGGTATTCAATCTCTGCTGCGTGAAATCTCAACCGATACTTTGGTATTGGCGTTAAAAGGTGCCGATGAAGGTATTAAAGAGAAAGTATTTAATAACATGTCGAAACGCGCAGCAGAACTTATGAAAGACGATTTAGAAGCGATGGGGCCGGTTAAAGTAAGTGAAGTAGAGAATGCTCAAAAAGAGATCTTATCGGTTGCCCGCCGTATGGCCGATGCTGGTGAGATTGTCTTGGGTGGTGTTGGCGAAGATATGATTTAGCCAGCGTGCTTTTCAACAGTATTATTTAATTAGAGAATCAATCGGTGAGTAAACCACAGCCTTCAGAAGAAGCATTAGAAATTATCGACAGCGATGCCGTGGATAGTTCCGAACGTTGGGAGTTGCCATCGTTTGATGGAGCGCGCCGCAAGCCGGGTAAAGTGGAAGATGAAGCGCCCAAATTACCGACAGCGCAAGAAATTGCCGCCATACGTGATGCTGCCCACCAAGAAGGGTTTGAACAAGGTTATCAAGAAGGCCAACAGAAAGCTCAGCAAGAATACCAACAGTTAGCCAAAGCATTTGATAATTTAATGAGTCAAATGTCTACACCATTTAAGCAGCAAGAAGAAGCGCTGGGTGATGAAATTGCTGAACTTGCGATGATGGCGAGTCGCCATATTATTCGTCGTGAATTACAGCTAGAGCCACAACAAATTATTGCCGTGATTCGTGAGAGCATTAAGTTATTACCCAGTTATCGACGTCAAGTAATGGTTCAGCTGCATCCTGATGATGCCAAAATTGTGCGAGAAATATTTTCAATCAACCAGCAAGAATCGAATAGCTGGATGATTGCCGACGATCCTTCCGTCACCCGTGGCGGATGCTTAATTACAACGGATAGTTCGCGAGTTGACGCTACGCTAGAGAAACGCATCGCCGAGCTATTTGGACACTTGTTTGGCGATTTGCGTGAGCGTTCCGGCGAAGGGGAAAGCGATGACATCGCATAAGCCTTTGCAATTTAATCATCTAACCAGTTTAAAAGCCTGCCAACAGCGCATGCAAAGCGCGCCAGAGTTGCAAGTTGAAGGGCGCTTGACACGTATGGTGGGCTTAACCTTGGAAGCCGTTGGTTGTCAGGTCAATATTGGTGAGCGTTGTTTAGTAGCGACCCATCATGGCACGAAAGAACCAGCGGAAGTCGTCGGTTTTTCGGATGACAAAGTGTATTTGATGCCCATTGGTGATATTCAAGGCTTAGGGCCGGGAGCTAGTGTTATCCCTACCGGTAAAACAGCGAGCGTAGCGGTTGGGGATGAGTTATTGGGGCGGGTGTTGGATGGCTTTGGTAACCCGCTAGATTTTGGTCCGCCACTGAATACTCGGTCTCATTACCCCATGCAAGGCAAGCCGATTAATCCGTTAAGACGACACCCGATTGAGTCCACATTGGATGTCGGGGTCGCAGCTATTAATGCATTATTAACAGTCGGACGCGGACAGCGGATGGGATTGTTTGCCGGAAGCGGAGTCGGTAAATCGGTTCTCTTGGGCATGATGACGCGGTTTACTGCTGCTGATGTGATTGTGGTGGGACTGATTGGCGAACGGGGACGTGAGGTTCAAGAATTTATTGATAACATTCTTGGTGAAAAAGGTCGCGAACGCGCGGTTGTGGTAGCGGTTCCAGCCGATAATTCGCCACTAATGCGTTTGCAAGGCGCGATGGTCGCGACCAGTATTGCAGAGTACTTTCGAGATCAAGGCAAAGATGTCTTGCTGCTTATGGATTCTCTTACTCGATTTTGTCAGGCACAGCGAGAGATTGCTTTGGCGATTGGTGAGCCGCCGGCCACTAAGGGGTATCCACCGTCGGTATTTGCGAAATTACCACAGCTAGTTGAACGAGCCGGTAATGCTGAAAAAGGCGCTGGTTCAATTACTGCGTTTTACACGGTACTAGCGGAAGGCGATGATCAACAAGATCCGATAGCTGATGCCGCACGAGCTATTCTCGATGGGCATGTCGTGCTGACACGAGACTTGGCCGATGAAGGCCACTATCCTGCTATTGATGTAGAGCAATCGGTTAGTCGTGCCATTACGCAAATTTCGCAGCCTGAGCATTTGCTAAACGTGAAAACCTTTAAGCGACTATACTCAACCTATATGCGTAATCGCGACTTAATTAATATAGGTGCTTATGAAAAAGGTAGCGACAAGGAAATTGATGAGGCTATCGAGCTAATGCCAGCAATTCGCGCCTTTTTACAGCAAAATGTCGATGAAAGCCGCACAATTGAGGAAAGTCTCGAAGGACTTGAATGGTTGGTCAATCAAATTCCACAGTCGCAACCCAACGCTATGAGTAGAACATGAAGTCAGTATCGAAGCGGATAGAGCCAGTAAAAAAGGTCGCGTTGCAACAGGAGCAAAAGGCGGCGGATCGCTTGCATCAATCGCAAGCGGATTTTCAATCGGCGCAAGCGAAATTACACGAGCTCGTGCAATATCGCAGCGACTACTTAGCTGAATTTCAATTTCGTGCGCAAAAAGGCATGTCCGGTAGTCAACTGCAGCATTACAAAACGTTTTTATCTCAACTTGAAAAAGCCATAAAAGCACAGCAAGAGCAAATTGCCCAATTACAAGGCCGTGTTACGGATAATCGACAACAATGGCAAGCGCAAAATCAACGTTCTCAAGCCGTCAATAAATACCAAGAAAAGCTAAAGCAACGTGAGCGAAATCATAGTGAACGACAGCAAGCTCGGGTGCTGGAAGACGATTTTAACAATCTAACCACGGGTTCCAAACAGTAAACTGCGCACAATACTCAGGCACGTCTGACGGATTTAATATATTCAACGCGAATCTTTAGCATTTTTTTTTCTATCTGCTATAACCATAGTATCTAAAAGAACTTATTAATAGGATGCCTATGACAGTCAAAGCCTCTTTTGCCTGTGGTAGCGAGTTAAATATTCAAAGCGCGGATAAACTAAAAGCACGCCTACTGAAAACACTGGAAAAAGATGTTGAGCAATTTGTGCTTAACGCCAGCAAAGTAGAGCGCGTCGATAGCGCGGGTCTGCAATTATTAGCTGCCTTTATTCGAGAAGTTGTTGCCCGCGGAGCCGTGGTGCAATGGCAAAAGCCGAATGACACATTTCTAAATGCGACCAAACTTTTGGGCATGAATAGTGCGCTGCAATTATCTTTACAAGGGGGAGAGGTAGTATGACTAAGATTCTAGCCGTAGATGACTCGAGTTCGATGAGACAAATGGTGTCATTTACTTTAAAGAGTGCTGGTTTCGATGTGGATGATGCCCCAGACGGACAACAGGCGTTAAAGTTGGCGCAAAGCAATCAATACGATGTTGTTATTTCTGATGTCAATATGCCGGTGATGGATGGCATTACATTGGTAAAAAATCTACGTCAAATGGGTAATTACAAATTCACTCCTATCTTAATGTTAACCACTGAGTCTGCTGGAGACAAAAAAATGGAAGGCAAGCAAGCCGGAGCGACTGGATGGATCGTCAAGCCATTTAATCCCGATCAACTGGTTGCGACGGTAAATAAGGTATTAGGATAGATCACTAGCCAATTAGCAATCGTTAAATACGGGCGCGAGAAAGATGAGTATAGACTTAAGTCAGTTTCATCAAGTGTTCTTCGAAGAAAGCTTCGATGGTCTGGAAGTTATGGAGCAAAACCTGCTTGGGTTAGATCCTAAACAATATGACCCGGAAGTTGTGAATACTATTTTTCGCGCTGCCCACTCGATAAAAGGTGGCAGTGCAACGTTCCATTTCTCGAGCGTCGCCGAGTTTACCCATATCTTAGAGACCTTGCTCGACCAAATGCGCAACGGCCAGCGAGAAGTTAGCGCCCATTTAGTCGATCTATTGTTGCAGTCGGTCGATTGTCTGCGCCAAATGCTCACTCGATTGCAAGATAATCAACCGGTTGATCGGCGCGAGTATGCGGAATTAGAAGCAAAGCTTGAAAACGAAATCGGTGGAGAACAGACCGCGAGCGCCAAAGTGGCTGAAGCCAATGTCGATGAGAATATCGATGAGAATATTGAAGAGCAACAAGATATGGCTTGGTTTATCGAGTTTATCCCTGAACGTCAAATCTTACAAACTGGGAACGAGCCGCTGCGCATGTTTCGCGAGCTTGCTCTGTTGGGAGAAGTATTAGTCGTCGCCAACACCGATGAACTTCCCAATGTTGCTGAAATGGATGAAACCTTATGCTATTCGAGCTGGAGAATTGCGGTACTTGCTGACGTCGAAGAATCAGCAATACGTGAGGTTTTTGAATGGGTTTCCGATGAATGCGAACTGGTTGTTAAACGTGAAAGTGAAGCCAAGGTGCGGGCTCGGCTTGCGAGCCATGATTCAACCGCGTCACAACCTACTTTGGATGGTCAAGCCGCGACGAGTTCAGAAGAAGAGGTTGCTGATGAATCTGCTGAGCCTATTGAAGATTCCACTCCGACGCAAGATTTAACACTGCCAAACCAAAAAGATGTGCAAGGAACCGCGACGAGTAACAAGGCTGCACCGGTTGCCACCAGTGGTAGCTCTATCCGAGTCTCAATTGATAAAGTGGATAGCTTGATTAACTTGGTTGGCGAACTCGTCATCACCCAGTCGATGCTAGGGCAAATGGGTGAGGACTTCAATATCAAAAAGCTCGAGCGATTACGCGAGGGTTTAATTCAACTCGAACAAAATACCCGCGAATTGCAAGAAAGTGTCATGCAGATTCGAATGTTACCCATCAGTTTTATCTTTAATCGATTTCCGCGCATGATTCGCGATTTATCCAGTCGACTCAGTAAAAAGGTTGAACTGGAAATAATTGGGGAAACTACCGAGCTAGATAAAACCGTCATGGAACAAATTGGTGATCCATTGGTTCACTTAGTTAGAAATTCTCTCGATCATGGAATTGAAGCACCAGAAGTTCGGCGAGCCAATGGCAAACCGGAGCAAGGAAAAGTTAGCCTGAACGCGTTTCATCAAGGCGGCAATATTGTAATTGAAATTATTGACGATGGTGCCGGCATTAATACCGAGAAAGTTCAGGCAAAAGCGATTGAGCGAGGATTGATTAGTGAAACAGCTGAGCTAGCTGATGAAGATATCCATCAATTGATTTTTGAACCGGGTTTTTCAACAGCAGAACAGATATCGGATGTCTCAGGACGCGGTGTTGGGATGGATGTAGTAAAGAAAAATATTCAATCACTCGGAGGAACCGTTGAGGTTCGCTCGGAGCAAGGAGAAGGGAGTACCTTTACCATTCGCTTACCGCTGACGTTAGCTATTCTCGATGGGCAGTTGATTCGTGTAGGCTCGCAGATTTATGTCGTTCCATTAACATCTATTGTTGAGTCAATTCAAATTAAGAGTAATGAAGTAGTCAGTCTTGCTGGAAATTTTGATGTTTATAAGCTTCGCGAAGACCATGTGCCTATTCTACGTTTGTACGAAACTTTTTCGGTAAAGGCTGATTTTACCGATTACAGCGAAACCGTGTTGGTTGTGGTTGAAGTTGGCGGTAAGAAAATTGGCTTTATGGTTGATGAGCTGCTCGCTCAACAACAAGTCGTAATTAAAAGCTTGGAAACTAATTTTATAGCCGTGGAAGGAATATCGGGTGCTACAATTTTAGGTGATGGTAAAGTTGCTTTAATACTTGATATCACCGGTATGCTTAAGCGTTTGAATTATCAGAAATCCTCTAAGAAAGGGCTAGCTGCATGAGCGACGTTGAAATGGATAGCCTACCGATTGAGATCGAGTATAACGAGGATCAACAGCTCGAAGACCTCGGTGCAGAGTTTCTTGGGTTTGACTTGCAAGGTGAAACCTATTGCGTCGATATTTTATCTGTGAAAGAAATTCGTGGGTGGACTGAACCAACACTATTGCCAAATGCGCCCAGTTACGTGAAAGGTATTATTAATATACGTGGTGATATCGTGCCTATTATCGATATTCGAGAGCGCTATGGAATGGACCATTCTGCTTATACCAAATCGACGGTAATTATGATTTTGAGTGTAATGGAAGGTAATCGTCAGAGAGTAATGGGGCTTGTTGTTGATGCAGTCAATGATGTGCTGAATATTAAAGCTGAGGAGATTAAAGATCCTCCGAAAAGTGGCCATAAGATCAGTGATGAGAACATTGAAGGATTATACAATGCAAATAATAAAGTTTATGTGATCTTATCGGTTTCATCACTACTCGATTTAACCGATATTGAATCGCACTATCGTAAGCAGTTTTCGTTGGAGAGTGTTGAATGAGTAAACCTATCCAGCAGTATTTATCCTTTGAACTCGATGAAAATGAGTATGCAATTAGTATTTTGCGTATTCAAGAAATTCGCGGCTACGAAAAAACTAAAGCGCTACCGAATGCGCAAAAGTATATTGTCGGTGTGATTAATCTTCGTGGTTCGGTGATCCCGATTATCGATTTGCGAGTGCGTTTTGGCATCGAGAAGAAAAGTTACTCTGCTACTACCGTTGTCATAATCGTGCATATTAAATTTAATGGACGATATCGAAAAGTGGGATTGATCGTAGATGGTGTCAATGAAGTATATGATGTTAATGATAGTGATATTCAAGAGTGCACCGACATAATGCAAAATATTGATCTTAAATTCATTAAAGGTATAACAGCGCTTGATGAAAAAATGGTCACCATTATCGATCTCGATAAAGTGTTTGATTTTAAGGATATTGAACAAGTGATGGCGCCAACGCAATAAGTCATTACTTGGTCTGTGAAAATTGATAGGTTTTAATTCTGGAGAGATACTATGTTAGCTAAGTTATTTGGAAGCAATCAGGATGATGTCGGCGGTAGTAATATCGATTTAATGAAATCGTCTCTGGTGGATTTAACGACGGTTAACTTAATGATTGCCGACCTCTCTGGGAAAATTCTGTATATGAATGCTTCGGTTGAAGCTATGTTGCGCAACCGCGAAGCAAAGCTGAGAGAAGCACTGCCAAACTTTAGCGTTGATAAAATTGTCGGTAGTAACTTTGCGCAATACCACAAGAACCCTGCTCATCAACAAGGCCTGTTATCAAATCCAGACAATCTGCCCTATGAAAGTGAGATCGAAGTTGCCGACCTTTCGTTTCGTTTGAAAGCCTTTGCGCTGAGAGATAGACAAGGTACTCATGTTGGTAACGCCGTGCAATGGGAAGATATTACTGAAAGTAAAAAGCGTGAAAGGGAAATAGGTCGCTTAGCATCTACGGTTGAAAACGCCACTGTGAATATTATGATGGCCGATAATGATGGCCATATAATGTATATGAATCCAGCGGTTGTAAGAATGTTGAAAAGCCGCGAGCAACAGTTGCGAACGGTTATTTCAGACTTCTCAGTTGATAACTTAATTGGTCGCAGTTTCGATGCTTTTCATAAGAATCCAGCGCACCAAAAAAATCTTCTAGCGGATGAAAGTAAATTACCTTATACCTCCGAAATTACCGTTGCAGGGCTCGATTTTCGTTTAACCGCCTTTGCGCTGAAAGATAACGACGGTCAACGTATTGGAAGTTCGGTTCAGTGGGAGGATATTACTGAAGAAAAAATTGCTAATAAAGAAATTGGTCGGCTAACCTCCACTGTGGAGAATGCTACTGTCAATATTATGATGGCGGATAACGACTACTTCATTACGTATATGAACCCATCATTAATAACCACTCTCAAGCGCCGTGAATCGCAACTTAGAAAGCAATTGCCTGGTTTTAGTGTCGATAAGTTGATCGGTATGAATATCGATGAGTTTCATAAAAATCCAAAGCACCAACGTACTCTTTTAGCGGATGAAAGTAACTTACCGTTTCGTAGTGATATTGTGGTGGCTGGTATTAAATTTAGGCTCACTGCATTTCCATTAAAAGATAAAGATGGTAATCGTATTGGTAGCTGTGTGCAGTGGGAAGATTTGATGGCCGACGAAGAGTTTGCAAATTTCGCTGGGCAAATAAATGCAATCGGCAAATCAAATGCGGTGATTGAATTCAATATGGACGGTACAATCATTACTGCTAATGATAATTTCTGCAGCACGATGGGCTATCGTCTCGATGAACTTCAGGGCAAGCATCATCGCATTTTTGTGGAAACCGAACTGGCTAATTCAACCGAGTATCAAAGTTTTTGGGATCGATTAGGTCGAGGGGAGTTTCAAAGTGGTGACTACAAACGGATCGCTAAAAATGGTGATGTCGTTTGGATTTCCGCATCTTATAATCCGATCCTTGATATGGATGGTAATCCTTTTAAAGTCGTAAAATATGCAACGAATGTTACTCCGCGAGTTAAAGCAGTTGAGCTTATTCGTGATGCGTTGCAATCACTTAGCCAAGGTGATCTGACTAAGCCAATTCAAGAGGCAATAGATTCAGATTTCGAGACCCTGAAGCTGGCGATGAACACCACTATTGAACGCCTGAATTCAATGGTTGTTTCGATTATCGAAGCCAGTAGCCATGTTTCAAGCTCGGCAAAAGAAATTTCTTTGGGTAATGCCGATTTAAGCCAGCGTACCGAAGAGCAAGCTTCCAGTTTAGAAGAGACGGCGTCCAGCATGGAGGAGTTTACCAGTACCGTTAGAGAAAATGCCTCTAATGCAAAGAACGCCTCTACTTTAGCGGATAACGCAAAAGAATTAGCTGAGAAGGGCGGCGTAGTGGTCGGCAAAACGGTTGAGGCGATGCAAGAGATTGAAGCCTCGTCCAAGAAAATCGCTGATATTATTAGCGTGATTGACGAAATTGCTTTTCAGACCAACTTGTTAGCGCTGAATGCTTCAGTTGAAGCTGCTCGAGCGGGCGATCAGGGTCGCGGTTTTGCGGTGGTTGCCGCTGAAGTAAGAAACCTAGCGCAACGCAGCGCCAACGCAGCTAAGGAAATTAAGGAGCTTATCCAAGACAGTGTAACGAAAGTCGCCGATGGTAGTAAGTTAGTGGCAGAATCGGGTAATACTCTCCAGGATATTGTTGGGTCGGTCGCCGATGTTTCGAAAATTATCAATGACATTGATAATGCATCGCAAGAACAAGCGTCGGGAATTGAGCAGGTAAATGAAGCGATCGGTCAAATGGATGAAATGACACAGCAAAATGCTGCATTGGTAGAAGAGGCTGCTGCATCCGCAGAATCTTTAGAAGAGCAAAGTGCTAATTTATTGGAGATGATGAAATACTTTAATACCGGTGACGATGCGGTAGGAAGCAAAGGTCTGAAGTCGCCAATTAAGCGCAATAATGTTCCTGCAAAAGATACTTCATTCCGCGACTCAGATGATGAGTGGGAAGAGTTTTAATTAAAGCATGAGTAAGGAGTTTCTGTTTACTCGTGAAGATTTCAAACAAGTACAGAAAATTGTGTTTGATAATGCGGGTATTAAGTTAAGCGACCATAAGTTTGAAATGGTTTATGGTCGCCTTGCTCGGCGTTTACGCGCAACAGGGATCCGCTCTGTTAACGAGTATTTAGACTTTGCAAAGCAAGATGAACAAGAAACCATTCAGTTTACCAATGCTCTAACCACCAACCTCACTTATTTTTTTCGTGAATCACATCATTTTGAATTTATTGAAAGCAAAGTGGTGCCTCAGGTCATTGATAGCAATAAGTCCACTAAAAAGGTACGGATATGGAGTGCCGGATGTAGTAGCGGCGAAGAGCCTTACTCAATTGCTTATTCGATAAGAAATTTAATTAAAAATCAATCATCGTGGGACATTAAAATTTTAGCGACCGATTTGGATACTGAAGTTCTTAAGAAAGCAAAGAATGGCATTTATATTTCCGAACGCATTGAGTCTATGTCAGCCGATCAACGGCAATCATTGTTTAACAAAACGCCAAGTGGCTACTGTGTAAAGGACGATTGGCGCCGTTACATTTTCTTCAAGCAATTGAATTTGATGAATAGCTGGCCGATGCGAGGAAAGTTTGAGGTTATCTTTTGTCGCAATGTTTTGATTTATTTTGATCGTGATACCCAACAGAAGTTAATTGGTAGATTTAGAGAGTTATTGGCTCCGAATGGATATCTGATTCTCGGGCACTCCGAGTCGATCGGTGCGCAAGGTTCAAATTTTAAAGCACTGGGAAAAACAATATTTCAAAGGAGTAAAGGGTGAATCCATTTAAAAAACCTGACTCTCCAAAAGTGTTAGCTGGATTCGAGAATATTAACCGATATTATGATCGGGCAAATCAAAAATATGCCGCTAAGATTAAGCCCGGTGAATATTATGTGTCCAGAGAAGATGAGCTGATTGTTACTGTTTTGGGTTCTTGTGTTTCTGCTTGTATTACCGATCGGGTTAATCAAATTGGCGGGATGAATCACTTTATGCTTCCAATAGTTCCGGGTAAGTCACAGGATGCTTTAAGTGTTACGAGTGAGTCGGCTCGCTACGGCAACTTTGCCATGGAGTTTTTAATTAATAATATTATTCGTAATGGCGGAGAGCGGCGTTATTTAGAGGTTAAGTTGTTTGGAGGCTCTAAGGTAATTAAGCGGATGTCTGATGTGGGTGAAAAAAACATACAGTTTATTTTAAAGTATGTTCAATCAGAAGCGCTTAATGTTTTGGCGAAAGATCTGGGTGGTGAAAGCCCACGTAAAGTGGTTTACAACCCAATGAATGGTGTAGTACGGATCAAAAAGCTACGTAGCTTACATAACGACACAATTATTCGACGTGAAGATGATTATCTTCATGAAATTGAGGGCGGTCAACAGTCCTCCGGAGCCATAGAGTTATTTGACTAATGAAGAAAAAAATTAAAGTTTTAATTGTCGATGACTCAGCGCTAATCAAGCTCTTGCTCACCGAAATTCTGTCAAACGATGCTGAACTTGAAGTGGTAGGTGTTGCTTCCGATCCTTATGAAGCGCGCGAGAAAATTAAGCGCACGCAACCAGATGTCTTAACTTTGGATGTTGAAATGCCCAAAATGGATGGGTTGACGTTTCTGGCCAATTTGATGCGCCTAAGACCGATGCCTGTTGTGATGATTTCGACCTTGACTGCTAACGGTGCAGAGGTGACGTTAAAAGCCCTTGAGTTAGGCGCATTTGACTTTGTTTGTAAGCCGGCAACGGATGTGAAGGGTAGTTTGAATGACTATGCCAATGAAATATGCGCTAAAGTCAAAGCAGCTGCTCGCTCGAATGTCATTCATTCTGAACCTTTGGGTAAACGCGGTAAATCTATCACCGCGTCGAATAGTCAATCATCGATAAAATTGATTGCGATCGGTGCCTCAACTGGTGGCACAGAAGCTATCAAGGAAGTGATAATCCGATTGCCCACGGATCTACCACCAATTTTAATCACGCAACACATTCCCGATGTTTTCTCTTCTTCTTATGCCAAGCGGCTCAACTCGTTAACCGAGTTATCCGTAATTGAAGTGCGCGAGAAAATGCCGCTCAAGAATGGCTTTGTATATATTGCGCCAGGAGATGACCATTTGTTTGTATCGAAGCAAGGAGGCACTTTATACGCCAATATTAAAAAGACGGAGTTAGTGAATCGTCATCGCCCGAGCGTCGATGTACTGTTCGATTCAGTAGCCGACGTAGTGGGTAAAGACTCAATAAATGTTATTTTGACCGGAATGGGGAGCGATGGCGCGAAAGGAATGCTTAAATTAAAGCAAACTGGAGCCGTTACATTAGCCCAAGACAAGGATAGCAGTGTGGTATGGGGGATGCCCGGCGCAGCCGTTAACTTAGACGCAGTTGGTGCGATTTACCCACTGGTTAAAATTCCTGAGGCGATTGTTTCGTACATAAAACAAGCGAAAGTCTGACAAAGTTGTTTGCCTTGCCGACAGAAGGGAAAAATATTATCAATATTAAGTGCTTAGCCTTGCGGATTTAGCGGCATAAACTATATTTAATTCAATAATATCGATTGCTTAAACCTATTTTGAATACCGAGTTGGAGTTGCGAAATGTCAGTATCCAGTGTCAAATCCGGAGATGAACTGGTCATCAAGGTGTCAGGTAAGTTCGACTTTAGTTGCCATCAAGATTTTAGGGCAACCTACGAAGACTTACCTGAAAAGCCTGGTCAGTATAAGATTGACTTATCTGAGACCAGTTACCTGGACTCTTCGGCCTTAGGAATGCTGCTATTGTTAAGGGATTTCGCCGGCGGAGAAAGTTCGCAAGTTAAGATTGTGAATGCAAATACTGAGATTAAAAAGATTCTATCGATCTCTAATTTCGAGCAGCTATTTACTATCGAGTGATAGTATGTAGTTTGCCTCGCGCATTCATCGGGTACCTTAGTGAAAATACTTATCGCAGAAGACAACTTCACTGATCGCCTAATTCTTAAAAAGTTAGTCGAAGCCCAGGGGCACAAGGTCATTGAAGCTGAAAATGGTCGTGTGGCTCTTGAGCGGATCCAAGAGTCGGTTCCTGATATTATTTTGCTCGATGCAATAATGCCCGAAGTAGACGGTTTTGCAGTCGCCAAAGCGGTCAAAAGTGAATATCCAGAACGTTATATCCCAATCATATTTATTACATCGCTCACAGAGAGTGAATCCTACGTAAAGTGCATCGACGCCGGCGGAGATGACTTTTTTCCAAAACCTTTTAACAAAGTGGTTTTGCAAGCGAAAATATCGGCTTTTGGGCGTGCCAAGAATCTTTATCAGACGGTTATGGATCAGAAGAAGGAAATTGAATTTCATTCTGAGCACCTTATTCAAGAGCAGCAAGTCGCCAAGAAAATATTTGATAACATTGCGCACAAAGGCGCGCTCGCTGAGCCCTATATTCAGTATTCGGTTTCACCCATGTCGATCTTTAATGGCGATATTTTACTGGCTGCAAAACGCCCACTTGGTGGCATTAATATCTTTCTGGGAGATTTCACTGGTCATGGTCTACCGGCTTCAATTGGAGCTATGCCTGCGAGTGATATATTTTTTGGTATGACCAGTAAAGGATTCGAGCTTTATGAAATTGTCCAGGAGTTGAACCTCCGATTACATAATATATTACCGACGGGATTTTTTTGTTGCGCGGTGGTCGCTGAAATCGATTTTGAAGAGAATAGTTTGAAACTCTGGAATGGCGGTTTGCCCGATGCATACGTTTTAAACCGTAATACAGGCCAAGTTCAAGAGCTTCCTTCGAACCACTTGCCGCTGGGAATTTTGTCGCAAGAACAATTTAAAGCCAACCTCGACGTACGCAGCTTTGAAGATGGTGAAAGTTTGTTTGTCTATTCCGATGGTGTTACCGAAGCTGAGAACTCCGCGGGCGAGTTGTTAGGGCGAGATCGGTTGTTGGTAGCACTTTGCGAAGGGGTCTCGGAGGGACGTGGATTTGACTGTGTAACCAACACCATCAAAGATTTTGTTGGCGAGTATGAGCAAGGTGATGATATTACTTATATCGAAGTAAAAAATCACAAAGAGTTAAATTATCAAGTCGAGACGGAAGTGTCACAAACCTATGCTATTTCTGGGCCTAGTGATAGTAGTATCGAGTTAAATTTAGGGCCGAAATCACTCAAGAGTTTCAATCCATTACCGACGTTATCGCAACACCTGATGGAAATCGGAAGTTTGCGCAGCTTTAGAACTCAAATATTAACGATATTAACAGAACTTTATTCAAACAGTTTAGAACATGGCGTGCTCGGCCTAAGCTCTGAATTAAAAAAGTCGGCCGATGGTTTTGGTGAGTATTATCGACAGCGAGAGCAGCGTTTAAAAGAATTGTCTAGCGGATATGTTCAGATCAAAATAAAGCATGAAGAGATTGAACGTGGTGGACTGTTGACCATTAATTTTAATGATAGTGGTCGAGGGTTCGATTACCAAAACTTACAAAAGTCCTTTAAACAAAAGTATCTCAGTGGTCGTGGTTATCCGCTGATTAATCAATTGGCGGATTCGTTAACATTTAGCGATGGCGGCCGCTCAGTAACGGTTTGTTTCAAGTGGAATGTGGAAGACGTTTAATTATTTAAATAGGCTGTATATAATCAATCAGACTTAACAGAAGAATGTAAGCTAGGTACCCAATGAAAGAAACGGTTGAACAATTAAAAGAATTACTAGGCGCTGACTTTTCCGAATTAGTTTCGGCGTTTGAAAATGATAATCGTATGCATATCGATAAGATTAAGCTGGCCTTGGCGAACGGCGATGCAGCTACAGTAGCCAGTGAGGCACACAGTATCAAAGGCGCCAGTAGTAATTTGGGGGCGGTTGAATTAGCCGAAAAATGTCAATTGCTAGAAACTGCCGGTAAAAATAATGATCTCCCCAGTGACGATAGTTTAGTGACCGAAATTGAAGCCCTGTTTAATCAAGCGGTGGCTATTTTACATCAAGCATAATACTGGTATTACTCTTGCATCTGGTTCGTTAATATTATTGGTTAACGAATCAAGGGTGCTCCAAAGTGACACAATTTCCAGCCTCCGATCTCGGACTTTTTAAATTTTTATCCAGCCCAAAAGCCTTGCAAAACGGTCTTGAATTAGCATCGGGTGATGATAGTAACTCATTGATATTTAATCAAATAATCTCTGATGAGATGTTGTTTTCTAAAAAGCCATCGGCCCATGTTGAAATGCTACCTGCCACCGTAGCCAGCGTGCTTCCGGACAATCCAGAGGATGCTCCAAGCACCTCATTTGAGCTGTTTGACGGCAATCTGTTGCCGCTCTCAGCAGTCGATCAAGCCACGAAGCTCGACGATTCAAGCAAAATGTCGGAGCTTCCTGAAGAAATTCGACTTGATTTAGCGGCGATTACTCATGAACAGCACCCTACGCAGGCGGCGAACTGGCAAGCCGTTACTGTCGCAGCGCCAAAGTCTGACTTGGAAATCGAGGTTAGCAAAGATATAGCATTCATGCGGCCAACTTCGGTATCAGCTAACCTGAATGGTCAGCAACCCAGTGCAGTGAACCTTCGCCCTGAAGTGGCTGGGGCAGTATCCGGAGGGACTGCTTCTTCTAATCAATTGGCGGCGGCATCATTAATCGTTGATGAGGCAATGCTAAAGGTAGGGGTAAAAATGGAACCTACCATCGATCAAGCTCAAGCTTTGCGGCAGATCTACCAAGAAATGGGAGCTGATGCTGAAGCTTTTCGCCGCAATTTTAGTGAGCAATTTAAAGCGCAATTGAACCAAACCCAATTAAATCAAACGCAAGTAAGCTCGGCTAACTTAGCCGCCAACAATAGTTTGAGCAGCACATTGAGCCAAACCATTAGTGCGATGCGCTTAGTGGTTGAAAGTCAAAAGGTTAACTCGGTTGAAAACGAGTCAGGGAGCACAGGATTGCAAGCCTTGTCTGCGCTGCGTGATTCTGGACTCTCCGCGACTGCTGCAGCTCAGCCTCCCACACTAGCACTCCATTCGCGCCAGTGGCAGGGGCAATTTTCGCAAATTATCAACTGGATGAATCAGCGCGGAATTGAACAAGCTGAAATCAAGTTGGACCCACAGGAATTGGGGCCGATCAACCTAAGATTGACCCACCAAAATGGCGAAGTTCAGCTGGTAGCCCATGCGCAGCATGCTCAAACTCGCGAGCTATTAGAAATGAACCAAGAGCGCTTACGCGAGATGCTACAACAAAATGGTATTCAGCTCGGGCAATTTGATGTTCGTGAAGACCGCAAACAATCCGAGCAGCAATCGTCACACTCAGAGCATGTAACCGGTGCCAACGCATCCGAGTCGGAAGGCGCCGAAGAGGTGTTGACTAGCCGCACGGTAAGTTCGACTTCATTGCTGGACCTGTTTGCTTGAGCGTATTTTACCCGCTCGTGATAGCAATCCCGTCTGACTGTTCTATGCTTCTATACTGATGGTATGGAAGCGCATGTCGTAACTTTGGCACTTGATAGATTTTTCTTCTTAATTACTTGTTTTTGCCTGTCAAATATTCGTCGCATCCTTCTATCTATCTGATTTTAAACAATAAATACGCTTTAAATTTAATGGCATTATGTTTGCTTTACTCTTTGCGGTTAAAAGTGTTTAGCAACTGGCCAAAGTATACGTTGGGAGAATTCAATGGCTGATGACAATCAAGAACTCGAGCTCGATGTCGAAGAAAAGGGTGGTAAAGGCAAGTTGCTGATTATCATTGCGGCGGCAGTGTTAGTAATTGGTGGTGGCTTGGCTGCTTGGTTTTTGATGTCGGGGGATGACGAGGAGGTCAGTACCGAAACGGAGACTGAGCAACCGGCCGAAGATATAAAAAGCCCGGCGATTTACGTAGGGGTACCTGAGGCGATTATTTCACCGCTTTCGGGATCCAGTCGCAATCGCATGGTGCAGATCAAAATGAGCTTTATGGTGCGCAGCCCGGAATCGGAAGACTTGGTTAAAAAACATATGCCACGTCTGAAAAATGATTTGCTGGTCTTGGTGAGTGGTGCGGATGCTGACGAAGCCATCACACCCGAGGGGCGCAAGAAATTACAACAAGCGTGTTTGGAAACTGCTCGGGCGACCATGAAGTCCCTCGAGGGGGCTGAGCATATCGAACAAGTTCTTTTTGTCAGTTTTGTGATGCAATAATTATGGTTACTGATCTATTAAGTCAAGACGAGATTGATGCGCTATTACATGGCGTGGACGATGGTGATATCGAGGTCGATGAGACTGAGTCGGCGCCAGGAGAGGCCACGCCCTACGACTTTACTTCGCAAGATCGTATTGTTCGTGGGCGCATGCCAACGCTGGAAATGATCAATGAGCGGTTTGCGAGACACATGCGTATTAGTTTATTCAACTTAATGCGTCGTAGTGCTGATATTTCAATTAACGGAATCCAAATGATTAAGTTTGGTGAATACGTTCATAGTCTATTTGTTCCCACCTCATTGAATATGGTGCGCATACGCCCGCTACGGGGAACGGCTTTATTCACGCTTGAAGCAAAACTAGTGTTTATTTTGGTTGATAATTTTTTTGGTGGAGATGGACGTTTTCACGCCAAAATTGAAGGTCGCGAATTTACGCCAACCGAGCGACGAATTATTCAAATTTTATTAGAGCAGTCTTTTATCGATTTGAAAGAAGCATGGTCTCCCGTTATGAAAGTCGATTTTGAGTATATGGATTCAGAGGTAAACCCTGCTTTAGCGACTATTGTTAGCCCTTCAGAAGTCGTTGTGGTTTGCAGCTTTCATATTGAGTTAGATGGCGGCGGTGGCAACTTCCATGTAACGATGCCTTATTCAATGATTGAACCTATCCGTGAAAAATTGGATGCCGGTGTACAAAGTGACCGCGATGATATTGACTCGCGTTGGACGGAAGCACTGAAAGAAGAAGTTATGAGTGCTGAAGTTGAACTGAGCTCAACCTTGCTGCAAAAACAAGTCACTTTAAAAGATGTAATGAAATTTAAGGCTGGCGATATTATACCCGTTGAGTTACCGAATAAAGTTGTCGTTGATGTGGGTGGATTGCCGTCTTTTCGAGCGAAATATGGGCAATCGAAAGACAAGGCTGCACTAAAAATCATTGAACAAATTCCACGTAGTCACATAACGCGAGCATTAGTTGAGGATATTGAAGATGAGTGAAGAGAACGATGTGAATCAAGATGAAATGGCAGATGAGTGGGCCGCTGCGATGGCAGAACAAGACGAAACGGAAGCCGCTCCACTGGACAATCTTAAAGATGAAGGCTCATCGGTCAAAAACGAAAATTTAGATGTCATTCTAGAGATCCCGGTTACGCTTTCAATGGAAGTAGGGCGTACCAATATTGCCATTCGAAACCTTTTGCAATTGAATCAAGGTTCCGTGGTTGAACTTGATCGGCTTGCGGGTGAGCCACTTGATGTTTTAGTAAATGGCACCTTAATCGCGCACGGTGAAGTTGTAGTGGTAAACGAAAAATATGGCATTCGTTTAACCGATGTCATGAGCCCAAGTGAGCGTATAAAAAAGTTGAAATAATGAAAAATTTTCTATCGACAATGATACTCCCTGTGATCAGCTCTGAAGTGATTGCAACGAACAGTGGAAAGTTTACTCCAACGGCCAGTTCATCGTTACTCTCCGTCGCCGTAGCGCTTGTATTTATCTTGTTGATAATTTTTGCTTGCGCTTGGATATTACGCCGAGTTAGTGGTCAAGGAATGGGGAAAAATCAATTAATTAAAATTAAGTCAACACAAATGCTCGGTGCGAAAGAACGTTTAGTAGTAATTGAAGTGGATGACAAAATTCTGCTACTTGGTGTTACGCCCAATAGTATAAACAAAATTGAACAGCTCTCTTCGCAATGCCTAAATGTTTTAGATGAGCAGTCCTCGATGAGCTTTCAATCTGCTTTCAAAGCTCAGTTACAAAAAACACTTGGTAATAAGCATGATTAGAAAACTGCTAAAAGCACTCGCAGTATGCTCCGTTTTTATTGCCGCACCTACATTTGCGCAAGAAGCATCGGGTATCTTACCTGCGGTTAAAGTTGTGACATCAAGTGATGGATCACAAGAATATTCAGTGACCCTACAAATTCTTATTTTGATGACAATGCTGACATTCTTGCCAGCGATTATCATCATGATGACTAGTTTTATTCGTATCTCAGTAGTGTTTGCGATTTTGCGTCAGGCGTTAGGATTGCAACAAACGCCATCCAATCAAATTCTTATTGGGTTAACTTTGTTTTTATCCTTTTTTATAATGTCGCCGGTAATTTCGGAAGTAAACGACCAAGCTGTCCAGCCCTATCTAAATGAACAGATTACCTCAACGCAAGCTTTGGAGATTGCACAAGGTCCATTTCGATCTTTTATGTTGGCGCAAGTGCGTGAAAATGATTTGGTTATGTTTGCCGATATTGCTGAATATGCACTCGATCCGGCTGGGTACGATGAAGTTCCCTTTACTATTTTAGTTCCGGCATTTATTACGAGTGAGCTTAAAACTGCGTTTCAAATAGGTTTTCTAATATTCATTCCCTTTCTGGTTATCGATTTAGTAATCGCAAGTATCCTAATGGCAATGGGGATGATGATGCTTTCACCAATGGTCGTTTCTTTGCCTTTTAAAATAATGCTGTTTGTATTAATCGACGGCTGGGCACTTATCGTTGGTACCTTGGCTAATAGTTTTGGATAACAATTATGACACCAGAGATAGTCGTCGATGTTTTCAGTCAAGCTTTCGGGCTGGTAATTTTATTGGCAGGCTTTATTCTACTGCCGGGTCTAGTGATAGGTTTAATCATTGCTATCTTTCAAGCTGCAACCAGCATCAATGAGCAAACCTTAACCTTTCTACCGCGTTTACTCGTCACTTTATTGACACTGTCTTTTCTCGGTCATTGGATGGTCGGGAACTTGGTTGATTTTGCCACAACGCTATATACCAGCATTCCTGAATTAATCGGCTAATGGTTATTGAGTTCTCTGCAATCAACGAATGGCTGTCGAGCTATATCCTTCCTTTTTGTCGAATTGCTGGCATGCTGATGTCGATGGTGATCATCGGAACTCGGTCGGTTAGCCCACGCACGCGAATGTTTCTTGCGTTGAGTATCACTGTGGTAGCCGCGCCGATGATTCCGGCAAGCTACACGATTGAACTGTTTAGTTTTGCTGCGGTGATTGAGATTGCCATTCAAACTCTCATTGGCGTGGCGATAGGTTATTTAACACGAGTGGTTTTCGAAACCTTCATAATTGCTGGGCAAGTGATTGCGATGCAAACTGGCCTAGGTTTTGCTTCTTTAGTTGATCAGAATACAGGTGTCAGTGTTCCGACGCTTGGCCAGATGTTTGTGATGATGGCAACACTCATTTTTTTGGCGCTCGATGGTCATCTTAAATTAATTGAAATTATTATTATGAGCTTTGAATCACTACCGATAACAGAATCTGAGTATTTTTTTGTCAATCTCGATCGCTTGATTGACTGGACCGGATTAATGTTTACCGCGGCTTTTATGATGGTGTTATCGGCAATCGTTGCATTGTTAGTCATGAACCTAAGTTTAGGGGTTATGACTCGTTCAGCACCACAACTTAATATTTTTGCGGTTGGATTTCCGATTATGACCGTTGTCGGCATGACCATTATTTGGTTCTTGTTGAAAAGCTTTTTACCGCACTTTATTGCGCAAATTGAATCCGGTCAAAGTATGGCCTGTGAATTATTGTTTATGGAGTGCTAGGCGATGGCTGAAAATGACAGTGGTGAACGCTCCGAAAAGGCAACGCCCCGGAAACTGCAAAAGGCCAAACAACGGGGCCAAGTACCGCGCTCAAAGGAATTAACCACAGCGTTAGTCTTAATTGCCAGTCCATTGGCGCTCATGATGTCATCTTCGGAAGTCGCCAAAGGCTTCGACGCCATTAAACAATTAACCTTTTCACTGTCGCGCTCGCAGGTATTAGACACTCAGTTTATGTTTTATGCACTTGCTGAAAGTATCGCTTCGGTTTTTTCTGCCTTAATCATTTTCTTTTTAGCGGTATTTCTAATTTCGCTATTTGCGCCAATGCTGCTCGGTGGGATGTCAGTGAGTGCTGAAGCCTTAGCTCCGAAGGGCAACCGAATGTCGCCAATGTCCGGATTTAAGCGCATGTTTGGTACCACTGCTTTAATGGAGTTGGCCAAGGCGGTCGGAAAATTTTCGTTAATTGCCGTATTTGCTTATATGGTCATTGAATCCAATATAATCCAGTATTTTATGCTTGGACGCTCCACTCCGGAGCAAGAAGTTGTTGCTGCGATTGATTATATCTTAGCGGCTTTACTCATGATCGCAGCGCCTTTGATTCTTATTGCTTTAATGGATGTTCCGTTTCAAATGTGGAATCACGCAAAACAATTAAAAATGACAAAACAAGAACTTAAAGATGAGTTTAAAGAAACGGAAGGTAAACCTGAGGTCAAAGGAAAAATTCGTCAGACACAGCGCGAACTCGCTCATCGTCGAATGATGGAAGCGGTACCTGATGCAGACGTTGTGGTTACTAATCCAGAACATTACTCGGTCGCACTCAAATACGAACAGTTCGGCAATCGAGCTCCGGTTGTGGTCGCAAAAGGTGTTGATCAAATTGCATTTAATATTCGCAAAGTGGCTAAGGCGCATGATGTGGTGATTATGGAAGCGCCTCCGCTAGCGCGAGCGTTATTTCATACGACTGAACTTGATCAGGAAATTCCTCAAGAATTGTATCTCGCCGTTGCACAAGTATTGGCGTACGTCATGCAATTGCATGAATACAAAAAAGGACGCGCTAAGCGTCCGAAAGTTGTTTCCGACTTTCCAATTCCTGATTCCATGAAATATTAAGGTGTGACATGGCTGAAGCAACCCAAAATAAAATGAAACTTTTGTCTCCGAGTGGCGCCGGCACACCTATATTGGTGCTGATGATTTTGGCGATGATGACGTTGCCTTTGCCCCCCATCATGTTAGATATGTTTTTTACTTTCAACATTACCTTGGCGTTGTTAGTTCTGTTAGCAACGGTTTATACCTTAAGACCTCTCGAGTTTGCCGCTTTTCCAACCGTCTTGCTGGTAGCTACCTTATTACGCTTGGCGCTCAACGTCGCTTCAACTCGGGTGGTATTACTGGAAGGGCATACCGGTCCCGGTGCAGCAGGTTCGGTCATTGAGTCTTTTGGCGCAGTGGTCGTTGGCGGCAACTATGCCGTGGGTTTAGTGGTATTTGCGATTTTGGTCATTATTAACTTTGTGGTGGTTACAAAAGGCGCAGGGCGAATTTCAGAGGTCAGCGCACGTTTTACTTTAGATGCAATGCCTGGCAAGCAAATGGCTATCGATGCGGATCTGAATGCCGGACTACTCACTCAAGAAGAAGCGCGCGAGCGTCGCACTGAAGTCGCGAGTGAAGCTGATTTTTATGGTGCGATGGATGGTGCTTCAAAGTTTGTGCGCGGGGATGCGGTTGCGGGTTTACTTATTTTATTGATCAATATATTGGGTGGAGTAGCGGTGGGTATGGGGCAGCATAGCCTCGATTTTGGTACTGCCATGCAGTACTACGCGTTGTTAACGATTGGTGATGGTTTGGTTGCACAAATACCGTCGTTGTTGCTGTCGACTGGTGCGGCCATCATGGTAACACGACAAAACTCATCCAATGACATGGGAACGCAAGTGGTTGGTGAACTATTCACTAAACCCAAAGCGCTTTGGATCACCGCCGCTATTTTGTTCGTAATGGGGATCATTCCGGGTATGCCACATCTGGCCTTTTTGTTATTGGCTGGTATTACGGCGGGTGTCGCTTATTGGCTAGAGCAGAAAAAGAAGCAAGAAGTCGCACAAGCTGAGGCAGAGCAAGCGCGTGAAGAAAAAGTAATTGAAGCAAAAGAACCACAATTAAAAGAACTTTCTTGGGATGATGTTCCGCCAGTCGATCCCATTGGACTTGAAGTGGGGTACCGTTTAATCCCCTTGGTTGATCAAAGCCAAGATGGCAAGTTAATGGGACGGGTTAAAGGTGTGCGTAAAAAGCTCTCTCAAGAATTGGGCTTTTTGATTTCCCCAGTCCACATTCGCGATAACTTGGACTTATCGCCGAATGCTTACCGAATTACTTTAATGGGAGTTGCCGTAGGCGAAGCTGAAATTCGTCCGGATCGAGAAATGGCCATCAATCCTGGTCAGGTATTTGGTGAAATCGAAGGGATCCCAACAAAAGATCCGGCGTTTGGATTGGACGCGATTTGGATCGAGCCCAGTCAAAAAGAGCAGGCACAATCTATGGGGTATACCGTGGTGGACGCCAGTACGGTGGTCGCCACACATTTGAGCCAATTAGTACAAACTCATGCGAGCGAATTGTTGGGGCATGAAGAAGTCGAGCATCTATTAAGTAAATTAGCAAAGTCCGCACCCAAGTTAGTGGAAAGTTTGGTACCCGATTTATTGCCACTCGGTGTGGTGGTTAAAGTACTTCAGAACCTTTTATTAGAACAAGTACCTATTCGTGATATGCGAACTATCGCTGAAACCCTGGCTGAGTATGGCAGTAGGAGTCAAGATCCCGTCATGTTGACTGCTGCGGTTCGAATCGCTTTAAACCGATTAATTATTCAGAATATCAATGGGTTAGATGCAGAGTTACCGGTTATTACCTTAGATCCAAATTTGGAACAGATATTGCACCAGTCCTTACAGTCAAGTGTTGATGACAACGTCAATATTGAACCGGGACTCGCAGAAAAGCTGCAACAGTCCCTAAAACAGGCCGCTGAGCAGCAAGAAGCGGCCGGTAAAGCTGCCATTTTATTGACGTCGCCAGGTTTACGCAGCAGTTTGGCGCACTTTGCACGGTTTGGAATACCTGGTTTACATGTTCTGAGTTATCAGGAGATACCGGACAACAAACAAGTGCGAGTGGTAGCTACGGTAGGGCAATAACAGGTGAAGTTAAATCATGAAAATACGACGGTTCCTTGCTAAAGACATGCGCAGTGCGCTGAGTGAAGTGTCAAAAGAATTAGGTGCAGATGCGGCAATTTTATCCAGCAATCGAGTGAATGGTGGAGTCGAGGTAGTTGCGGCGACCGATTATGAAGAGGCGATGTTGTACAATCGCGAGCAAAGCGCGCCAGATTCGATTCCGGAGAATAAAGTCCGTTCGCTGGTTCGCGATAATCCTACTGTACCCCCACAAGTAAGCAACAAGGTTTCTTCTAGAACTACGCTTGATGATGCAGCGAAGACTGGGACTGAAAGTGCTGACGTGAATAACGATGAAGCATTTCCAACCTTACGCAATGTGCAATGGTCGCAAGAGCCTACGCTAGTTGCCATGCGCGAGGAATTGAATTTATTACGCACACTTTTACAGCAACAAGTATCCAGCCTTTCCGCCGATAAACGGCGCGCGGACTCTCCGGTATTAGTAGCACTTGAGCAAGCGCTCGAAGCATTAGGGCTGGCACATCCCTATTGCCAATCGATTGTTCAGCAATGTCAGGAGTCGGAAGGGTTCGATAATGGTTGGCAGCGCGCATTGGGTTATATTGCTAAAGATATACACGTCGCTGACGACGACATCATTAAGCGCGGTGGGGTAGTCGCGTTAGTTGGGCCTACCGGAGTGGGGAAAACCACAACGATTGCCAAGTTAGCCGCTAAACAAGCTCTTAAGAATGGCCCGGATAGTGTGGCGCTAATCACCACTGATAATTACCGTATCGCAGCTCATGAACAAATTAAAACCTATGGGCGCATTCTGCAAGTTCCGGTTCAAGCGGTTCATGATGAAGCCAGCTTTCGACAAGCTTTATATCATTTCTCTGAAAAGCAACTCGTGTTAATTGATACCGCCGGTATGAGTCACTTTGACGAGCGGATGCAGCAATTGATGCAAGTATTGTCCAACGATACGGTCAAAATTCGTAATTACTTAGTTCTCTCTGCGACTGCACAAGCCTCGGTTATTCGCGAAGCGGTTAACTTGTTTGGGCGCTTTAAGCCTGCTGGCTGCGTCATTACCAAATTAGATGAAGCTGCCAGTTTGGGTGAGATTATATCGACTATAATTAATCACCAGCTTAGTGTTGCCTACACAACCGATGGTCAACGAGTACCCGAAGACATTCGCACCGCGCGCGCGCATCACTTGGTTTCAAAAATGGTGTGGTTAACGCGTCACCACTCGGAATTAACCTCGGCGGCTGACTCAGTCCATCAAGGTCATCACCAAACGGGAGCACGTTAGTGCTAAACAATGTATTGAGTGCGCATCACTCATTTTCAGATCAAGCTGCAGGATTAAGACATATGGGGTCGACGAAGCCAGTTAAAGTGATTGCCATAACAGGCGGGAAAGGTGGAGTAGGGAAGACAAATATATCGGTTAACTTGGCCCTTCACTTAAGTCAGCAAGGAAGGCGTGTCATGTTGCTCGACGCTGATCTCGGGCTAGCGAATGTTGACGTAATGTTAGGTTTAAAGGTCACCAATAACTTACAGCACGTCATTGCTGGTGAGTGTGAGCTTAAAGATATAGTGTTAACCACAGCTTCTGGCCTACAAGTAATACCGGCTTCTTCAGGCACCCAAAAAATGGCGGAATTGTCGCCCGCAGAACATGCCGGCATCATTCGTGCCTTCAGCGATATCGGTCAAAACCTCGATTACCTTCTAGTGGACACTTCTGCAGGTATTACCGATAACGTATTGTCATTTACCCGTGCCGCACAAGATGTTCTATTGGTGGTATGCGATGAGCCTACATCGATTACCGATGCCTATGCGTTAATGAAAGTGCTCAATCGAGACCATCAGATCGATAAATTCAAGATTGTGGCGAATATGGTGCGAACGCCGCAAGAAGGTCGCGATATTTTTGCTAAACTCTCTATGGTGGCTGACAAATTTCTTGATGTGATGCTCGAATATGTTGGTTCAGTTCCATTTGATGAGAATGTTCGACGATCGATCAAGAAGCAAAAGCCGATAATTGATTTGTATCCACGTTCACCAGCCGCAGTTGCTATTAAAGCGCTGGCGAAGAAAGTCGAGAACTGGCCGATTCCAATGAATGCGAGTGGACATATCGAGTTTTTTATGGAACGGTTAGTACACCAAGGCGTTTATTAAATTGCTCTTAAGGATACTCCGTGTCTCGTATCGATGCTTATAAGAAAGTTGGCAGTCAACAACAAGACGTTATCACTCAATACGCTCCCCTCGTAAAGCGTATTGCCCATCATTTGATGTCGCGCCTACCATCGAGTGTTCAAGTTGAAGATCTCATGCAAGCGGGAATGATTGGGCTGCTCGAAGCTTCGCGAAACTTCGATGCCACTAAAGGAGCCAGCTTTGAGACCTTTGCGGGTATTCGAATTCGTGGCGCAATGATTGATGAAATTCGTCGTGGTGATTGGGTACCGAGGTCTGTACACCGCAATACTCG
>JABXHQ010000001.1 GCA_013373545.1 Gammaproteobacteria bacterium
ATACGCTCCCCTCGTAAAGCGTATTGCCCATCATTTGATGTCGCGCCTACCATCGAGTGTTCAAGTTGAAGATCTCATGCAAGCGGGAATGATTGGGCTGCTCGAAGCTTCGCGAAATTTCGATGCCACTAAAGGAGCCAGCTTTGAGACCTTTGCGGGTATTCGAATTCGTGGCGCAATGATTGATGAAATTCGTCGTGGTGATTGGGTACCGAGGTCTGTACACCGCAATACTCGCACCATTGCGGAGAAAATCGCTGAGATTGAACAGCGTACCGGACGTGATGCTCGTGACACTGAAGTGGCTGAGGCAATGGGAATTGAGGTTGAAGACTATCGAATCATGTTGATGGAGACCGCCAATGGCCACATGCTTGACTTTGATGATCTCGGCGTCAGTGAAGAGCACTTTAGCGAGGGGTTGTCGCAAAGTAAGGGGGCTGAAAATCCCTTCGAGGGCTTGCAATCAGAAGACTTTAAATCATGCTTAGCGACCGCAATTGGCGGCCTACCCGAGCGTGAAAGGTTAGTCCTAGCCTTATATTACGATGAAGAACTCAACTTGAAAGAAATTGGTGAAGTGATGGGAGTCAGTGAGTCCCGTATCAGTCAGATTAACAGTCAAGCGATGATTAGGTTACAAAGTCGTTTAAGAGATTGGCGTAAATAGATAATTTTGACTAACTTTATAGACAGTGAACTCAGCAAATCAGAAGGCCTATTATAGGGGAGGTTTTCCTTGGATAAGAATATGAAAATACTCATTGTTGACGACTTTTCAACAATGAGGCGCATCGTTAAAAATCTGCTGAGAGATTTGGGTTTTACCAATACGGCTGAGGCGGACGACGGGCAAACAGCTTTGCCAATGCTGCAATCTGGGGATTTCGACTTTTTAGTGACCGATTGGAACATGCCGGGAATGCAAGGCATTGACTTGCTGAAAAGCGTGCGCGCGGACCCCAATCTTAAAGATTTGCCTGTATTGATGGTAACTGCAGAGGCAAAGCGAGAGCAAATCGTGGAAGCGGCGCAAGCCGGCGTTAACGGCTACATCGTAAAACCTTTTACCGCAGGAACACTCAAGGAAAAAATCGACAAGATCTTTGAGCGCATTGACGGTAATTAACGGAGCCTCGGAATGGAAACTCAAGACAAACTGATGGCAGACGTTACCTTAGAGCAAGCCAAGCATCTTTTGGATTGTTTAGAAGAGGGCAACATTCAAGCCGCTCGGGAAACGATAGATAGTCTGTCACAAATACGTGAAGCTAGCCTATTTTGCGAAGTAGGCAAACTGACGCGCCAGCTGCATGAAGCCCTCGCGAACTTTCAATTAGACGATAAAATTGCCGGACTTGCCGCACAAGAAATTCCTGACGCGAAAGATCGCCTCAACTATGTAATCGAAACCACCGAGAATGCGGCGAATAAGACGATGGATTCGGTTGAGCAGTGCTTGCCAATTTCAGAAAATATTCGCGACACAGCAGACAATTTGCTTGGCGATTGGGAGCGGCTATACCGGCGCGAGTTAAAGCCCGGAGAGTTTCGCGAGTTGGCTTCACGAGTAGAAGAGTTTTTAAAGTCAGTTGGTAATGATTCAACTGAACTGAACAAGCTATTGACTGACGTTTTGGTCGCGCAAGACTATCAAGACTTGACCGGACAGGTGATTCGCAAAGTCATCACATTGGTTCAAGATGTCGAAGAAAATTTAGTCGATCTAGTAAAAATGTTTGGTCGCACGGAAGATTTTAAACGCGCTCAGAATGAGACCAAAAAAGTGACAGGCGCTGAAGGCCCTGTTATTGATAAGAATCGTGACGATGTTTTGACCAATCAAGATGACGTCGACGACTTGCTTTCCAGCTTAGGATTTTAGAGGAGCTGCTTAATGGCAATTGACGCCGATGAAGAGATCTTACAAGACTTTCTCATTGAAGCGAGTGAGATTCTCGAAACACTCTCGGAGCAGCTCGTCCAGTTAGAGAACGATCCTCAAGATATGGATTTGCTGAACGCTATTTTCCGAGGGTTTCACACGGTTAAAGGTGGTGCTGGCTTTTTAAACTTGACGGCAATGGTTGAGGTTTGCCACATCACTGAAAACATCTTCGATATCCTGCGTAATGGGAGTCGTGTAGCAAACTCTGACTTGATGGACTCGGTGTTACAAGCGCTCGACTCTGTCAATGTTATGTTTGATGAAGTTAAATCGGGCCAAGAACCGAGTCCTGCTCCGCCGGAACTATTACAATCTTTGGAAGTTTTTGCGCAACCTGATAATGGTGGCGAATCCGCACCCGCTGCACCGGTGGTTGAAGCCACTCCAGAGCCTGCCGCTGTTGAACCAGAACCCAGCTCAAGTAGCAATGATGAAATTTCGGATGACGAATTTGAAGCTTTGTTAGACGAAATTCATGGTTCGGGGGCTTTTTCTGCAGAAAAGCCGCAACCGACATCAGCTCCGAAAGCACCGACCAGTAGTGCCGGTGGCGGCGACGAGATTACTGATGATGAGTTTGAAGCTCTGTTAGATGAGTTGCATGGGAAAAATGGTCAAGTAACGCCTTCTGAAGCGAGTCCATCGAGTGCAAAGTCACCTTCACCGGTAGGCTCCAGTGAAGATGCGATTACCGACGATGAATTTGAAGCCTTGTTGGATCAAATCCATGGTTCTGGTAAAGGACCAGGAGGAGCAGATGAGGGCGCTGGAGCAGCCGAAGCGGCGCCTGCGATCCCTGAAAATAAGCCGGAACCTGCCAAGCCCGCGGCCGCAAAACCACAACCAAAGCCGCAACCTGCGGCCAGTGAGCCAGTGCCGGCAAGTAACGCTCAAAAACCTGCAGCGTCACCAAGTAAGCCCGCTGAACCTAAAGCGCCTGTTAAGCCTTCAAGTGTAACGGCTGAGTCAACCGTGCGTGTTGATACTGCACGACTTGATGACATTATGAATATGGTGGGCGAGTTGGTACTGGCACGTAATCGTTTAAAAATGTTAGGGCAAAACTACCAAGATGAAGAACTGAATAAGGCGGTCGCAACCCTCGACGTGGTGACTTCGGACCTGCAAGGTTCCGTAATGAAAACGCGCATGCAACCGATTAAGAAAGTTTTTGGTCGTTTCCCGCGAGTGGTGCGAGACTTGGCTCGAAGTTTAAAGAAAGAAATATCTTTAAGCTTAGTGGGCGAAGAAACCGATTTAGACAAAAATCTTGTAGAAGCGCTAGCAGATCCATTGGTTCATTTAGTTAGAAACTCGGTTGATCATGGTATTGAAAGCCCAGATGTGCGGGTTGCTTCTGGCAAGCCAAGAACCGGAAAGGTAGTTCTATCGGCAGCTCAAGAAGGCGACCATATACTGTTATCCATAGAAGATGATGGTAAAGGCATGGATCCGAATGCTTTGCGCAAAAAAGCGGTTGAAAAAGGTTTGATGGATGTCGATCAGGCTGAGCGGCTAAATGATACTGAGTGCTTCAACTTAATTTTCATGGCAGGGTTTTCGACCAAAGAAGAAATTTCTGATGTCTCAGGGCGAGGCGTCGGAATGGACGTGGTTAAGACCAAGATTACTCAATTAAACGGTAGCCTCACCATTGATTCAGAAATGGGCAAAGGCACCAAAATTTTAATCAAAGTGCCACTAACGTTAGCTATCTTGCCAACGCTGATGGTGACGGTTGGCGAGCAAGTCTTTGCCTTGCCGCTAGCCAGTGTCAATGAGATTTTCCATTTAGACTTGACTAAAACGAATGTGGTTGATGGTCAAGAAACGGTGATTGTGCGCGAGAAAGCCCTGCCATTGTTCTATTTGGATCGATGGCTTTCAATGGTCGCAGTCCCCAGCGGCAAACCAAAAGCTGGGCACGTGGTTATTGTTCAGGTGGGTACCCACAAAGTAGGTTTTGTAGTTGATGCCTTAATTGGTCAAGAAGAGGTTGTCATCAAGCCACTCGGTAAGTCATTGCAAGGAACGCCAGGAATGGCTGGTGCGACGATAACCAGTGATGGTGGAATTGCGCTGATCTTGGACGTCCCAAGCTTGCTGAAGCATTACGCCAAGCGCTCGTAAAGACATTAGGGGAGACTAAGTGACGATAACGGTTTTAGTCGTTGATGACTCTAATTTCTTTTGTCGGCGTGTCGCTCAAATACTTAGTAGCGATCCGGATATTAAGGTTGTTGGGATTGCTAACAATGGCCAGGAAGCTGTTCAAAAAGTTCAACAGTTAAAGCCAAACGTTGTTACTTTGGACGTTGAAATGCCGGTTATGGACGGCATTACCGCGTTAAAGCAAATTATAAAAGTCAGTCCCGATACAAAAGCTCTGATGCTCTCCTCGTTAACCTATGAAGGCGCAAAGCTCACCCTAGATGCGTTGGACTCAGGTGCATCTGATTTTATGCTGAAAAGCTACGAAGGTATTTCAAATGCTGCCGGTCAGCTTGCCGCGCAATTAAAAGAAAAAGTTAAAGGCCTTGGCCGTTCAACACGGGCGCCAAATAAAGCACCAGCAAAACCTGCCGCACAACCCGTGAGAGTTGCTGCAACTCCCAGCGGTCGCTACAAAATTATTACTATCGGCGCTTCCACTGGTGGTCCGGTTGCGCTACAAAAAGTCATTACAGCACTACCGCGACAGTTTCCGCTTCCGATTCTTATAACCCAACATATGCCTGGAACATTTACCGGGGCATTCGCGCAGCGACTCAATACCCTTAGCCAAGTGACTGTGGTTGAAGCTAGCGATGGCATGGCGGTCAAGCCGGCGCACGTTTATATCGCACCTGGTGGCAAGCAAATGATCGTTGAGGGCTCACCAGGCAATGCCAGTATTCGAGTTAAGGAAACCGATGGGCGGTTGCAATATGCACCCTGTGTTGACATGACCTTTGCGTCAGCTGCTAAAGTCTACCGGCGCGATGTGTTGGCAATAGTATTGACTGGTATGGGCGCCGATGGACGTGAAGGGGCGCGCATACTCAAACAATCCGGTGCGGTGGTTTGGACCCAAGATCAGGCTTCATGTGTGGTTTATGGTATGCCAATGTCAGTCGCCAAAGCCGGGTTTTCAGATTTGGTGCTAAATTTGGATGATATAGCTCACTCGATAATCCAGGTCGTCAGCTAATGGATAGTTTAACGATTATTGGTTTGCTATTTGCACTGGTGGCGATTTTCGGTGGGCAATTTTTAGAAGGCGGATCAATCGAGTCGTTATTGAATTTTCCCGCTGCTGTAATTGTGTTTGGCGGCACCTTTGGTGCTGTACTTGTTCAAACTCATTTGGCCAATTTGCGCCAAGCTTTTCGAATGTTCCCTTGGAGTTTTGTGTCGCCAAAGTTTGCCCCGCGCCATGCGATCGAGAAAATGGTGAATTGGAGCATTACGGCACGAAAATCTGGTTTACTCGGCCTAGAAGATGATATTGACCGGCAAACCGATTTGTTTCAGAAGAAAGGCTTAACCTTACTGATTGATGGCGCAGAGCCGGAAAAAATTCGTGAGTCTTTGCTAATAGAATTAGAAGCTTCAGAAAAACAAGCATTAAATGGTGTCAAATTTTACCAGTCACTCGGTGGTTACGCGCCGACGCTAGGCATCGTGGGTGCGGTGCTCGGGCTTATTCAGGTGATGGGTAATTTGTCTGATCCTTCGCAACTAGGAGCCGGTATAGCAACGGCTTTTGTTGCGACCATTTATGGGGTTGGCTCCGCTAATTTAATTTTCTTGCCAATCGCAAATAAACTGAAATCAGTTATTCAAATGCAAAGTTTATTTCGTGAAATGTATATCGAAGGAATTGTCTTAATTGCGGAGGGCGAAAACCCCAAAATTATTGAAGGAAGGCTTGAAGGTTTTATCCCACAAGACAGTCTTTAACGGTACCCGATATGTTAAGAAAATCTCCAGTAGAAGAAGAGGACGATTCAGATCGTTGGCTAGTTTCTTACGCTGACTTTATCACCTTGTTGTTTGCATTTTTTGTAGTGATGTACTCGATATCACAAATCAATCAAGGCAAGTATCGAATTTTGTCTCAGTCATTATTGTCTGCCTTTGACTCGCCTGAAAAAAGCCGCTTACCGATTCAAGATGGCGACATTAACCGCTCGAAAACTAGCCCCGACCATCCGCTTGATCTTGTGCGCGACAGGGAGGGCGGTGCCAAAGATGAACCGATCGAAGATAATTATCTTAGTAGTGCTCAGTTTGATCAAATTGAAACAGCCTTGAATAGTCAATTAGCCGAGCTCATAAAAGCTGATTTAGTGAATATTAAGCGCACAAAAAACTGGTTGGAAATTGATTTAAGCAGTGCCATTTTATTTGAAAGTGGCAGCGACCGGTTGACTCAAAGTGCCACTGTTGTAATTGAAGAAATTGCCAAAACCTTGCGCGATAACCGACAAATTATCAGTGTGCGAGGTCATACCGATAATCTTCCAATCGAGACCGAGCGATTTCGCTCCAATTGGGCGCTGTCGGCTGGTCGAGCGGTGGCTGTGGTACGCTTATTGCAAAGATTACGAATAGCGCCGCAAAGGTTGCAAGCGCAAGGGCATGGCGAATTCCAGCCAGTTGCAACCAACGATAGCGTGCAAGGACGAGCGAAAAATCGTCGCGTTACCATAGCAATTTCTCGCTATGCGTTACAAGAGAGCACGCAAGCAGCCGCACAATCGCGGTTACAGCCCAATGCAAAAGATGCGTCGGAGAATAAAGACTCAGTCACGGTGCCCGCTACCAAAACTGCGAGTGAGACAGAAGAGTCAACCGAACAAAAATATGAAGTGGTTAGATTACCCAATGGCGGATTGTTGATTCGCGGCAAAAAGTTGCCGCCAGATGAAAAGCAACCCTAACGGGATTATGAAAGAGATTTATATCAGTGAAAGTGTGGACAATTGCCAATCAAAAAGGTGGAGTTGGAAAAACAACGAGCGTAGCAACGCTCGCTGGTCTATTGGCTGAGTCTGGCGCTCGAGTTGTAACCGTAGATTGTGATCCTCATGCTTCCTTAACGAGCTATTTTGGTTATGATCCTGATGCATTGTCCGCCAGTCTATATGACGTTTTTGAGTTTGACCATCTTGCTGAGGGGCGTCTTCCGAGTAATGTAATTTTGCCCACTCATCATCAAAACTTGTCACTTATTGGTTCGACTATTGCGCTGGCGACTTTGGATCGTAAATTTAGTCAACGTCCCGGCATGGGACTGGTGTTAACTCATCTGGCTAAGGCATTGGAAGATGACTTTGATTATATGCTGATGGATTGCCCGCCCGTTTTAGGCGTGCTGTTGGTTAATGCTTTGGCCGCATGTCGGCAATTGGTAGTGCCGGTGCAAACTGAATTTCTAGCGCTTAAAGGCCTCGAACGAATGATGCAAACCATTAATATGGTAACAAAAGCGCAAAAGCATACGATTGAATATATCATTGTTCCGACAATGTTCGATCGGCGCACCAAAGCTTCAATCGCAACTTTGCGCAATATGCGCGATGAATTTGGCTTACATCTTTGGAATAAAGTCATTCCGGTTGATACCAAGTTTCGTGACGCCAGTAAGGCTAATCAAAGTGCTAATTTTCTATTTCCGGATTCTCGCGGTGTCTATGCTTATCGCAAGTTGCTTGAATATCTGCAAAGCAAGCAGCTAAGTGATAAGGTCGCTTAGCGATGAAAAAGCCTCACAGCCAAAATAAGCAAGCCTTAATGCTGCAAGACTTTATTGACGATATGTTATGGGATGGCGACGCCGCTAGCACAACGATTGCTGAAACTGCGAAAGCCGAACCGAAAGCCGAACCGAAAGCCGAACCGAAAGCCG
>JABXHQ010000045.1 GCA_013373545.1 Gammaproteobacteria bacterium
CCAAAAAGGCCGGTTTCTTAAACCTGGTACCAGAGAACGGACTCGATGGTCCGACAGTTCGGCCGGTACACCTTGTGACTTTTTTCAGGCATAAAAAAACCTGCAAATACGCAGGTTTCTTAAATTTGGTACCAGAGGACGGACTCGAACCGTCACCTTAAGTACTCTCCTCGTCATCTTCCTCTGCCCTTATGACACAAGGCATACGGAGCAGCCATCTGCACTGCAGGACGCTCATAAACTAGCTTCAAACATGAATTTGTGTCCCAATTGTGCCCCAATCAGGCTTCTCAATTCAACCAGTTGAGCACTCAATCACTTTATTTTATATTTCTCTTTTATACTTTTTACAACAAACGCAGCTTCATAGCTAAACCCCGCAGGTTTATCCTTTAAAAGGACAATAGTGTTAGAGCTAGTCGGAGTGGCTGAGATATAGGTTTGCCCCCCTGAAGTAGTGGTTACTGGGTAGCCGCTGGGGCTAGTGATTGTGGTAGTTGTAACTGGCGCAGTGTAACTACTAACGTTTTCACTGTATCCAGAGCCTATAATAATGAACCAGCTTGCTCCTTTTTCCAAAGCTAACTCAGCGCAGCGCAACAGAGTAAAATCCTCAATTCTTACTTTCTCCGATGGGTCATTTCCTTGAAAGCTAACTTTATAAATATTTTCTCCTAATTGTGTTTCAGAATACCCAACACTCCATATATTCATTGGCTGATATTGAGTAGCACAGCCCAATAATTGCAACGAAACTAAAATCACAACAACTTTCGGTAGACAATTCACAGAACTCTCCTAGTTAACTAGCAAATAGAAGAGCTTACACCATTCCATGCATCTAGATGAAAAAGTTGACAAATATTTCTAATTTTTTATCTAATGATTTAAAGTGGAGAAAAATATGGTTAATAAAAATAACGTCGAACGGTCTCAAAAAGACCTATTTAACGCACTTCAAGAGCAGGTATTGAATTTAATTAGCTTATGTAAGGTTTATGATGAAGGGCAAGCAAATATTGGAAAGTTAATTGCAGCCACCTTGCGAACCCTTTTACATCAGACTGGAAACTCCCATGCTCTTATCAATCAACTAGAGCTTAAGAACATCTTCTTTTATGACAGCACGAGAGAGCTTGACAATGCTAATATGCATTCAGAATGCCTTCTATGTGTATGGCAGCTTCAACCAGGAAGCAGTACTTATGTACCTAGGTTTATTTTAGATAATCTTATACGAGAAAATTGGGTTGAATCGCCACTAGTTTCCTAGACACCTTTTAATTAGATAAACTATCATAAATTATAAGGTGTTAAAAATGAGTGAAAAGCGATATCCCGAAGAGTTCAAGATAAAAGCCGTTAAGCAAGTGACGGTATCTGGTCACAGTGTAGCAGAGGTAGCTCATCGTTTAGGAACAACTACCCACAGTCTTTATGCATGGATTAAGCGTTATGGTCCTGATTCCGAGAAACATCAACAACAATCGAGTGAAGCAGCTGAGATCCGTCGGCTTCAAAAAGAGCTGAAGCGCGTAACCGAAGAGCGGGATCTGTTAAAAAAAGCCGCGGCGTTCTTCGCAAGTCACCCCGAGTAAGATACGCCTTTATACGAGAGCACCTTGGTCAGCACACCTTATGTCAGTTGTGTGAGCTATTTGATGTTCATCGAAGTGGGTACTATGCCTGGTTAAAGACACCAAAGTCCTCAAGACAAAAAGAGGATGAGAGACTTACAGGTTTAATAAAACAGTTTTGGCTCGAATCAGGAGGGGTTTATGGTTATCGGAAGATACACAGAGACCTTAAAGATTTTGGCAAGATGTGCGGTATTAACCGGGTACATCGTTTGATGAGGATAGTAGGCTTAAGAGCTCAGGTTGGGTATCGAAGACCTCGTGCTCGCGCGAATGCGCAGGATGTGTTTACGCCGAATATTCTCGACCGACAGTTTAATCCAGAGCGGCCGAATCAAGCCTGGGTAACCGATATCACCTATATAAAAACGCATGAAGGATGGTTGTATTTAGGTACAGTTTTAGACCTGTATTCAAGACGAGTAATAGGCTGGTCCATGAATAGCCGCATAACCAAAGAATTGGTACTTGACGCCTTGCTAATGGCTATATGGCGACGAAAACCAGGTGGTAAGGTAATCGTTCATTCCGACCAGGGAAGTCAATATACGAGTTACGACTGGGCTGAGTTTTTGAGAATGAATGGATTAGTGGGTAGCATGAGTCGGAGAGGTAATTGTCATGATAATGCAGTAGCTGAGAGCTTCTTTCAATTACTGAAAAGAGAGCGCATTAAACGAAAAATATACATGACGCGAGAAGAAGCAAGGATCGATGTTTTTAATTATATTGAAATGTTTTACAACACAAAGCGACGGCATGGTTCTAATAACGGACTATCTCCGGTAGAGTATGAGCGTCTGTATGTGAAAGAGGCTAATAAGTGTCTAACGAACTAGTGGCGATTCATCGTATGGAGCAATGCTGAGTAAGTAATCTGGTTCATCCTTATATAAGGTATTAACTTGCCTAACGTACTCCCTTAGAACGCTTTTTATTTCTAACAATGAAACTGTGTTTTCTTCGAAGGTATTCATTTTTATTCTTTGTAGCTCACGGTTCAGTTTAGGTTCTAAAACAGAGCCTAAGACTATCGCACGAGAAAGGTTGCTCGTCCTAAGTGAAATCTTAATATTAGGTTGTTTAGATTTCTGGCTCTGAGTAAACCAAGAAGGTAAACGCTTTCGAAAGTAATATAAGTTACCGCGTTTGAAAAGGTGTTTGTGTCCCACTTGTGCCTTACTTGTGTCCCAAATGAAGCTATTTCTGAGGCTCTGATACAGAAAACCCGCTATATAAGCGGGCTTCAGAAGATTTGGTACCAGAGGACGGACTCGAACCGTCACACCCGCAAAGGCGGGGGATTTTGAATCCCCTGTGTCTACCAATTCCACCACTCTGGCATTTTGAATTTACGACAGCCACTTGGTAGCGCTTGCGCTTGGCTGAAGCTCGCGATCACTCACGAGCCGGCAATTATAATCAATCGAGAGGCGATTGCAACACTAAAAACAGCGATTCTTCGCAACCTTAGCAAGCGCCCTACTGAATTGATGAAAGTTCCAACAATTAGCAGTTATAAAATTCGCGATACCACTTCACAAAATTGTTAATGCCGGTTTCTACCGACGTATTCGGCTTAAAGCCCACTGCTTTTTCCAGCTCCGAAACATCAGCGCTGGTACTGGGCACATCGCCGGGCTGCATCGGCATTAAGTTTTTCTTTGCTTCTTTGCCCACTGCGCGCTCAATCGCATTAACAAAGTCCATCAGCTTAACCGGGTTGTTATTACCAATATTGAACACCCGATATTGGCAGAAGCTGGTCGCCGGATCCGGCTTATCACCACTCCACTCTGGATTGCCTTGTGGCGGCGCATCCAACACGCGAACCACACCTTCAACAATATCGTCAATGTAGGTGAAGTCGCGAATCATGTCGCCATTATTATAAATGTCGATGGTGTTGCCTTCTAAAATACCCTTAGTAAACAAAAACAGCGCCATATCGGGTCGCCCCCAAGGGCCATAAACGGTAAAAAAGCGCAGGCCAGTGGTCTTCATATTGTAAAGATTTGAATAGGTATGACTCATCAACTCATTGGCTTTTTTACTCGCCGCATACAAAGACACCGGATGATCAACATTATGGTGCTCAGAAAACGGCTGCAAGGTGTTGGCCCCATACACAGAACTCGATGAAGCATATACCAAATGATTCACACCGTTGTGGCGACACCCTTCTAAGATGTTCAAATGTCCGATGATATTGGCATCCATATAGGCATGGGGATTCTCAATTGAATAACGTACACCGGCTTGCGCTGCCAAGTGCACCACATCATCAAACTGCTGCTGTTCAAATAACTCAGCAATAGCCGTTTTGTCCGCTACATCTAACTTAACAAAACTAAAGCCTGCGCGCGCTTGTAATCGTTCAAGCCGCGCCAGCTTCAAGTTAACATCATAGTAATCATTAAGGTTATCCAGTCCGACAACCGTGTCACCCCGGTCCAGCAAATAATGACTAACGTGCGATCCGATAAAGCCAGCGGCTCCAGTAACCAAAATTTTTCTGCTCATAATGACTCTCTATTGCAATAAACTTTTTTGTTCCACCAATATTAAGTTCGAAACGTTCCCATAAATCGCGACCTACTAACCTGCTGCGGTCACCCAAATGGCTAAATGCGTGACAAACTGAAATTCGTTTGTTGGAACGCCTCGCGATCGATAATACCTTTGACATCGAACACATGGGCATTGGGCGATAAACGCTGTTGATAATCGGCAACGCCCCACTGACAATATTCTTTGTGCGCCACCGCTACAATCATTAAATCGATGTCCACCAGCTGACTATCATCGGCCAACTCAACCTGATACTCGTGCAGCGCTTCAGCCTTAGCAGCCATCGGATCGTGAACCAACGGTTCGATGCCAAAACTGCGCAATTCTTGAATAATGTCGATAACTTTTGAATTCCGTAAATCAGGACAATTTTCTTTAAAGGTTAAACCTAAAATAGCGACCTTCGCTGTTGCCACATTGATACCGTCATTAATCATTTTCTTTAGCGCGTTTTGCACAATGACTTTGCCCATATCATCATTAATTTTACGCCCAGCCAGAATCACTTGTGGATGATGACCAATCAGCTCTGCTTTATGGGTAAGATAGTAAGGATCAACCCCAATACAGTGACCACCGACAAGTCCTGGACGAAACGGCAAAAAGTTCCACTTAGTGCCTGCGGCTTCTAACACGTCCAAGGTATCAATATTCATTTTTTGGAAAATTAAGCTCAGTTCATTCATCAGGGCAATATTGAGATCACGCTGGGTATTTTCGATAACTTTCGCGGCTTCCGCGACTTTAATCGAACTGGCTCGGTAAACGCCTGCGGTAACCACACTTTCGTACACGCTTGCAACGATATCGAGGGTTGCAGCGTCTTGTCCTGATACAATTTTGGTGATCTTGGTAAAGGTATGCTCTTTGTCGCCGGGGTTGATCCGCTCGGGTGAATAGCCCACGGTAAAATCAACGCCACAAGTAAGCCCTGATTCGGCTTCTAAAATCGGCACACAGTCTTCTTCGGTAGCCCCTGGGTATACCGTCGACTCAAACACCACGATGTCGCCCTTTTTTAATGCCTTACCGACGGTTTTCGAGGCCGCTAACATGGGTCTTAAATCGGGCTGACGTGCTTCGTTAATCGGTGTTGGCACCGCCACAATATGGAAGTCGGCTTGTTGCAATTGCTCAATTGAATTAGTGAAGGTTATCGACGTTGCGGCGAGTTCTTCGGCGGTCACTTCAAGCGTGTTGTCAATCCCTTGAGTAAGCTCTTCAATACGTTGTTGGTTGATGTCAAAGCCAATCACTTGATGCTGGCGACCAAACGCCACCGCAACCGGTAGCCCAACATACCCTAATCCAATAACACTTACTTTACGCTGATGCTTCATTCCCTTAGACCCTTTAACTTCCATTGATAAGCGGCATTGTATCATGCCGTAGATTCATTTTAAGTATTTTGCTAATCTTCGCGCATATTTTATTAGTACTTTGAGTAATTCGCATGACCCAAGACTCAGCACAGCGCATCGTTTCCGTCACTCCAGCCTCGCCTTGGAAGCGCTTTTTTGCCTACTTTTACGACTGGCTACCTGCGGCAGGCGTGTTTGTATTGGTTTTTATAATCGGTCTTGCGCTGGCTAATTTAATCCTGCTTAACACACCGGCCAATGAAGTCTCACAACTGTTAAGCAACCACCCGTTATGGTGGGCCTACTTGGGCCTTGGAAGTAGCCTTTACTATCTCTATTGTTGGCAAAAAGGTGGGCAAACAGTAGGCATGCGCACGTGGCGCATTAAGTTAGTTAAAGCTGATGGTCGTCATTTAACTTGGGGGGAGTCAGCCCTACGAGCGCTACTCTCTTGCGGCGGATTGGCCAATCTTTGGGCCATTATCGACGACGAGTTCCGTGGATGGCATGATATCGCCGTAGATGCCTTTGTGGTGCAACTACCGAAGATGGAAAAGACAGCGGAAGAGAAAAAGCCGTTAATTTAACTCGCGCGAGAGCTAGCTCGCGCGACGTAATAACCAAGTTGCCAGTAGTGCAAAACAAATAATCGGCAGTGATGCGCCTAACAGCGGCGGCAATTGGTAAACTAAACTAATCGGGCCGAAAAAATTATTCACAATGTGAAACGCAAATCCCACCACAATACCGGACATCAACCGCGCGCCCATACTGACCGAGCGCATGGGACCAAAGATAAACGAGCTCGCTAAGATAATCATCACAATTAACGACACCGGCTGAGCAAGCTTCTTCCAATACTCCAACTGATAACGCCGACTGTCGAGTTGGTTGTTGTCCAAATATTGTCGGTAGTCCGCCAGCCCAACTAAACTCAGCATTTGCGGGTCCACTTGCAACACCTGTACATGGCTTGGGTTTAAATCGCCTTGCCACACCATTTGGGGCAGAAACTGGCGTTCGATGCGCGCATCCGTGGGCGTCACTTGTGTGACTTGCTCGAGCGTCCAAGCTTTATTTTGATAAGTGGCACGTTCAGCGAACCACACTTTTGCCAAAGTCGCTGCATCATTAAAGCGTAAAATGGTGATCTGCTGCAGTTCTGCATCATTCACAATTTGCGCGAAGTTCACAAAGTCGTTGCCGCTACGCGCCCAAATGCCGCGCTCGGAAGACTGTACTTGGCCATCACTCAGCGCTTGCGCGCGCTTGCTGCTGGCAAACTGACCACTGCCCGGTGCAATGTATTCACCGCACACAAACACCACCACCATCAGCAATAAGGTGGCTTTTAATGCACTGCCAACTATGGTGAAAGTTTTAATACCGGCCGCGCGCATCACCGTTAATTCATTTTGCTGCGCAAGAGTACCGAGCGCCGAAAGTCCACCAATGAGCACGCCCATCGGGAAAAATTCATACAGCCGTGTTGGGATCAGAAGCAGCGCATAATACAGCGCATCGATAAATTGATAGTGACCCTCGCCAATTTTGGAGGCTTCGTCTAATAGCGTAAACAACGTTCTCAGGCCGACTAAGATTAACAAAGTAAACAGCACGCTGAGTAGCACTTGGCGTCCGATATAACGATCAAGAATGGTTAACTTCATGAGCGCGCTCCCGAACGAGCCACTTTACGATGGCTATGCCGATACAGCCAAAACGCGTACAACAGATACATGCCATGAATCGGCCACATACCAACGCTACCCGGCAGTTTGCTATCTTCGATTAAGCCTTTGAAAAGCAACAGCAGCACCATATAACTCATATAAACCAAAATAGCGGGAAACATTTTCGCGTATTTGCCTTGGCGCGGCTCCACTCGAGCCAGCGGCACTGCCATTAACAGCAAAATGGTAACGCTTATCGGTACACTAAGCCGCCAGTGCAACTCAGCCCAGTTCTCAGCGCTACGATCGCTTAACAAGTCTGTAGTGGCTAGGGCGCGCTGTTTAACTTTACGGCTGCCGGCCAATGCTGGAGATAGGCCCATCTGGTAGGATTCAAACTCGGTCACTTGCCAATCGGCACTCCCGGACTGGAAACGATACAGATGACCGCCTTGAAGTTTTAATAGCGGAACAGCGGCAGCGTTACTGTCAACGCTGGCATCATTGGTCACCACTATTTGCCAGTAGGGGTTAGCTGCGGTTGGCAGTTCCGCAAAAAACAACTGTTGCAATACGCCATTGTCGGCCGCTGATGCGTACAGCACGGCATCGCCACTACGCGTGACTTGAAACTTTCCGGGAGACAATAGCGATAATTCTGAACGCGAATCTTGAGCGGTTAACAGCGATTGCTGCTTCTGTGACGACCATGGCGTGACCACCAAAGTAAAGATCGCTGCCGTAACCGTTAGCCCGAGCGCCAATGGCAACAACAGCCGCACCAGCTGGCGATCGCCGAGTCCAACACTCTTCATTACTGTAAGTTCTTGCTCAACATAGAGCTGACCAAAAGCCAAAAGTACCCCTAAAAACAAGGCCAGAGGTAATAAAAAGCCCACCAATGGCGGCAACTGCAGTCCTACCATCCAAAACAGCAGGTCGGCGCCAATTTTGCCGTCAACCACTTCGCCGAGATAGCGCACCATTTGCTGACTGGTGAAGATCAGCAATAAAACAATCAGCACGGCTGCCGCCGCCATCACCACTTCTTTTTGCAAGTAGCGCTTTAAACGCATCGACGGCATCCAAAACTTATACTTTTGATGATTTTTTCGCTCATCTGGTTTAAACTCTTCATTTTTATAGGTTTAATTATCGATTTCGCGGCCAATATACCACGAATTTTAGTATTTATTCAGTCTCGCAGAGGAATTCTTCACGCATAGGGAATTAAACGAGACTACTGCGTAACCGAGTTAGGAGTTAGTATGGAATTTCACGTTAAGAGCGGCAGCCCAGAAAAGCAACGAAGTGCATGTATTGTGATTGGCGTCTTCGAGCCGCGAAAACTTAGTCCTGTTGGCGAGCAGCTTGATCAAGTCAGCGACGGCTACATCAGCAATATCTTGCGTCGTGGCGATTTAGAAGGCAAGCCCGGCCAAGTGTTACTGCTGCACAATGTGCCGAATACACTCTGTGACCGCGTGCTATTAATCGGTTGCGGTAAAGAGCGCGATTTTGGTGAAGCCCAATATAAGCGAATTATCAGCAAAGCCATTGCAACTTTAAACGATACCGGTTCAATGGAAGCCGTGTGCTTTTTGAGCGAGCTCAACGTCCGTGGTCGCGATACCCACTGGAAAGTTAAGCATGCGGTCGAAACCACACAAAACGCGCTATATACCTTTGATCAGTTGAAATCGAAAACCGATACCGCGCGCCGCCCTTTACGTAAGCTGGTCTTTAACGTCACAACGCGCCGTGATTTGACTATTGGTGAGCAAGCAATCGCCGAAGGCCTTGCGGTTGCGGAAGGCATTAAACTGGCAAAAGATTTGGCCAATATGCCGCCCAATATTTGCCACCCGACTTATCTTGCCGAGCAAGCTCAGGCAATTGCCGATGAATATGAACAGGTGAGCTGTGAGGTGCTTGAAGAAAGCGACATGCTCGAACTCGGCATGGGCGCCTTTATGGCGGTTGCCCAAGGTTCAGCACAGCCGGCAAAATTGATTACCTTAAATTACCAAGGTGCCGCCGCTGATCAAAATCCGATTACCCTAGTGGGCAAAGGATTAACTTTCGATAGCGGCGGTATTTCCATTAAGCCATCGGAAGCGATGGATGAAATGAAATACGATATGGGTGGCGCCGCGGGTGTTTTTGGCGCTTTCCTTGCGGTAGTTAAATTACAGCTGCCAATTAATGTTGTAATGGCTGTTGCCGCGGCAGAAAATATGCCCGGTGGTCATGCATGTCGCCCAGGTGATGTCGTCACTTCAATGAGCGGACAGACCATTGAAATCCTCAATACCGATGCCGAAGGCCGTTTAGTCTTGTGCGATACCTTAACCTACATCGAAAAATACAACCCCGATGTGGTGATTGATGTGGCAACACTGACCGGAGCCTGTGTTATTGCCCTCGGCGCTCATGCTACTGGCCTTTTGAGTAACCATAATCCGTTAGCCCACGACCTCTTAAATGCTGGCGAAACCGCTGATGATCGCGCGTGGCGTTTACCCTTATGGGATGAATACCAAGAGCAACTGAATACCAACTTTGCCGATATGGCCAACATTGGTGGACGACCAGCGGGTACCATTACCGCCGCCTGTTTCCTGTCGCGTTTCACCAAGAAGTATCAGTGGGCACACCTTGATATCGCGGGCACCGCATGGCGTGGTGGCAAGGAGAAAGGAGCGACAGGTCGCCCGGTTTCCATGTTAACGCAATATATTATTGATCGCGCTAACGCCAAAGCGAATAAAGAATAGTTAGCTTTACCGATGACTCAAGTTGAATTTTATATTCTGGAAGACGAAAAGCCGCGTGCGGCTTTTCGTTTTGCTATCGAGCACATTCAAAAAGCTTACCTTAATAACCGCAAGGTGTTTATTCATACCAATTCACGTCGCGACGCTGAAGCAATGGATGAGATCTTGTGGACGCAAGATCCGAGTAGCTTTTTACCCCACTCACTACACGGCGACGCACCAGGATTAAATGCTCCGATTGAAATTGGCTATGGCGAGCTTCCCAACGTCCGTCCTGACGTAATGGTCAACCTTTCGGACCATGTGCCAGAATTTCATGGCCAATTCGAGCGCTTGATTGAATTTGTCTGTGGTGATGACGAGCAAAAAGAACTCGCTCGAACTCGCTTCAAGTTCTATCGGGATCGAGGATATCCGTTACAACATTTTAATATCGCCAATCGCACCAACGCGTAAAATTAACTCGGCAAAAACTGGCGAGTAAGAACTAGAGCCCTTACAATAAGCGCCCGTTTACTGTTAACCCTAACTGACCAAAAAGATTATCATTATGGACAAGGCTTACAACCCCTCAGATATTGAACAAAAGTGGTATCAAAACTGGGAAAGCAATAACTACTTTGCCCCCAGTGGTAGCGGCGACCCCTACTGTATTTTAATTCCACCGCCCAATGTCACTGGAAGCCTGCATATGGGACACGCCTTCCAACACACCATAATGGATACACTAACGCGTTATCATCGCATGAAGGGCAACAACACCCTGTGGCAAGTCGGCACCGATCATGCGGGCATCGCCACCCAAATGGTGGTCGAACGTAATCTCGAGCGGGATGGTATTAAGCGTCAAGACCTTGGACGCGAAGCCTTCATTGATAAAGTTTGGCAGTGGAAAGAGCACTCAGGTGGTACCATAACCCGACAAATGCGTCGCTTAGGCAACTCAACGGACTGGTCACGTGAAGCCTTTACCATGGACGACACATGCTCCAATGCCGTGAAAGAAGTATTTGTTCAGTTGTATCAGGAAGGCATTATTTATCGGGGCAAGCGTTTGGTGAACTGGGATCCAAAATTCCACACCGCTATTTCCGATTTAGAAGTGGAAAACAAAGAAGAAAAAGGATCTTTATGGCACTTTAGATATCCACTGGCCAATGGCGCCAAAACCGCGGACGGTAAAGATTATTTAGTGGTAGCAACAACGCGACCAGAAACCATGTTAGGTGATACTGCAGTAGCGGTACATCCAGAAGATGAGCGCTACCAAGATCTGATCGGACAGTCAGTTACCTTACCGCTGGTTAATCGTGTCATCCCGATCGTAGCCGATGATTACGTGGATCGTGATTTTGGTACTGGCTGCGTTAAAATTACGCCCGCGCACGATTTTAATGACTATGAGGTCGGCAAACGTCATCAAACGCCATTGATTAACATTTTTACCGCTGATGCAGCGGTACGGAATGAAGCAGAGGCCTTTGATTTCAAAGGACAGCCGCTAACCGATGTTAACTTATCAATTCCTGATGGTTACGCGGGTCTCGATCGCTTCGCCGCACGTAAGCAAATTGTCAGTGATTTTGAACAACTCGGATTGCTCGACAGTATTAAAGACCACACGCTTCAGGTGCCACGTGGTGATCGCAGTAATGCGGTTGTGGAACCCTTTTTAACTGACCAATGGTACGTTGCCGTTGAGTCACTCGCCAAGCCAGCCATCGAGGCGGTTGAAAGTGGTGAAATAAAATTTGTGCCCGAGAATTGGAACAAAACCTATTACCAATGGATGTACAACATTCAAGATTGGTGTATTAGTCGTCAACTTTGGTGGGGACACCGCATTCCGGCTTGGTATGATGACAATGGCAATGTTTATGTTGGCCGCGATGAGCAAGAAGTACGACAAGCGCATCAACTCGATGCCAGCGTTCCATTACGTCAAGATGATGATGTTCTCGATACCTGGTTCTCGTCAGCACTTTGGCCTTTTGCAACGCTTGGTTGGCCCGAGTCGACCAAAGAACTGGAAACCTTCGTGCCCTCTTCTGTTTTAGTGACTGGTTTTGACATTATTTTCTTTTGGGTTGCCCGAATGATAATGATGACCAAAAAATTCACCGGAAAAGTACCCTTTAATGAAATTTACATCACCGGTCTTATTCGCGATGAACAAGGTCAAAAAATGTCGAAGTCGAAAGGCAACGTTTTAGATCCAATTGATCTGATCGATGGCATTGATATTGAAGGCTTAGTGAGTAAGCGCACCACGGGCTTGATGAATCCTAAAGACGCACAAAAAATTGAAAAACGAACTCGCAAACAGTTCGGCGATGGCATCGAAGCTTACGGCACCGACGCTTTACGATTTACTTTTTGTGCACTGGCTTCAACCAGTCGAGATATTAACTTTGATCTTGGTCGGGTGGAAGGATATCGAAACTTTTGCAACAAAGTTTGGAATGCCGCGCGTTATGTTTTGATGAATACCGAAGGTCAAGATTGCGGCTTAACCGGTGCAAAAGAGCTGAGTCTTGCTGACCGCTGGATTTGGTCGCGCTTACAAACCACGATTGAAGTATTTGAAACACAAATTAGTAAATACCGTTTTGATTTGGCCGCCAGTGCTGTGTATGAGTTTATTTGGGACGAATACTGTTCTTGGTACTTAGAATTATCGAAACCGGTACTGACGCAAGATGAATACAGTGCTGAGCAAAAGCGTGGTACACGCCACACCTTAATTAATGTACTGGAACAAGTGATGCGCCTGATCCATCCAGTGATGCCATTTATCAGTGAAGAAATTTGGCAAAAGGTAGCGCCTCTAGTGGGTAACGAAAACGCAACTATTATGCTTGAACCGTTTCCGGAGTTTAACCCCAGCGCACAAGATAAAGTAGCCGACGAAGACATTCACTGGTTAAAACAAGTAGTCATTGGTGTCCGCAACATTCGCGGCGAAATGAATATTTCACCCGCTAAATCGGTACCTTTATTAATTGCCAACGGCTCTGCTGAAGACGCTCGACGTTTAAAGCAAAGCCAAGGATTGCTATCGGCCTTGGCAAAATTAGAGTCTATCACTTGGCTTGAACCCAATGCAGACAAACCCATGTCGTCGACGGCTTTGGTTGAGCAAATGGAACTGTTGATACCAATGGCGGGTCTTATCGATGTTAGCGCCGAGGTTTCGCGCTTGAACAAAGAGCTCGACAAACTCAATAAAGACATCGAACGCATTGAATCCAAACTAAGCAACGCTAACTTTGTCGATAAAGCACCCGCAGCGGTCGTTGCAAAAGAGAAAGCTAAGAAAACTGAAATTGAAAGCGCGAGAGATAAACTTGAGCAACAGTTAAAGCAGCTCGAGCGCTTATAAATAATATGAGCCCTGAGACTAACAGGGCTCATCTTTAAGGGAATGAAAATAGTGCTGAAAATATTTATTATCGGATTGAGCTTAGTAAGTCTCAGTACTTTCGGCGCAGGGAAGTCTAAACGGATGAGCCAGCAAGTCGAGGAAGCAACAACTGAGCAGAGAACTCAACCAGTCATCACTCGGCAACAATTTAAAACAATAGCGGTTAAAGGCCAAGAGCAAGACTGCTCCTATGTCGCAATCAATGACCATATCACTGTTGATTTTACCAGCTCCGACCCGTTGTATTTTCAAGTCACGATGAAACAAGGCGAAGAATCTTTTGTTGTGGTTGGCCGCCAACTAACCAATAAAGTTCAAGACTTATCCGTGGTTGCAAAAGAGTCGGCAATTTACTGCTTTGAGTGGCAGAATGAACAGCAAGTTGCAGTTAGACTGGCGACGAAAATTGTTGGTAAATTATTAAACAAGGCAGAGTAGCATTGTTATGACTAGATGGATCCCCGCACTCGGCCACCCGTTTTGGAAACTTAGCGCAATTATCGCGCTTGTAGTATTGTTGATTTTGACCCTAATGCCAACCGGAGTACAGTTATTCAATATCAAACATATTGATAAAGTATTTCATTTTATTGCGTTCTCTGGGGTAACCTTTCTATTGATGTCTGCTTTTCTATCGATGCGACGGCTGTGGATTGGCTCTGGTATGTTACTTATCGGCTTTGCCATTGAAGTGATTCAACATCAAATACCGGGACGTAGTTTCAGTCTCTTGGATTTCCTTGCCGACGCTTGTGGTGTATTTATCGTGTTGCTGCTATTCCACAAGCGTCACAAAGCACATTGATTACACTTTAAATTGCGCCACCACTTGTTCAAGTTCGTTGGCCATGGCTTGCAATTGATCACTCGCAAGATTTAATCTATCTGCTCGTTCCGATGCTGACTCGGTCCGCTCATGAATATCGCTCATCCGCTCAACTATAATCGAAGCCACTTTTTGCTGTTCATCGGTTGAATGCGCAATCTCCATATTCATCGAATTAATGCGATTAATCGTTTGTGCAATGGTTGCTAAACTGTTGCCTGCTTCTCCTGCACTGGACACGCTTAACTCAGCTTGTTCGGTACTCGACGACATAACGCCCACAGCTGAACGTGCCGCAGACTGAAGTTTCTCAATTATTTTATGAATCTCTTCGGTAGACTCTTGAGTACGCGATGCCAAGCTTCTAACCTCGTCGGCCACCACTGCGAAGCCTCTACCCTGCTCACCGGCTCGAGCGGCTTCAATCGCGGCATTTAACGCCAGTAAATTGGTTTGCTCGGCAATGCCCTTAATCACATCCAACACCATGCTCACACTGTTACTATCCGACTCTAGTTGAGAGATAACGCTCGATGCTTCGGAAATATTTTGCGCCAACAAATTGATTGACGTTACCGTTCGGTTAACCACTTGCTGGCCTTTCTCAGTTTCGTCATTCGCCATTTGCGCCGCTTCAGCAGCATCGGCCGCATTATTCGCAACGCGGGTAACACTCAAATTCATTTCATCAACCGCATGTTTCGTTTGATCGGCGCTTTTCTTTTGTGTGGCGTTGCCTTGCTGAGCTTCTTCGGATAGCTGCCCCAAAGAATGGACCAACTCGGCAACCGGCGCAGTAGACCCCACCACTTGACTAATAACCGCCTGAAGCTTTTCAATAAAGCTATTGAACCAATAGACCAGATCGCCTATTTCATCTTTACTTTCCGTGCGTAGGCGAACGGTTAAGTCGCCGTTTTCTTGGGCAATATCTTTCAATGATGAAATTACCCGATACAAGTTTGAGCGAATAGAAATTGAGATTGGAATCGATACGCCAAATAACACGACTATGGTAATCCCGCCGACAATGAATCCGACAGTCACAATAGTCGCCGCTTGTGAGTTTGCCGACTCAATCGCATTTTTAAAAGTTTCATTCAAGTTGTTACGAAAACGGGTTAGCTTTTGATGGGCCTCATCAAAAGTTTTGTTAAATTTTTCAGTGCGATTACCCAAGGTCGAAAAATCAACCGTACCATCTATCATTTGTTTCGAAATTTGATAGGCATCGCGAAAATATTGATTAAACTCTTGCTCGATGACGGAAATTTCATCACTGTAAGCGCGGTTAATTGAACGAACTTGGCTCAGATAATCAACCAAAGCCTGGGCCCGTGTTTGCGCCAAAGCGAGGGTGTCTTCATCGCCAGTCGTCACTGCTGCGGACAAGGTTTCTTTAACACGTTCGAATTCTACTAGGCTTTTATCGGCTAACTGCAATGCAGGAAACTGCTGATCGCGTGCGTTCTCAAGTAGCGCTTGATTGTCAATTGCTGTTTTTGTTGACAGCGCCATGTAAATTAAAAAGCTGAGAGCGCCCAGAGTAGGGATCAGTAAGATTTTTTGTCGAATTCCGAGCTTACGAAAAAAATTCATAAATTAAAACTACCTTAGAAATTGTCACAACGACTCCCCGAGGTAATGGCTATTTACCTGCAGCGATCGGCATCACTGCAGGTAAATTTCATCGCTTAAAACTTAGCAATCACCTTAACCGAAGCATCAACTTTTGATGCATCGATGTAACCAATTAAACTTGGGTTACTTGATACTAGTTTTAACATTTCCTCAGCACTTGCCACGTCTTTGGGCGGTGTACCTTTACCCGTAAAGACTAGTTTAGACCAATAAGCTTTTAATTGACTGGCGGATTTGCTCAGTACTTTTTGGTTAAACTCATCGGTGGTTGCATCACCTTCTGGCATGTTCACAGGTACCGCAGACTCACCAGACGGAAAACTTTTCATTTTTCCCAAGAACATACGCGTTAAGTCGGTTTCAGTTAACGTGTTGTTGTTGGAAGGATGAACGATTACCGCTATCTCGGCGTTAACTGCAATAGAGCCCAATAGTAGCGACGCGAATAAAATACTATTTAGTAATTTCATCTTCTCATCCTCCCTTAAAATACCAGTGACACGCCGGTAGTAATCAAGTCATAAGACTCTCCGGACAAATTGTCATCTACACGGGAAATGTCCAACTTAAATGCTGCTGAACGATGAAAGTCGTAGCGCCACCCAAACGTGATGGTTTCAGAGTCTTCCGCAAACGCCCCCGCAATCCCTGCAATTGACTGCTCTAGTTGCACAGGAATAGCTGCACCACCGGTGATCTC
>JABXHQ010000192.1 GCA_013373545.1 Gammaproteobacteria bacterium
GAGAGTTCGAGTCTCTCCTTTCGCACCAGTTTTCTCTAACCTACCTTCCAAGCAATGCCCCCTTGAATATGCGCAATGAATAAGCTGCTTGTTAAGCGGCCATTTGCTATTTCTGTATTTAGAACCTTTTGGAGTATTGCAATGCAAGTTTCAGTAGAAACCACTTCAGGCTTAGAGCGGAAGATGACGGTGAGCATTCCGGCTGACAGTATCGACGTAGAGTCAGAAAAACGTCTTCAGCAGTTAGCTCGAAACGTCAAGCTCAACGGCTTTCGCCCTGGAAAAGTACCTTTCAAAGTCGTTAAAAAACGTTACGGCGAGAGCGTTCGTCATGAAGTGATTGGCGAATTGATGCAGCAATACTTTTATCAAGCGATTGTGCAAGAAAAAATAACTCCAGCTGGCGCTCCTCGAGTAGAGCCGACCAAAAACGAAGAAGGCCAAGATGTTGAGTTTGTTGCGACCTTCGAAGTGTATCCTGAAATCGACATTAATAGCATGAAAGATGTTGTCATTGAGCGCCCGGTCGCGGAAGTTGGTGACGAAGATCTCAATGAAATGCTCGATACTCTTCGCGATCAACGCGCAAACTGGGTTGAGGTAAAGCGTAAATCGAAAGATGGTGATCAAGTAGTTATCGACTTTGTTGGCACTATCGACGGCGAAGAGTTTGAAGGTGGTAAAGCTGAGAACCATAAATTAGAGCTTGGTTCAGGCAGCATGATTCCTGGTTTTGAAGAGCAGCTCGTCGACGCAAAGGCGGGAGACGAAGTTGAAGTGAAAGTGACTTTCCCTGAGGACTATCAAGCTGAACACCTTGCTGGTAAAGAAGCTGTTTTCAAAACTACTGTGCATCAAGTGAATAAAAAAGAATTACCAAAAGTGGGCGAGTTAGCGGAAGCTTTAGGTGTGGCCGATGGCAACATCAACAAGATGAAAGAAGACGTGAAAGCCAACATGAGCCGTGAGCTAAAAAATGCATTGAACGCCAAAGTGAAAGAACAGGTTATGGATGCGCTGTTAGATAATCACGAGGTTGATGCTCCTAAGTCAGCGATTGATTCAGAAATCGACGCAATGAAGCGCCAAATGATTCAGCAGTACGGCGGCAACGAAGAAATGGCTGCAAACCTACCTGGTTCAATGTTCGAAGAACAAGCGACGCGTCGAGTTAAACTTGGCTTAGTCATTGGTAGCTTTATTAAAGCGAAAGAGCTGAAAGCTGACGAAGCGAGTGTTGAGTCTCAATTGACTGAGCTGGCGGCGGTTTACGAACAACCAGAAGAAGTGATTGCTTGGTACAAAGAGGATCCTTCGCGTTTGTCGCAGATCGAGCAGATCGTTTTAGAACAAAAAGTTGTCGACACTGTGCTTGCTGAAGCGAAAGTGAACGATAAAGAAACCAGTTTTAAAGAGATTATGAATCAAAAAGGTTAAAAGTTAACCTGAAATTAGCGAACTATTACGCTAACTGATTCAAATCCTTATTAAATCTTTTAAGCCCGCTACCAATGCTGCTATAGTTGAGGTAATCGGGCTTTTTTGTTATCTGAGCTTGAATCTCGAGTAAATGAGCCCACTATGTGTTTAGCGTCTGCAAGAAAAACAGGAGAAAGCATGCTGGACGAAAAAAGATTAGAGACTGCGGCCGCATTGGTGCCGATGGTAGTTGAGCAAACGGCCAAGGGTGAACGCTCTTATGACATCTACTCGCGCTTATTAAAAGAGCGAGTAATCTTCTTGGTCGGCCCGGTTGAAGACCATATGGCCAATCTAGTTGTAGCCCAGATGTTATTTTTAGAGTCAGAGAACCCTGAGAAGGACATTTTCCTATACATTAATTCTCCTGGAGGTTCGGTAACTGCCGGCATGTCAATTTACGACACCATGCAGTTTATCAAACCTGACGTTAGTACTTTATGTATCGGTCAAGCCTGTAGCATGGGGGCGTTTTTGTTAGCAGGTGGCGCTCCAGATAAGCGGTTTGCACTACCGAATTCGCGCATTATGATTCACCAACCACTGGGTGGCTTTCAAGGTCAAGCTTCTGATATTGAGATTCATGCCAAAGAAATCTTAAAAATGCGTGCTACGCTAAACGAAATCTTGGCGCATCATACCGGACGCGATTTAGCTGATATCGAGCGTGATACTGATCGCGATAACTTTATGAGCGCGGCGACAGCAGTTGAGTACGGTTTGGTTGACAAGGTGCTTAGTAACCGCAACGAAAAGTAGAATAATCGCGATATAGCGATTTGTTATATTGAGGTTAAAAAGTTACTGGTTTTACAGTCTCAAGCGACATTTCGAGAAAAAACCAGCTAACATAGAAGTAAATCGGCTTAATACGGCTGAAGTCTGCAGATTAACCGAATTTGAGGATGATTCATGACTGATAGTAAAGGCTCTGGTGGCAAAGACGATAGTGGAAAACTACTCTACTGCTCGTTTTGTGGTAAAAGCCAGCATGAAGTTCGGAAATTGATTGCCGGACCGTCGGTTTTTATTTGCGATGAATGTGTCGAGCTATGCAATGACATTATTCGCGAAGAAGTCGAAGATATCGTGCAAGAGTCCGAGGGCATCAAGCTACCGACTCCGGAAGAAATTAATGAAATTCTAAATGAATATGTGATTGGGCAAACGCAGGCAAAGAAAGTCCTAGCGGTTGCGGTATACAATCACTATAAGCGTCTTAACTCGAATATGTCGAGCAAGTCAGAAGGCGTCGAGCTTGGCAAAAGTAATATTCTATTAGTCGGCCCTACTGGAAGCGGTAAAACCCTATTGGCAGAAACGCTCGCACGTTTGTTAAATGTGCCGTTTACGATTGCTGATGCCACCACATTAACCGAAGCGGGTTATGTGGGTGAAGACGTTGAAAATATCATTCAGAAACTGCTCCAACGCTGTGATTATGACGTCGAAAAAGCGCAGCAAGGCATTGTTTATATTGATGAAATTGACAAAATCTCGCGTAAAGCGGACAACCCATCGATTACCCGTGATGTCTCGGGCGAAGGGGTTCAACAAGCGTTATTGAAATTAATTGAGGGTACAGTTGCATCGGTACCTCCGCAAGGTGGACGCAAGCATCCGCAGCAAGAGTTCCTACAAGTGGACACGCGCAACATATTATTTATTTGTGGTGGCGCTTTCGCTGGGCTAGATAAGGTCATTCGAGATCGCTCTGAGAAGAGTGGTATCGGCTTTGGTGCTGAAGTTCGAGCAAAAGATGATGCCAAAAATGTTGGTGAGGTTTTGCGCGAAGTTGAACCAGATGACTTAGTGAAATATGGTTTAATTCCCGAATTCGTGGGCCGATTGCCGATTGTGGCAACGCTCGAAGAGTTGGACGAGGATGCGCTTATTCGGATTTTGAAAGAGCCAAAGAATGCGTTAACCAAACAGTACACTAAGCTGTTTGAAATGGAAGATGTTGCGCTTGAGTTCCGCGAAGATGCCTTGCGTGCCGTGGCTCGTAAAGGTATGGAGCGCAAAACCGGAGCACGTGGTTTGCGCTCAATTATGGAAAAGGTGCTACTCGACACTATGTACAAGCTTCCTTCAATGGAGGGAGTGTCAAAAGTTGCCATTGACCAAGCAGTGGTGGATGGTGAGTCAGAACCGTTACTGATATTCGAGAATGACGCGAAAAGCAAAGCGGCATCCTCGGATAAATAACAGCTCTCACAATCAAAGGCCCGCTCGGGCCTTTTTTTATCGCTACTAGCCGCTAAAAGTCGTCTGGCTCGATTGAATAACGAAATATTGTCCCCATTATCTTTGCAATAGGAATTAATGAGACTGAAGTTACTATGTCGAATGAAGATGTAAACGTTGAGCAATTACCGGTATTACCGCTGCGTGATGTGGTGGTATTTCCACATATGGTGATCCCTTTATTTGTTGGGCGCGCGAAATCGATCCAAGCACTTGAGCTAGCAAATGAGTCGGATCCTAAACAAGTGCTACTGCTGGCTCAAAAAGATGCCACTACCGATAATCCTGAGGCTGAGGATGTCTATCAATTAGGCTGTGTAGCGAAAGTATTGCAGATGCTGAAGCTTCCCGATGGAAATGTAAAAGTTTTGGTGGAAGGTATTGAGCGGGCGCGAGTAGTCGAATTTTCCGAAGATGATGAAATGCTCATGGCGCGAGTTGCTCGGTTAGAGGAAGTGCTGCCTTCCGATGCTGATACTCAAGCTTTATCTCGTTCCGCCACGGATGTTTTTGAAAATTATATAAAACTCAACAAGAAAGTACCGCCAGAAATTCTTTCTGCGCTTTCCGGCATTGATAGTATCTCGCGTTTAGCCGATACCATTGCTTCGCACCTAACACTTAAGGTAGAGGACAAACAAAAGGTTCTTGAGATTGATGACACCCGCGAGCGTCTTGAGCATTTGATGGCCATGATGGAAGGCGAGATTGATGTTTTAAATGTTGAAAAACGTATTCGTGGTCGGGTCAAGAAACAGATGGAGCGCAGTCAGCGCGAGTACTATCTAAATGAACAAATGAAAGCCATCCAGAAAGAGCTGGGCGATGGTGATGATTCGAGTAAAGAACTTTCAGAGCTGGAAGAGAAAATTGCAGCGGCCAATATGCCTCAAGAGGCGTTAGAAAAAGCTGAAGGTGAGCTGCGCAAGTTAAAAATGATGTCGCCAATGTCAGCGGAAGCCACTGTGGTTCGTGGCTATCTCGAGTGGATGATTAATGTACCTTGGGATAAGCGTGGAGACGTTAAAAAGGATCTGGCTGGAGCGGAAAAAGTTCTTGATGAAGATCACTATGGTTTAAAAGAAGTTAAGGAGCGAATTCTTGAGTATCTTGCGGTACAGCAGCGAGTCGACAAAATTCGCGGACCGGTATTGTGCTTAGTTGGCCCCCCCGGTGTGGGTAAAACATCGCTCGGCCGCTCAATTGCCGAAGCCACCGGTCGAGAATACGTTCGTGTCTCCTTAGGTGGAGTGCGAGATGAAGCTGAAATTCGAGGCCATCGACGAACGTATATTGGCTCAATGCCAGGTAAAATTATTCAGAAAATGAGCAAGGTAGGCGTTAAAAACCCACTATTTTTGCTCGACGAAATCGATAAAATGGCATCGGATATGCGTGGTGATCCGTCCTCAGCATTGCTTGAAGTGTTAGATCCAGAACAAAATGGCAACTTCAACGATCATTATCTAGAAGTTGACTACGACTTGTCTGAGGTTATGTTTGTATGCACGGCGAACTCGATGAATATACCGGGACCGCTTTTGGATCGGATGGAAGTCATTCGAATTCCTGGCTATACCGAAGACGAAAAGTTAGCGATTGCTGAAAAATATTTAGTACCTAAACAAGTTGAGAATGCTGGCTTAAAACCGACTGAGCTAAGTATTCGCAAAGAAGCATTACGCTCGATTGTGCAGCATTACACGCGCGAAGCGGGCGTCCGTTCTTTAGAGCGTGAAATTGCTAAAGTATGCCGCAAGGTAGTGAAGCAGGTTACCTTAAAACCGCGCAGTAGCAAGTTAGCGGTCACGGACAAAAACCTAGAAAAGTTTTTGGGCGTTGAGAAGTTTGACTTCGGTAAAGCGTCCGATGAGCAGCGAGTAGGGCAGGTAACCGGATTAGCTTGGACCCAAGTGGGTGGCGACTTACTGACCATTGAGGCAGTTGCGACATCGGGCAAAGGTAAAACTTTGTTTACCGGTCAGCTCGGTGATGTCATGCAAGAGTCGATCAAAGCGGCGATGACGGTGGTTCGCAGTCGAGCCAGCCGTCTCGGCATTCGTGAAGATTTTCACGAGAAACACGATATCCATGTGCATGTACCGGAAGGTGCAACACCAAAAGATGGTCCAAGTGCCGGTATTGGAATGTGTACGGCACTAGTTTCGAGTTTGACCGGCATTCCTGTGCTATCTGAAGTTGCCATGACAGGTGAAATAACCTTGCGTGGCGAGGTACTCAAGATTGGTGGTCTCAAGGAAAAATTACTGGCAGCCCATCGCGGAGGGATCCGAAAAGTCTTAATCCCGCGCGATAATCGTCGTGACCTGGAAGAAATTCCTGATAACATCAAGGGTGATCTAGAAATTATCCCAGTGCAATGGATTGATGAAGTGTTGGCGGTAGCATTGGCTCGTGTGCCAGTGGCTCTAGAGCAAGAAGTAATGAAACCGGCAACGGTCGTAAAAGCACCTGAAGACGGTGCTGAGATTAACAAAACACATTAAAAACTTGGTAAATAGCGTGCAGTTATTCTCTTCCTTATCTCTTATTGATATTTATTGATTTGGGATGATATTGAGTTGAATTGCACAAAAATAATACTGCGAGACGAAAAAATAGCCGCTAGGCCGCATAAATACTGGCTTCTTTCCCAAAGTTGCTTGACATTGATTTTGCCCAGTTGGTATAAAGTTCGCTCGCATATCTGTTAGCAGTGTATAAAGCGAAAAATACAACTGCAAACGTTCGACCACAAAACAATTACAAGGGGAAGTTGAGTGAATAAATCTGAATTGATTGATGCGATTGCATCGGGAGCCGATATTTCTAAAGCGGCAGCTGGACGTGCATTGGACGCAACTTTAGATGCCATCACCGAATCTTTACGTAAAGGTGATCAAGTAGCGTTAGTTGGTTTTGGTACCTTCAGTGTTAAGCAACGTGCTGCTCGTACTGGTTTGAATCCTCAAACAAAAGAGAAGATCCAAATTCCTGCGGCAACCGTTCCTGCATTTAAAGCTGGTAAAGCATTAAAAGACGCGGTAAACTAGCGCGCCTTTGATGGGCGCTTAGCTCAGTTGGGAGAGCATCGCCCTTACAAGGCGAGGGTCACTGGTTCGAGCCCAGTAGCGCCCACCACTTTTTTTTGGGTGGGTCGTTTCAAGTAGAATTGAAACGAAAGAATTAGGAGCGGTAGTTCAGCTGGTTAGAATACCGGCCTGTCACGCCGGGGGTCGCGGGTTAGAGTCCCGTCCGCTCCGCCAGAAAATGAACGCGCCGAGTTAGGCGCGTTTTTTTTATC
>JABXHQ010000157.1 GCA_013373545.1 Gammaproteobacteria bacterium
TGCAATTTTTATTACTTGCTTGCCAGGATGCGCCTGGATTGCAATGGACCGCTATTATGCAGTGGATGGCGATTCAGCGCTGTGGCAATCAGAGTTTAAACCGGGAACAACGAGTGGTAAATCGACTGGTTACCCTGATGCTCAATTACTCCACTACTCGACGGGCGACATTAAGCTAACCCTTGAACTGAGTTACCAAGAGATTGGTGCTGTTGGCCCCATCGTTCCAATTATTCCTACGCCGTGGGCGAGTTCAGAAGAGTTGATGATAAAGGTAGATATTCAAACCCCTACACAAGTAGTGACTTTGTTTAATGACTGGATCATCACGGCAAATAAACAGTCCTATCGACCGAGTAAAGTTTATTCGGAAGATCTCGCTCCATCGCCAACGAGTGGGGTTAGTTTAAACAATCGTAGAACGGTTTATTTGCAATATGAGGTTAAATTTTCCGACGCGGATAAAATATCAATTAACTTTGCTCCGCTGCAACAAGGGCAACAAAATTACCTCATACCGCCGTTAACACTCGTTAAAGTTAAGGGCGCCTGGCGCTATGAAGTAATGACGGTGTAGCTACTATTTGTACGTTGCTTTACTTAGAATATCTAGACGCTGAGTTGCTTAGCGGTTGTAGTTTATCGTCTTGCCAACTAACCGCCCTTAACGCGAACTCGGCGTTTTTTCAACTGCTGCCTGAAATTCAAAAGCATTGTTGACATCGTGAATAGCGAACGCAGCAATTTTCCATTGATTATTTAGCTGGTACAAAGTGTAACTGGCGCCCACGCGATCAACGACTTCGCCAGCTTGGTTGTAGCGGATTGCAACATTGCTGGCTAACGCCATATTGTTCCCGAGTAAATGAATATCGACCTTTTGCCAATTCACTTTTGTGACACCGCGCGATTTTAACCGGTCGAGAAATTTTTCAACCTGACCGTAAAGTGCTAGCTCCGTCACCATGGTTGGAGCACTATTATCTGAAATCACCATAACTTCGTTATGATAAAGTGAAGGTTGATGTTCCAGCTGACCACTTTGAAGGTAGTGATTATATTTAGCCATATAGTGACCAAACAGCTCTTGAATTGCGGCTTCATTTTGCGCCGGTGATATCTCGTTTGTTTTCGCGTGAGCAATCGAAGGTTTAACCAAAGTCAGGGTGAGCATCAATAATATCGTCGTTAATGCAAATTTGCGCAGCATTGTTCAGTCCTTTAGCAAGTTATTGGTTTAGCTCATGCTAGCAGAGTTTGAGCGGGGCAACGGCAGTGAAATTTGTAATCTAATGTTGCGGATAACGATAGTGGTTGATCGCTTTAGCCTGAAAATTTGAGAGTGGTTACAGCCCTAGACTGTGAGGCGAGCGTTGAGCAGAAGACAAGCCCATGCATAACCAATACTGCGATTGCTTATGCATGGCTTTTCAGAGTATTAAGATTCGTCGGAATAAATTTCGTCACGCAGTTGAGTGACGTCGGCGGCCAATTGCTCTCGATCGATGTTCCATAAATTAATATGGCCGACTTTACGGCCAGGACGAATGGCTTTGTTGTAATGATGAATTTCTAAATTGCCACGGTCGAGCAATTGATCGCTCACTTTAACACCGAGTAAATTGACCATTCCAACGGCGGTTTTAGGTTGGGTGTTACCCAGTGGCATGCCACAAATCGCCCGAATATGATTTTCAAATTGAGAGCTAATACCTGCAGCTTGAGTCCAGTGACCACTGTTATGAACACGCGGAGCAATCTCATTGACCAGCAGCTCACCGTTTTCAATAAATAGCTCAACCGATAAAACGCCAACATAATCAAGCTTGCGTAAAATCTTTTGCGCAATGTCTTCGGCTCGTTCAGTCAGCGCCGGTGAAATGGCTTTTGCAGGTGCAATAGAAGTAAGCAGAATACCATTTCGGTGTTCGTTTTCGGTGATCGGATAAAACGCGCATTCATCATTGGTTGAACGCACGGCAATGATTGACACCTCTTCACTGAAATTAACCAGCCCTTCAACAATCATATCTTGGGATACGTTATTTTCCGCAAAAAAGCTATCCAGTTGAGCCGCTTCACGAATCATCCATTGGCCTTTACCGTCATAACCTTCTTCACAAGATTTAATCAGGACCGGTAAGCCCATAGTGGTTACCGCTTGCTTTAGATCGGCGGCGTTACTGGCAACCGTAAACGGAGCAGTACCGATGCCAAGATCGCGCATACACGTTTTCTCGCGTCCACGGTGTTGGCTAACCGATACAGCATTTGGATTGGGGTGAACCGCGCAATGTTCAGCGAATGCTTTGAGCATGGCAACATCAACGTGTTCTCGCTCAACCGTCATAACCTCGGGGTGTCCGAGTGCTGCATACAGTTCCGCAATGGTTTTTTGCTCATCGCGCACGACAACCTTGCCAAGGTGCTCAACGCAAGCCGTGCCTTCATTTGGCTCGGCTAAAAAACTAAAGGTAACACCCAAGCGCCAGCCAGCCAGCGCCATCATTCGAGCCAGTTGCCCGCAACCCACAACCGCAACGTGCATTATTGAACCTCAGTGGCAACGCTAGCGGTTTGTTCGCTGCGCCAATCTTGTAATCGTTGACTTAATTCCGGATCTTTCAATGCCAACATTTGGGCGGCAATTAATCCCGCGTTATAGGCTCCTGCACCACCAACGGCTTGGCAGGCAACGGCAACACCGCGAGGCATTTGCACCATCGACATTAAGCTGTCCATGCCATTGAAGTGTTTGCTCGGCACCGGCACGGCAATTACCGGTAGATGAGTCATTGCTGCGGCCATACCTGCTAGGTGGGCGGAACCACCAGCGCCAGCGATAATCACATCGATACCACGGGTGTGTGCTTGACTGGCAAACTCATACAGCCGTTCGGGAGTACGGTGCGCCGAGACTACTTTTGCCTCATAGGGAACGCCCAGCTTGTCCAACACAGTCGTCGCCTCTTGCATAATGGGCCAGTCGGATTGCGAACCCATAATAATACTGACAAGGGGAGAGGTCATAAAACACTCCTAATTAAAACCAATTTCAAGTCAATCATAGTACGCCACGCGCGATAAGGTTAGCGGTAGTAGCGCTCTGATGCGCATTTAAAGTGCTTCTTAAAGCGACTCAAATGCACTGAGATTGCGTTAAAGGGCGGCATTATAGCACCAAAGCTCAGCAGTATCATATCGAGAGTTCAAGGCCCGGTAATACCGATCTTCACCTGCCGGAGCTGCGCACTTTGTCAGCCTTAAGTGGCATGCAAACGCTGCTGGTATAGCGCCTGGTAATATGGCATGGCGTCGCTGGCAAGCTCGGCGAGCGCAGCGGTTAACTCGGGCTCTGGCGTCTGATTGGGTTTGGCAAAACCGGTTGATTGTTCAACATTGGCATACCAATGTGTCGCCCAGACACCATCCGTGTCACGTGGCCCTGCTGGCCATGTCAGCATTTGGTCACTGAATTCGATGTTGAGGCGGCTGCACAATTGAGTTAACAAGCCGCGAGGATTTTCTAATACGTCCTGTGAATCGATAATCGGAATTGGCTGCGCACTGCGTTGGCTAAATGCTTGGTATAACTCGTACTGCCGAATAATCCCAATGTCTTGTTGAGTAACCTGTGGCATCGCTCGTCGGTAGGATGCGATAACCCGACGTGGGTCACGAATTAAAAACACATGCGTCAGTGACTCGGTCCAAGCTAGGTCCATGTCTGGCAGCATATGTTGGGTCATATGTTTTTGATATTGCAGAGGGGTTGCGCACGCGTCAGTGGTGAGTTGTGTCGCCACTTCAGACCACTGTGTTGGCTGCGCCGCTAATACGGCTTCATAACAAGGGTGCTTAAGCCCAGTGGCGTTTAAGTAGTAAGCGTAAAAGGGCTCATCCACTACGCTACAGTCGTCACGGTTCTCGAAGCTACGCATCATGGCCGTACTGATATTTCGTGGCCCTGACCACATCGCGATTCGTTTCGTCATAGCGGTTCCTTGAGTGGTTATAATTGTTCAATTCGCTGGTGATACAGTGCGTTGAGTTTTTCCACCATTGGACCTTTAGTGCCACTCCCGATGGTTCGTCCGTCGACGCTAATGACGGGCGTAAGGCCGGCAAATGTTCCAGTGCAAAAGGCTTCATCGGCACTGTACACATCGGACAAAGAAAAATTCTTTTGTTTGATGGGGATTTGGTTTTCTTGACACAACTCAATCACATTGCTGCGGGTAATTCCGGCTAAGCAATAATCGCCGCTCGAAGTCCAAACTTCGCCGCCTTTGACAATAAAGAAATGAGTTGAATTACAAGTGGCGACAAATCCGTGCGGGTCAAGCATTAGGGCTTCATCGGCACCGGCTTTAGTGGCTTGAATACAAGCAAAAATGCAGTTCAGCTTTGAATGTGAGTTGAGTTTTGGATCTTGAACATCGGGATAGCCGCGGCGGACATGCACGGTAAATAATGACAAGCCCGGTGATGCGGTTGATGATTTATACTCGGGAATAATAACGATGGTAGCCGGGGAAATCGTGACCCGTGGATCTTGATAAGGTGTCGCTTTAATCCCTCGAGTAACCATCAAACGGATGTGCACGCCATCGGTCATTCCATTAGCGCTTAGCGTGTCTTGAATGCGTTGTTCGAGTTCAGCTTGGCTAATGCCAATATCTAAATCTAAGGCTTTAGCGCCAGCAAATAAGCGCTGCATATGTTGCGCGAGAAATGCAATTTTTCCGCGGTGTAAACGCAGTCCTTCCCACACCCCATCTCCGAGAATAAAGCCGCTATCGAAGACACTGATCTTCGCTTCATCGCGTGCAAACAACTCGCCATTAATATTAATTTTTATCGCTGCGTTTCGCGGATCATCTTGATAACTGTGCGCGCCAAATCCCATCTTGTGAATTCCTTGAATTAAAAACTCATAATGCATAGCTGGGGCGGATAATTCAATACTTGATTTGTTCTAAAGAGCCACGCACACTGTGTGAAACAAGGAGTGCCCATGACCAATAAAAAAACAACGGCAACCTCCGAGCCGCAATTCGGATTAGCGATTGCCACTTCGTTGGTGGTGGGAACCATGATAGGTTCCGGAATATTTTTATTACCCGCTTCACTGGCTGAATTTGGGACTCTGGGTTTGCTTGGGTGGTTAATGGCCGCAACCGGTGCTCTGAGTTTGGCGTATGTGTTTGCCAAGCTAAGTTTTTGGCAGCCGGGGTTGGGTGGTCCTTATCATTTTACCCGCAAAAATGTTGGCGAATTTCCGGCTTTTTTGGTGGCGTGGGGCTATTGGATTTCGGTTTGGACCGGCAATGCCGCTATTGCTATGGCAGCGGTTTCCTATGCCAAGTTATTATTTCCGGTATTGATTGAATCGACATTTTTAGCCACCGGATTGGGCTTAGTGTTTGTTTGGTGCTTCAGTGCCATCAACATTATGGGCGTACGCGAAGCTGGTATTACCCAACTGATCACAACGTTATGCAAAGCAGTGCCTCTCATGGCATTTGCCGTGATTGGTTTATTGCTGCTTGATTGGCCAACGCAGTGGCCACAGTGGTCGCCCAGTTCAGAGACTGATAACCAACATTGGCTGGGCGCGGTGGTTGCGGCGGCCGCTTTGTGGTTGTGGGCATTTTTAGGCGTCGAATCGGCAAGTATTCCAGCTAACAGTATTCGCGATCCAAAACGCACCATTCCGCGCGCAACGCTTATCGGAATTTTATTGGTGGCGGTTATTTATGGACTCGGCTTTTTAGTTGTGCTCATTACTATTCCGGGACCCACTTTAGCGACATCAAACGGTCCTTTCGCTGAAGCGGCCGCTATCTTAATGGGTGGATGGGCCGGTGTGGCCATGACCGTCGTGGCGTTAGTTTCCACTTTGGGCGCGCTTAATGGCTTGATTTTACTAGGTGGGCAGATGCCGATGGCAGCGGCTAAAGATGGCCTTTTGCCGAAATTTTTTGCGCAACAAAATAAGCGCCAAGCCCCCGCGCTGGGAATTTTTATCAGTGCTTTGTTAACTTCGGCGCTGTTGCTCACCACAGCGAGTAAATCATTGCTGGGTGTGTTTAACTTTGCCATTTTACTGTCCACGACAGCAATTATTATTCCTTATATATTTTGCTCCGCCGCCGCTTTTCGAGTGCGCATGAGCCGAGCAAAAAAAGGCCGTTGGCTCAGCTTAAGTATCATTTTACTTGCGTTTTTATTTTCGCTTTGGGCGGTCAGTGGGGCGGGTCAAGAGGCGGTTTATTGGGGCTTTATCTTAATCATGTTGGGTGTACCGGTGTATACCGGACTAAAAGTTCATAGCGATCAACGACCGTCGTAAATTTAATTCAATCTTTGGTACAGGAAGCCAGTTAATGTTAACGATGCAAACCGATGTGGGACAAATTAAACGTATCTTACTCAAACACGCTAAAGATGCGTTTCGTAATGAACAGCAAATTGAGCAAGAATGGCAAGCGTTGAATTTTTTAGCCAAGCCGGATCGAGCAAATGCAATTAAAGAGTACGATGCGTTTTGTGAGTTATTGGTTAAGCTCGGTGTTGAGCTAGCGTTTTTACCGGCGTCTGATGATACCACTCTCGATAGTTTGTATCCGCGCGACAATGCGCTTACTACTGATGAGGGGATTTTATTATGCACAATGGGCAAACCTAATCGAGCAAGCGAACCTGAACATCTAAAGCAATTTTTTCAGACGGAGGGTATTACCATTAAAGGCGAAATTTCCGCTCCTGGCAGTATTGAGGGTGGGGATGTTACTTGGTTAAAAAACAATGTGCTCGCCGTGGCCAATGGTTATCGAACCAATCCTAAAGGTATTGCACAGCTACGTGAGCAAGTGGCGAATACTGCCAGTGCGGTAATCGAAGTTCCTTTGCCGCATTTTCGTGGGCCGAGTGATGTATTTCATTTGATGTCGATCGTTAGTCCAATTGCCGAAGACGTTGCTGTGGTTTATTCGCCGTTAATGCCGGTTCCATTTCGTAATTATTTATTAGAAAGTGGCTATCGACTCGTTGAGGTACCCGAGAGTGAGTATGACAGTCAAGGCTGTAATGTTTTGGCGGTCGCCCCCGGCGTGGTCATTGCGGTCGATGGTAATCCGATTACCTTAAAAGGCATGCAACAGGCGGGCATTGACGTGCACGTGATAAAAGGCAAAGATATTTGTGAGAAAGGGTGTGGTGGACCGACGTGTCTTACTCGCCCGCTAGAGCGTTTACCGGTATAGATACTTAAGTTAAAGTTGGCATAGATTGACTCGTTAAAATATTGAGGTTGTTAGTTACATGAATACCCCCATTATCGATCGCACGGCATTACCGTTGGACGCATTTGCAGCAACCTCGCTCGAGCAAGCGATCACCTTACCGGCGAGTTTGTATGTTTCGGATGCCGCTCATCAACTCGATAAAGCGGCCATTTTTTTACGCAGTTGGCAGTGTGTAGGCCATCAATCTATGTTGCCCAATAACGGGGATGTTTTAGTCACCGAAGTTGCCGATAAACCGATTATTGTAGTGCGTAACCATCAAGGTGAACTTACTGCATTTTATAATGTTTGTAAGCATCGCGCCGGACCGCTGGTATTGGAGTCGGGCAATGTTAAAGTGTTGAGTTGTCGTTATCATGGCTGGAGTTATCAGTTAGACGGGCAGTTGCGCACTGCCCCGGAAATGGCCGATACACCGAATTTCAATCCTTGCGAAGTTCATCTCGACAAAGTTGCGCTAGCCAGTTGGCAAGGCTACTTGTTTATTAATCTAGCCGCAGAGCCCCAGCCAATTGATGAACTCTTCGCCGGTATTCAATCGCGAATTGCTCCGATTGATCTCGAGCAAATGCAGTTTCATCATCGTGATGAATATACCGTTGCCTGCAATTGGAAAGTTTACATGGATAACTATTTGGAAGGTTATCACTTACCCCATGTGCATCCAGGCTTGAATAAATTACTTGACTATAAAAGTTACACGACAGAGTTGGCTAAATGGTACTCCTATCAATATAGCCCGCTAGAAAGCCAACAAAGTTTTTACGGTGAAGGCGCTGCACACTATTTTTGTGTTTACCCGAACCTGATGTTAAATATTTTACCGGGGCGATGTCAGATCAATATTATTGTGCCGCTGAGTGCAACCACTTGTAAGGTGATCTTCGATTATTATTACAGTGATTTAAACGCACCCGAAGTTCAGGCAATGATAAAGCAAGATTTATCTTTCAGTGATGAAGTCCAAGATGAAGATATTAGTATTTGTGAGCACGTTCAAAAAGGTTTGGCATCAGGTGTTTATGATCAAGGGCGATTATGTGTACGACGTGAACAAGGTGTTTGGCATTATCAAGAATTATTACGCCGTGGTTATCGAACATTTTTGCTTTAGACAGGTAGGGTACGCTGGCTTTATTATCACTGCATCTTATGATAAGTGGCGAGAGTTAAAATACGATTCAATCCTGCAAAGCTTCACATCAGAAAGAACTTCTGCCATTATAAATTAATTACTGTTATCAAGGATCGATTTTATGCCTACCAACACTGTCGAGCAGGGTACGTCCTCGAAGCGTAACTATCGAATTGAAAATATCGATTTTCTGCGCGGATTAGTCATAGTGATCATGGCCGTCGATCATGTGCGTGATTATTTGGGTGCGGGTATTGTCGCGCAAGCACCGATGTCGGACGATGCTTCTCTGGGTACTTACTTAACTCGCTTGATGACGCATTTATGTGCACCAATATTTGTATTTCTCGCCGGCACTAGTGCAGGACTGATGACGACTCGGCGCTCGCCAAAAGACCTCGGTTATTTTTTGTTAACTCGCGGATTCTGGTTGATTCTAATTGAGTTAGTCGTGGTATCGCAGTTATGGACATTTAATGTAACGGGGCTGCCATTTTTAGGTGATCGGATTGGCCTTGCGTTTCAAGTTATCGGTGCGATTGGATTGAGCATGATGTTACTTGGTTTATTTCAATTTCTTGGTTCACGCGCCTGTTTAATTTTAGGTTTACTGATCTTACTGGGTCATAACGCCTTAGACAGTGTTTGGCCAACACCACAAACAGGGCAGCCCAATGTTCCATTGTGGGTTGGGTTACACACGCAAATGGGCACGGCGTTTGGGCCATTATCTTTGTACATTGCTTATCCACCACTGCCTTGGTTAGGCATTATGCTAGCCGGTTTTGGTAGCGCCAGCTTATTTACCGCTCCAGCTGCAAAACGTAATAAACAATTTCTGATCATTGGCGGTGTTATGTTGCTGGGCTTTGTTATTTTACGTTGGTTGCAGTTTTACGGCGATCCGAATGGGTGGCAAAGTCAAGCATCTGCGCTGTTAACACTGCGTGACTTTTTCAACGTGACTAAGTATCCACCGAGTTTGTTATTTACCTTACTGACCTTAGGCGTAGGAAGTTTAATCATTGCATTTGCGGATAAAGTACCCGCTGCACTGAAGTCCGTGTTGGTAACTTTCGGTAAAGCTCCTTTTGCCATTTATATTGCGCACCTTGCGGTTATTCATTCACTATCCATTGTATTGGGGATGATTCAGGGTTTTGAAGCGCAGCAGTTTCTCACCATGTACTTTTTATTTCCCGAGGGATTTGGTGTGAGTTTATTCGGCGTTTATGGGTTTTGGCTTGGGATCATGGCGGCGCTCTATCCACTGGCGAAGTGGGTTAGCCGCGTGAAAGCTCGGCGCAAAGATTGGTGGCTTAGTTATTTATAATCCACCGCTTTAGCTGACCAGTTTAATGCCCAGTTAAGTACTTACCAAACACGCCAAGTGCAAAACCAATAACGGCGCCCAATGCGGGCGTCCAGCGGTTATTCAGTTTTACATTGGGCGCAATGTCTTGAAAAATCAAATAAAGAATACCGCCGGCGGCGAAGGTCATAATGGCCGCGATAATGATCGGCGCGTCAGACAAAAGAAGGTGACCGGTAAGTCCGGCAATTGGACCTAGAAACGCCATTGCTGTGAACAACAAAATAACCTGAGTTTGCCGATAGCGTTTGGTTTCGAGTAATTCACGGTAAGCATTAAATCCCTCTGGACAGTTTTGCAGCGCAATGATACCGGCCAACAAAGTACCTAATTGCGGTGAAGCAGAAAACGTTGCGCCGAGCGCTAATGCTTCCGGAATAAAATCCGCCAGCATTGCGATTAACTGACTGTAGCGCCCTTGGCTGCGCGCAATAAAGTAATCGAGCAAGAGAAAGGTTATTCCGCCTAGTAACAATAAGCTAATCATTGGCAGTGGCGTTAGGTGGTGCATGCCTTCTGGTACTAACACGAGCGCAACTGCTGCTAATAATGCTCCGGCTCCGAAGGCGATGATAGTGTGCCGCAATTCAGTCTCAAGCCAATCCGAGCGAATCGATTCAAAGCGCGCAATTAACGCACCGAGAGGCATTGCGAGGCCGGCCACTAACGAAAGTATTAAAATGTTAATCAGTGGCTCGGACACAGTATTTCCCTATTCAAATAAAATGACATTGCGTTTAGGTTAATCCAGTTTAAAGAAAAAGCCAATCACGACAAAAATTAAAACTGATGCGTAAGTCGTAAGGATAAAGTGGTCGGTCGGCCAACAAAATAACGGTGATTGCCAAACGCGAAATCAGCACGTTCAGCATAACGCGTGTCAAATAAGTTATGCACCGAGAGACTGACTTCACTGTCGGCTGACACGGTCCAAAAACCTCTCAGGTTGACTAAAGTGTGTCCGCGGTACTGCTCGCTATTGGTTTCATTTAGATAATAACTATCCAAGTGTGTGATCTCTAATTGACTGCGCCAGTCATCGTTGATGGTCCAATTGAGTAATGCCGATGCGAGCCAACGTGGAGCTGTATCGATCGCATTATTTTTGATGCTGTCGGTTGTGCTGGGATTATTCTTATAACGATGAATGGCATAACTAGCAGCAACATTTAATTCAAGGTTTGACCGCCAGCGCCAGCGGCCCTCAAACTCAATTCCTTGATGTGCGGTATCAAGGCCGTTGATATATTGGCGCTCTGAATCCTGCAAAATACCGTTTTTCTTGTTTAATCGATAGACCACTATTTCTTGATAACCGTTACTAAAATAAAAGCGCGAGCCAAATTCTAGCTGCTCGGCGTTAACCGGTTTGATAGCTGCATTCTGTTGACCATTTTGCAAGCGATAGAGCTCAGCTGTATGCGGCGCGCGAAAGCTATGATCATATTTTACAAACCAAATGTGTTTCGGGCTGAGTTGCCATGACCAACCGGTGGCCAAAGAGAGTTCATTAAACTTGTCATTGCGATCTGCCGGGCGCGTATAGCGGCAGCCTCCAAAACCACATTCACTGCCATCGTCACGAGTGTTACCGGCTAGCATTCGATTGTCATATTGATACCCCAAGTGATCAAACCGCA
>JABXHQ010000162.1 GCA_013373545.1 Gammaproteobacteria bacterium
ATCGTGCTACCTAAGAGTGAACAAAACCGCGCAAAGTTCCGTAGTGCTGCGCGCACTGTGACAAACTCAACAAAGTGCGTTAAATCCCAAGGTTCTGAGATAGCGCACCCACTAGTGAGAGCCTATTTGAATGACGCCGCCGGATAGGAGCCGCCATCGAACCTCAAAAAAAGTTGGGAATATTTAAATGGTATGAAAGTTTTTGCTGAGCGTCGCTTTGCCCACGTCATCGCGGGTTTAACCCCCAAAAAGACATAGTTTCGATAATAATTTTAACTGTAATGGAAAATAGTAAGCGCGATCGGATTATAAAGTGCATCCTGCACTTTACCCTTCGGGCCGCCGTCGCTTCACTCCAGCGTTCAAAACGGTTCCATACCGTTTTGTCGACCAACTTCGTTGGTTCTCATCCGGTCAAATAAGGTGCTAAAGGAAAATGGTAGGCGCGATCGGATTCGAACCAACGACCCCCACCATGTCAAGGTGGTGCTCTAACCAACTGAGCTACGCGCCTATTGAGAAGGACTCTCAAAAGAGGCGCGTATATTACCCACTCAAAATTGACCTTGCAAGCGCTTTTTTATTTTCTATTCGCTATCGGCATAGCCGTTTGGGTTCTGCGACTGCCAACGCCACGCATCCTCCAGCATTTCCTCAAGTCCGCGGGTTGCATGCCAGCCCAACTCGGTTCGCGCTAAGGAGGCGTCAGCAAAACATTCCGCAATATCGCCAGGTCGCCGCGGGGTAATGCTGTAGGGCACCTTCTCCCCCGTCACTTGCTCAAATGTCTTAACGATGTCCAGTACCGAATAACCGGTCCCAGTACCCAGATTAAATATCTTAGTTCCGCTAAACTCGGTTAACTTATCGACTGCGCAAACATGTGCCGCAGCTAAATCTTCCACGTGAATGTAATCGCGTACCCCGGTACCATCATGGGTTGGATAATCGTCACCAAAGACTGACAACTGCGCTAATTTACCAACCGCCACTTGGGTTACATAGGGCAATAGATTATTCGGAATATCGGCAGGGTCCTCGCCTATTTGTCCACTCTTATGAGCCCCAATAGGATTAAAATAACGCAGCAGAATCACCTTCCACTTTGGATCAGACGCTTGTAAGTCCTGCAAAATATTCTCAACCATAAGCTTACTGGCGCCGTAAGGATTGGTGGTACTGGTAGGAAAATCTTCTTTGATTGGCACCGATGCGGGATCGCCATAAACCGTCGCTGATGAGGAAAACACGATAGACTTACAGCCAAAGCGTGCCATTACTTGGCACAAATTAATGGTTCCCCAAACGTTATTCTCATAATACATCAGCGGCTTTTCGGTCGACTCGCCGACGGCTTTTAATCCAGCAAAGTGTACCACTGATTCGATTTCATATTGCTCAAAAAGTGACTCAAGCAGTGCTTTATCGCGAATGTCGCCTTCAACAAATAGAGGCTCCTTTTTGCTCAGCGAGCTGATTCGAGGTAATACGGCGCGACTCGAATTACTTAAATTATCGAGAATAATAACTGCCCGCTCCTGCGCTAGTAATTGAATAACCGTATGGCTACCAATAAAGCCGGTACCGCCTGTTACGAGTGTATATTTCATCCTGAACCTCGATTGCTTGAAACATTTATTGAATTAACGATAAGCATTTTCACGTATCTGACTAATACTATCACGAATTTTTGCGGCTTCTTCAAATTCTAAATTCTTTGCACATTCCATCATTTGTTTTTCTAACTGTGCGATTGTCTTCTCCGCTTCAGCCGGTGACAATGATGCGTATTTACCTTTCTTGTCACTGACCTTTTTAACTTTTACTTTAGACGATTTACTGGGTCCGCCCAACTCCATAACATCAGCAATAGCGCGCTTAACACTAGCGGGAGTGATTCCATTCGCTTCATTAAAAGCTTGTTGCACCTCGCGCCGGCGATTGTTCTCATCAATCGCCTTTTGCATCGACTTCGTTATCCGGTCACCGTATAAAATTGCCGTTCCATTTAAATTTCGTGCGGCACGACCAATCGTCTGAATAAGAGATCGCTCGGAACGTAAAAAGCCTTCTTTGTCGGCGTCTAATATTGCAACTAACGAAACTTCCGGCATATCCAAGCCTTCACGCAACAAGTTTATTCCGACCAAAACATCAAACTCACCGAGCCTTAAATCACGAATAATTTCCATTCGTTCAACGGTGTCAATATCTGAATGTAAATAACGAACCTTTATGTCGTGTTCCAGCAAGTAGTCAGTCAAATCTTCTGACATTCGCTTGGTTAACGTGGTCACCAGCACGCGTTCATTTTGCGCTACGCGCAAATGAATCTCCGACATCAAGTCATCAACTTGAGTGGCCACTGGACGAACTTCAACCGTTGGGTCCAAAAGCCCTGTCGGGCGCACCACTTGCTCGACAATTTGACCCGAGTGCTCTTTCTCATAATCAGCTGGCGTTGCCGATACAAAAATTGTTTGCGGCGAAATACGCTCAAATTCATCAAACTTAAGCGGTCGATTATCAAGCGCCGATGGCAGCCGAAAACCGTAGTTTACTAAGGTTTCTTTACGCGAACGGTCACCTTTATACATGGCACCAATTTGCGGAACCGTTACATGAGATTCATCGATAATCATCAATGCATCGGCAGGAAGGTAATCAATTAAGGTTGGCGGCGCCTCGCCTTGCTTACGCCCCGATAAATAACGCGAGTAATTTTCAATACCCGAACAATAACCAAGTTCAGTCATCATTTCGATATCAAACTTTACTCGCTGATCAATTCGTTGGGCTTCAAGCAACTTATGTTCTTGTTCAAAAAACGTTAAGCGAGATTTTAATTCATCTTTAATTTCTTCAATCGCATCCAATACCGTTTGGCGGCCAGTAACATAGTGACTTTTCGGGAAAATGGTAACGCGACTGAGCTTTTTTAGCACCTCACCGGTTAATGGATCAAACTGACTGATACTTTCAATTTCTTCATCAAACAACTCAATACGAATTGCATCGCGTTCTGACTCAGCTGGAAATACGTCGATCACATCACCACGCACACGATAAGTAGCGCGCTGTAGTTCCAAATCATTCCGGGTATACTGCAACTCAGCTAAACGACGCAGCACGCCGCGCTGATCAATTTCGTCGCCCACTTTTAAATGCATCACCATCGCATGAAACTTTTCCGGATCACCCAGTCCGTAGATCGCAGAAACCGAAGCAACAATAATTGCATCGCGTCGCTCCAATAATGCGCGCGTTGCCGAGAGGCGCATTTGCTCTATGTGATCATTGATCGAAGCGTCCTTTTCAATAAAAGTATCGGTGGTCGGCACATAGGCTTCGGGCTGATAATAGTCATAGTAAGAGACAAAGTACTCAACGGCATTATTGGGGAAAAACTCCTTCATCTCCCCATAAAGTTGTGCCGCCAGTGTTTTATTCGGCGCCATAATTAAAGTTGGACGGTTGGAGCGCGCAATCACGTTCGCCATGGTGTAGGTTTTACCCGAACCGGTCACGCCCAATAAGGTTTGGTGGGCCAAGCCGTCATCCAGTCCTTCAAGCAGTAACTCAATCGCCTTCGGTTGATCGCCTGCGGGAGCAAAGGGCGTATGAATTTTAAAACTGGATGTCATAACAGCGGCTCTTTTTAAACGCGGGCCCAAATTATATCTAAGCTGCCAGCACCTCGCGAGTTTAATCCCGGCTAAGCTGGTGATTTTAGATAGTATTTTGCGCAAGTCTGCGCATTTTTCAGGCATTTTTACCGAGCGACCGGTAAATTTATGACTTTTTTAAATTTTTCTTGGTTTGAGTGTTGACCCTTACGAATTGTTCTTATAATATTGCGCTCCGTTCCGAGAGG
>JABXHQ010000074.1 GCA_013373545.1 Gammaproteobacteria bacterium
GCTCTTCATTGGCTGAAGGAGACTCTTGATCGGCCGAAGACTCATCTCCATCCACTGAAGGCTCTTCAATCGCTGAGGGTGACTCTTGATCGGCTGAGGGCTTTTCATTGGCTGAAGGCTCTTCAACTCCGGCTGGAGTAGAAGCAACCACTTCCGCCGCAATACGTGCGCTGGCATGCGTATCTTCAGCGTGCGTTGGAACAGAAGATGAGTCTTGCTCAGCATTTTCGGCCGCGCTCAATTGCTCTAGGTTTTTAGAGTCTTCAGTTACTGCGCGGCGAAGGGCGCGTTTAGGTGGTCGTTTTAGTTTGCCTTTGCGAGGCGTTATTTTTTTCATAGTCGCTCACAGCCTTGACATTACCTGATTGTTAGAAAAAAATCATTGCAATGTCAAGCAGTTAGCGATAATTGGTCACTATTTAGGATACAAACCTGATTTTTTTAGACAGTGCAAAATGAAATTGTCCGCCCAGCAGTCAAATTGCGCATTTTGAATAAACCCACAATGGCCCCCGTATCGAGTGTAAGTGACATTAATGTTCGTTACCGGTCTTAGCTCCTCGAGTAATTGTGCATTGATAATGGGATCATCCTCTGCCATTAAAATGTCGATTTGCGTCGATAAGTTGGCAAAGTCTTGCGCTTTGATGCGATAACCATTGAAGTAACTTTCGCTATTAGCGTAGTCGGTGTGATGTTTGACAAAATAGTCAGTTAAACTGCCAAGCGTTCTTAAATGCTGTGGCGCTATCGCTGAATAATCGTTCGGAAATAACGCCATCTTTTTATTAATCGAACGTAACCACTTGCGTTTAAAATAGTGATGATAAATTTTTGCTCCGGTTTCTAGCCGCTGCATCGTATCAGCAGGCTGCAAAACTGGGCACACCGCTACCGCATGATTAACGGCTTGTGATCGCTGCGACAGAGCATTTGTCACGCGCAAGGTAAAGTTGCCTCCCAATGAAAAGCCAACAATTGCGGTTTGTGCCGGTTTAATCCGATTTAATGCATCGCTGGTGGCACTAACAACCTCGTCGAGTCGGCAAGAGTGGAATAATTCTCGATTTAAATGATGTGAATGATCATGATCGCGTAAATTCAACCGCAGTATTTGGTAGCCATGATCGATTAGCGTGTTGGCAATCGATAGCAAGTATCCCGACTCAGAAGTGCCTTCCCAACCGTGAATTAATATGATTAGCGGCGCTTGACTATCCGTTGCTGGTGTCCAGTAGGCCAACAACTGCGCTCCTTCGGCATTAAGCAGTAAAGTCTTGCTCTTGCCAAGCCATGATTGAGCGCGTCGTCGTAATGTGCTCTTTCGCATAGGAGAGCTGGCAAGCACAGATTGAACATGTGGATTGCGTAACCAAAAAGCCGGGCGGAAGTTTTCCATGTTAGGTTCGTTATCGAGTACAATATTGTGACATTGTACCTACGAGTGGATGAATATGCCAAAACCAGAACTCATCGAACAACTGGCAGAAACCTTTGCTGAAAAAGTCCCTTTCAATAAATTACTGGGACTGACGTTTACAGAATTGGATCGTGAAGTCTGTGTGGTTAAATTTCATAACAAACCCGATTTAGTCGGAAATTATATTCAAGGTATTTTACATGGTGGCGTTATCGCTAGCGCCATTGATGTGGCCGGCGGTACTATGGCAGCGTTAGGACTAATGCAAAAAAATCCTGAAAGTCATCCCGAGGAACTGCTCGATAAATTGTCACGCTTGGGCACCATTGATTTACGCATCGACTATGTTCGTCCCGGGCGTGGTGAATGGTTTGAAACGAGCGCTCGTATTCTGCGAGTTGGCAACAAAGTTGCCGTTGTTAGAATGGAGTTGCACAACGAGAGCAATACATTAATCGCTTTAGGAACGGGCACCTATTTAGTTGGATAATAGCCATGACAATGACCGAACAAAAACAAGGTTATTTAGCCGCATCAATGGCCTACATTTGGTGGGGCTTAGCTCCTATTTATTTTAAAGCCTTGCATCATGTTGCGGCGATGGAAATTTTAATGCATCGGATTGCTTGGTGTGTGCCGACAGTCATTTTAATGATGTGGATTCTCAAGCAACCTTTGGCTATCCGCGCGGTCTGGAAAAACCAAAAGGTCTTTTGGGCGCTGGTACTTAGTACCGTGTTGGTTTCAAATAACTGGTTTATTTTTACTTGGGCTGTGGTTAATGATCGTGTGCTCGATACTAGCTTGGGTTATTTTATTAATCCGTTGCTCTCAATTTTGCTCGGCGTCGTTTTGTTAAAAGAAACCATGAATAAATGGCAGTGGTTTGCGGTGGCCGTCGCGGCATTAGCGGTTGCTTATCAAATAATTATGTTGGGTCAAGTTCCCTGGCTATCCCTGGCTCTTGCACTGACTTTTGCGCTCTATGGGTTGGTAAGAAAGCAAACTGCGGTTGATTCATTAAACGGTCTGCTGGTTGAAACTTTGATCGCTTTCCCTGTCGCTTTTATTTTTATCAGCTATCAATTAGGCCAGCCGCAGTCTAGCTTTTTAAATGTTGGTATTGAAACTGACTTGCTACTAATGGCAGGTGGATTAATTACGGCTACGCCATTAATTTTATTTGCTATTGGTGCTAAACGACTGCCGCTGTTTGTAATAGGTTTCTTGCAGTTTATCGCGCCTACCATGACTTTCATCTTAGCGATTGTTGTTTATCGAGAGCCGTTTAATTTTGATAAAGCAATTACCTTTGGTTTAATTTGGTTAGCGCTTGCTATATATATTGTTGATGGATTAATTAAGCGGCTGCGCCGCCGCAAAGCCGCTTAATTAATTTTCTAATTAAAATTGATAGCGGACCCCTGCTAGCCAATTTCGTCCTGCTCGCGGTGCAAGATCTTTGATAAATGAAGCGTGATCACGCGCTTCTTCGTCTAATAAATTCTTACCTCGCAAGAACAACAAAGTTTCGGAACCTTTATTGTTAATTCGATAAGCGACTTCTAAGTCCATAATGGTAAAGCCATCGGTAGGCAATTCATTGATAGCTTGTTTGTCTTGCTTACTGTAGCGAACAATATTCAGGTCGGCGAGCAGATTATCTCGATCAAAATGCAAAGCGGCACCCAATTTCATTGGTGGGATACGCGGTAGGTAAGCGCCATTTTCTAGCTCTGCTTCAATAAAGTCTGCCATTAGCCCCAGTGATAAACCAAAGGCTTGATCGTCGACCAAGGGCACTTTCACCTGAATTTCAACACCACGAATCGCTGCGTCGTCTTGGCGATATTGGACGACCGGCAAGTCGGGATCAATAAAGATTATTTGGCCATTGAGATCAAGTACAGCACCATTATTGGCTACGTAATCGCCATAAATAAAACCATTAAACTGATTCCAGTAAGCATTGATCTCACCTTCCCACTGGTTGTGGCTAAAGCGGTAGCTAATATCAATATTGTTAGAATGTTCTTCTTCTAACTCAGGATTTCCAATTTCAAAGGTTTGTGTTGCGGCATGTTCACCAAACGAAAATCCTTCTTCAACCGACGGATGTCGTTCTGCCCGTGCAAAGTTAAACGCTAATTTGTTACGATCATCGAAAGAGTAAACCGTACCTGCGGATAACGAAACACCGGTGCGAGAGCGTGAAGTAAAATTCGAAACTGCTAAATTTTGTTGCTCGATGCGTGCACCTAACTCTACTTTTAATTGATTGAATGATTTTTCTTCAATCCAAAATAATGACTGCACTTTCGTAGTCGATGGCGGCACGAAAGCTTCTTCGCCAATCGCGGAAAAGTCACGCTCGCTTATTTGCAAGCCGACAATTCCTTCCCAGCCATCGAGAGGCTGGTGTTGAACAAAACTTCTTAGCTCATAAGCCTCGTTGTTAAACTCGGTTCCAATTTCATCACCTTCTAATTCTTGATGCCGGTAATCGGTATAAGAAGCACCAATAAACCAGCGTGCAATATTTTTGCTAGGTGCGTTAATTTCTGACTGTAAGTCGTAACGAGTTTGGTTAAGATCAATGGCCACACCCTCTTCAGCATGAGGCTCGGCCGCCGGCTCTTCCTCTTCGTGCTCTCCATGCCCTGGAACACCATAAAGTTTATTGATTCGATTGACTGAAAAACCAAGGTAGCCCCAATTATTGTTGTAAGTAAGACCGAAGCTGCCACCATTGCTATCGGCAAAACTGTTTTCTAAAGTTGTGGATCCTGCATGCTCTTCTTCCTCGCCTTCCAGCTCGAGTAAATAATGTGACTCAGCATGACTAGGAATAGTCATATCATCGTATTCACTGTTATAGCCGTCTAGGTGCCATGCCCAGCGGCTATTGCCGCCGTTCAGAGTGGCAACGATTGATCGCTCTGACGTGGCACTGTCGCCAAGTCGCAGTTCTGCGCCACCACTTAGACCGATATTCCCTGACGGATTAATTTTAGCGTCAGTAACATTCACTACGCCACCAATTGCTCCGCTGCCGTAAAGCAAGGTTGCGGGTCCTTTGATTACCTCAATCTGATCAACTAATAATGGCTCAACTGACACATCATGATCGGCTGAAGTTGTCGAAGCATCTTGCAGCGTCATTTGATTAATGGTCATTAACACGCGCCCGCCAGAAAGGCCACGAATAACCGGGCGTGATACTGCCGGGCCAAATGAAGAGACGCTCATGCCGGGTTCAAGCTTTAATATGTCTCCAAGGCCACTGGCTCTTTTTAACGTGAGTTCGTCACCGGACAAGACTATTGCAGGCGCTGCCATATCCAGTCTGGTGTGCTCAAGAGGGTTAGCAGTGATTACTAACTTACGATCATGGTTGTCATCGATATGTACAATTTCCGGTGATTGTTGCGCCGTATCACTGACGACTATCGACTGGTGAAAGTGACCCTGATTGCCAGCTTTAATGTCTAGGGTATAAGTACCAGCAGCTAAATCGAGGGTGAAGTTTCCATTATCATCACTGCGCGTTTCGACATTGGTGCCGCGTACGACAATCTGTGCGTTAATGATGGGATTTTGCGAATGGTTAACCAGCTTGCCGCTAAATTGTGCAGCGCCAATATAGCTAGCACTGACTAATGTGCTGGCCAAAAAGATAGTCCGAATATTCATTTTTGATACCTGTTTTTTAATCATCAATTAGCACGCGCTCAAAGTCGTATTGAGTGCGTTAATAGTGGTTTTAAAGATTAGGAATCAAACAGTAGGTGGCGCTCGCGGCGGTGGTAGTAACCGCAGGGGCAGCACGACTATCGCGCTTGCAGAAGGTTTATTGAGCGGCTGTTCTTGCGCAGGCGCGTTGATAAATGCGACCGGCGCAACACTCAGTTCATCTAGGTTCTTGTGGTGATGAAGACACCACTCACAGGTTGCGCCGAGCTCATGCTGTTCGCTAAAGACGTGATCGATTGCTGCTAACTGAACCGAGGTCCACAGCAGTATCAAACAGCCTATTAGTCGAATTTGATTGAGTTTCATTGCAAAAGTTTGTGCCCAAGAAAAACGGTTTGAGTAGCAGTCTTTTATAACTGCGCAATAATGTCATTCTTTTTTGCTCTGATCAATATTCAAAACCACGTAAATTGTGAACAAAAATTTCGCCATGACAATCGCGTAAAAATGTCTATTATTGATCTAAAGGTAGAACAAATTGGGTGGTTACTAATGTTAGCGATTCCTGTGGTGGATATCCGTTCAGGGCGCTGCGTTCATACCCACAACGAAGCATCGCGACAGAAAGTGATAATGGACGATCCCACCGAGGTGTTTTCGGCGTTGGTAGAGCAAGGCGCAACACAAGTCCAAGTCGTCGATGTCGATGCAATTCGCAATCGTCAGCCCGAACACCTCTCTTTAATCAGCCGAATGAAACGTGAGTTCCCGCAATTGAAGCTGCAAGTAAGCGGCGGTGTTGGCTGTAGTGAAGATATTCAAATTTGGCTCGATGCCGGTGCCGATTGGGTTACCGTTGGTGGCCGTTTATTGCGCCAACAAGACACTTTGGAGTTAATTCTAGTTGAGCTTGGTGAGCACATCATAGTTGGCATGGATGTACGTGCTCAGTTGTGGCGCGACGGTTACTGCCCTGCGGTCAATATGAGCTTTGATGACTGGGTAACCGCGCTAAGCGATGAGGGTGTCGCCGCATTGATGTTCACGGAGATACCCGAGCAAGGTCACGTTAATGGTCATAGTTTAATGGCGGCCGGTCAGCTTGCTTCGAGTATTGAGCTGCCCGTGATTGCACACGGTGGTATTCAGTCTCGCCTCGATTTGGAAAATCTAGCGGGCCCTGCCTATCAAAAACTGCATGGGGTAACGGTAGGAAAACCATTATTTGAAGGATGCTTCACTTTTGGTGAAATGGTTTCAGTACTCACTCACTGAATAAGCGAGTTACCGCACCTACCAAGAGTGCGGTAACGCTTTGTTGATGACGATCAGTCCATCTTCCATTGATATATAATTGCCAGTTCTTAGATCTTTAAGAATTCGTGCGACCATTTCTCTTGAAGCACCCACGCGACTGGCAATGTTCTGCTGAGTTAATTTCTCGCGAATAATCCATTTGCCATCGTACTCTTCTGCCATGTTTAAAAACGTCACGACAATTCGTCGATAGACATCCATAAGGCCGAGTTTGCGAATGGTTTCTGTGGCTTCTCGCAACCGTGTGACTAAGTTGTGCATGAGGGTCATGGAAAACTCTGGATACATCGACATGAGCTTGCGAAATTCTTGCTCGTTAAGAATGCCCAGTTTAGCATCTTCGAGAGTGGTGACCGACGCAGTGCGCGGGATCCCTTCAATTAACCCCAATTCACCAAAAAATTGCCCTTTCTCGTGAATATTCACCACTATTTCCTTGCCTGAATCGTCATCAAGGTATACTTTGACGCGACCATCCAAGATAAAATACATGCTGTGAGACGGATCGCCCTCGACAACAATTTGTGTTTTCTTGGGAAATTGTCGGTAGTGCAACAATTGACTGATCTCTTTGATCACCGCACTATCAAGGTCTTTGAATATCGGAAACTCGGATAATTCCATAAAATATCTGCTCTGTATTCGGCTAACTTCAAACATTTCATCAAGACTCTAAGGCATTCAAATTGCCGTATAGGAGACTATTTGAATGAGCAGAGTGCAAGTGTGAATAGTACCAATTGTTACAGAATAGTAATTAATAGTATAGATTGATATGGGTATTATCGATTAATTTTATAGAAGTCGTGTTAAATTAATAAGTTATGTTGAATGAGGTTAAGCTGAAAAGCTTGGTGTATGACCGTTAGACTCATAGGGATCTTATGCTTAATAGTGGGGAGTTTTGCGTTTGCGAGTAGCAATAGCTATCGCCAAGGCGGAACCTCTATCTATTTTACTCAGCTGGGGCACTTGAAGCACCAGGCTGAGCTTGGCGATCCTAACGCACAATTCCTGTTGGGTAACCTTTATTTGTCGCCACCTTCCGACACATCGGTTAGACAGAACTTACCCAAAGCGGCGGAGTATTATTTTCAAGCCGCGGTACGTGATCATGCCGGCGCACAGTACAACTTAGGTGTTATGTATTTTCGCGGTACCGGTGTTGCTGAGAGTAAAATGATGGCCTCAGTTTGGTTTACGCTGGCTGCCAACAACCAAAGTCCGGTCGCTAAGAATGTGAAAAAGAATGCACAAACCTCTTTGATTGACCTTAACGCCACCCTTTCAAGCGACGAAAAACAACAAGCCAAGCAGTGGCTGGACACTATTTCCAAATGGATTCGGGAACAAAATTACCGCCTAGCTCGGTTACCAGAGCTAAATAGTTAAGCGATATTTTCGTCGCTAAGTAAGCGATAGATCCGGTGGGTGTGATTAAAACCTTTAAAGGAAAACTCATCCACAAGGTCAAAATTAAAATTCGATTCGGCTTGAGCGAAAATTGGATAGCTGACTAATACATCCCCTGGTTCACATAAAGACTGGATACGTGCCGCGAGGTTCACGCCGCTACCAATTGCGCGAAACACAATCATTTCTTCGGAACCAAAGTTACCCAAAGTGACATAAGATTGATGGATCCCGATGCGCAACTCTAGCGATTGGTCGAGTCCGGTGGCACGCCATTTTTCCGCCAATTGTGCTATAGATGCTTGCATGGCAACCGCCAACTGCGTTGCTTGTACCGCTTGTGATTCTTTATCGAGGTGTTCCAGTGCACCAAAAAGTACGACTAAGCCATCGCCGAGGACTTCATTAAGTAAACCGTTATGCGCTGATATAATTCGGCTCATTGAAGATAAAAACTCGTTCAATACATCGGTTACCGTTTCCGGCTCAAAGCGATCAGAAAACTCAGTGAAACCGACCAAGTCGGCAAATAATACCGAGATACAACGCCGCTCTGGTTGAATGTCTTTAAAGTTTTCACCATCAATAATGCGCTCCACTAATTGGCGTGGGAAGTAACGTCCCAGCTGATCACAAGTTTGCTCCATCGCCTTTAGGCGTAGGCTTTCTTCTTGTGCGTGGAATACCCGTCGCAACATCAATAAGTTTGACACGCGAGCCATTAAAATACTGCGATCGATTGGTTTGCTGATGTAGTCGTTTGCGCCAACCGCTAGTCCAGTATTAATATCCTCCGGTTGATTTTTGGCGGACAATAACAAGATTGGTAATTCGAGTAACGAATGCTGTTGGCGAATTTTTTCCGTGGCTTCAAAACCTGACATGCGCGGCATCATGACATCTAAAATGATCAAGTCGTAATCATGACTAAGTACTTTTTCGACGGCCTCTTGTCCATCGATGGCTTCGCTAACCCGGTACTGATGCATGGTTAAAAAGTCACTTAGCACTTGGCGGTTTAATGCGTCGTCATCAACAATTAAAATATGCGCTTGCTGACGATTAGGGTTAGGCTGGGTAATGGAAGCGGGCTTGGCGGGTTTTAACGCCGGCGTCATTACATCGGGCTCTTCGGTAATTGCTGCTGTAGCATTTGGCAAATTTTGCTCGTCGCTAATGGGCAAAGTAAAGAAAAAAGAAGAGCCCGTATTTTCTTTAGAGCGCACCCAAATCTCACCCTCGTGCAGTTCAATGAGTTGGCGGGTAACGGCTAGCCCTAACCCGGTACCACTCTTTAAGGTACGTCCAACGTTTTCTAATTGCTCGAATGGTTTAAAAATAACTTTTAATTTGTCCGAAGCGATCCCAACACCACTGTCTTTTACACAGATCTCGACTCGATTATCAATCACTCGTGCAGTCAGTTCGATGTAACCTTCATCGGTATATTTAATCGCATTGCCGAGTAGGTTATACAAAATTTGGCGTAACCGATTCTCATCCGCCAACACCGGCGGTAAAAACTGCGGTAATGAATTAGTCAGCTGTAACTGCTTTTCTTCGGCTAACGGTTTTAGCAAGTTCATCACAACTTTCGCTGCAACTCGTAAATCGACAGGGCCTTTATTTAGCAGTAATCCGTGATGACGTAACTTTTTAAAATCTAAGATTTCATTTACTTGATGCGCCAAGCGCTTACCGCTATCGATTATCAAGTTAAGATGACCATAAGCTTTATCGTTTAATGGACCGGCAATCCCTTCGCGCAAACTTTCTGCAATACCTATGATTCCATTTAGAGGCGTGCGTAACTCATGCGAAGTATTCGCCAAAAATTCGTCTTTTAATTTATCAACACGCAATAAATGTTCATTAATTTCTTGTTGTTCTTTCAACTTTCTAGCATGACGATAAATATAAAAACTAACGACTGAAAGTAACAAAAGTAAGTACAGTGAGTAAGCCCACCAAGTCGCCCATAGTGGAGGTTTAATGGCAATGTTCAAGGTGTAAACATCTTCAAACCAAATTTCATCGCTGTTGGTCGACTTAAATTCAAATTGATAGTTACCTGAGCTTAAATTGCCGTATATGGCTGAGTTCTTTCCTTTTATTGTGCGCCAGTCAGATTCATAAGGTAACAAACGATAGGCATAAGAAATTCGTGATGGTGTTTGTAAATCGAGCGCACTGAACTTTAATTGCAGGTTGTTTTGATCGTGTTCTAAAGTTAAATTTTCAATTGGACTCCATTGGTTGGGTTGTAATATTGGTTGTCCATTGATTTGAATTTCTGTCAGCACCTTGTTTGGTTTAAATTGGTTTTCACTGATCCCTTTTGGGTTAATTACCGCAACGCCCGATACGCTACCAAAATAAAGCAAACCGGAACGAGATTTTAACACTGAATTACCATTGAACTCGTCGGCAGGCAAACCGTCGATGTTGGTAAAGTTCTTAAAACTTTGAGTGTCAGGATTAAAGCGACTTAAGCCACGGTTTGTGCTAAGCCAAAGGTATCCGGAGTCGTCTGCAACAATTCCGTAAATAGAGTTATTCGGCAAACCATCTTTTTCGGTAAAGGAGTAAAACTTAAAGTTGCCGTTAATACGATCTTGTTGCCTTAATAAGTTCAAGCCATTATAAGTTCCAATCCAAAGGTTACCTTGGTTGTCTTGATAAATTGAACGTACAGTATCATCACTTATACTATTTTCATTATCAATATTGTTGCGAAAGGTTAGCGTTTGTCGAAATTCAGGATCGTAACGCTGTAATCCGCTATCCCAAGTACCAAACCACATAATGCCTTGATCATCTTGAAACATCGTATACACAGCTGACGTTCCGAGTTCGCCGACTGATGCATAGCGGAAATCTTCAATAAGACTGCCATCTTTAGAGTTGAGCAACGCTAGCCCTTCATCGGTTGCAACCCATATATTGTCCATACGATCGCGAGTTATTGCGCGAATTCTCGAATTACTAAAGTATCCTTGCAAGAAACTACTGCGATCGAATACTTGGGCGCGATTGGTTGGTCCGTTGGGATCAAATCGAGCCACCTGACCTTGTTGATTACCAAACCAAATCTTGCCGCTTTGGTCGAGCGTTAATGCCGTTATTCGATTGCTTACTTCTTTGCCATCTTGATCCAAAAATCGATTAAAATGTCGATACTCTTGAGTACTTGGATCATAGCGATCAATACCGTTTAGAGTCGCAATCCATAATAGCCCCTCGTCATCTTGAGCAATATTCCAGACAAAGTTATGGGCTAAACTATTATTATCAAACGGAGAGTGTTGTAACCGCGAAAAGTTTTGAAAATAGGGTGTGGTTTTGTTTAACCCGCCACCTGCTGTTCCAATCCAGATTTGTCCCGAGCGATCTTCAATAATCGTCCAAACGTCATTAATTGACAGGCTATGATTATCGGCGGCATTACGTTGGAAATGAAAAAATTCATTGCTCGCTCTAGGCTTTAAGTTAACACCACCCTGTTCCGTACCGACCCATAAATTGCCTTTTGAGTCGCGCATGATAGTTTGGATGTTATTCGAGCTTAACGACCGCGGATCGTTATTATCGTAGGAGAATTGCTTAAAGTCATAATCATTATTGATAAGATGAAAAAGTCCATCGAGTTGGGTGCCAATCCAAAGACTATCGTCCTCATCTAAAAATAACGCATTAATTCGAGTCGGTGCGGCAAAATCATCAAAGCGATGAAAAGCTAATTGTTCCGGGTCAAACCAACTAAGCATATCGGTGGTTGCGACAAATAAGCCATCTTTGCCATCACTGGTAATCGCACTCACGCTACCATTTGGAATGGATTGTGGATCAAGCGGATTATGGTAAAAATGAACAAAATTTTGGGTTTGCGGCTGATACAGATTAAGACCGTTAAAGGTTCCTATCCACAGGCGGTTTTGGTTATCTAAGTGAAGCGAGGTAATTTGATTGTGGCTGAGGCTGTTAAAGTCGCTCGCAGAAGCGGTAAACCGGGTTACGTTTCCAGTGGCCGGGTTAAGTAAGTTTAAGCCACCTTGAGCAGTGCCTATCCAAAGTAAACCTTGGGGATCCTCGAGTACCGCGGTAATAACGTTACTGGATAAAGAGTTTGCATTTTTCGAGTCATATTTATAAGAGGTAAACTCATAACCGTCGTATTTGTGCAGACCATCATGGGTGCCTATCCAAAGGAAACCATGGCGATCTTGCAACATGGTGCTAATGGTATTTTGAGGTAATCCATCTTGGCTGGTAATGTGATTAAAACTAAGTTTTTCTAAATACTCGTTGCCGCTGACCGGCGGCGCAATAAACGGCAGCCACAAGACGAACACGAAAAGTGCTAATCGAAGCTTGGAAACTATTTGTGGGCGCGCGGAGAATTTAGAATTCATTCAATAAGTTAGTTTTAATGCGTTAGACTTAGTTTAACTCATTCTGGTTATAAAAAAACCTGCAAACAGACGATCGAGTCGTTAAACTTAGGATTTGTGAATTCAGTAGAGTAATAAGGAGTCAGCCATGGCGCAATTGCCCCAGGCATCGGCTGAAGAGCGCTCGCTTGATGCGGTTCCAAACGCCCCCGATAGACATAAACCGGTTGGGTTTATATTACGCTTAGCAAAAGCGTTACATACTTACGGGGTCCCTGCATACGAGTTAGAGACGACTTTATCTGCCTGCGCGCGCAAGCTTGGCTATGGTTTGCAATGTTTGTCGCTGCCAACCAGTATTACGATGTCGCTGATGCGCAAAAAGGAACATGTGCAAACCTTCGTGATTCGCGTGGCTCCGGGGGAAGTCCACTTGGATAAACTGCGCCGCGTGAGCGATGTAGCCCATCAAGTGATGACTGGCGAAATGACGACTGCTGCAGGAGCCGATGAGCTGCACAATATCAATCAGGCACGTCCTTCATACTCTATGTGGTTGGTATTACTCGCTTTTGGTTTGGTATCGGCGTCTGTAGGGCGATTATTTGGTGGCGGGCTTAACGAAGTGATCGGCGCTATGTCGGCGGGTTTGGCGCTTGGCATCTTAACTATTATCTCTGCCCGCATTCCTCTGCTTGCCCACTTGCTACCTGCCACTGCCGCGTTATTGAGCACCCTGGTGGCTTATGTCACGGCGCTTTGGCTTCCGGGAACCGAAGTCTACATTGCAATTGTGTCTGGACTTATAATTTTATTACCGGGGCTGACGCTAACCATTGCAATGGCTGAACTGGCGACTCAAAACCTGATGTCGGGTACTGCACGGCTATTTGGCGCTGGCACGGTGTTTATTTTAATGGCGTTTGGTATTGTGATTGGTAACCATCTTGCAGAGGTGTTGTCGCTGCAAGATGTGGCGATGAATCATCGTGTCACGCCGTTACCCGCATGGACCGAGTGGTTGTCAGTACTGATGGGGTCGATTGCGCTAGTTATTTTATTTCAGGCGCGCTTAAAAGAGGCAATTTGGGTCATTGCCGGTGGTTTTATTGCCTTTACCGCGACTAAATATGCAGGCCTTTTCTTCAACAATGCCATGACGGCGTTTATCGGTGCGATTGCGGTGGGCAGTTGCGCGAATCTGGTTTCTCGTTTTAGTGGTGTGCCGGGGGCAACCTTGGTGGTGCCAGGATTTATCATTTTGGTACCGGGGTCGGTTGGATTTAAAAGTCTTATGGCGTTAGTCGAACATGATGTCGTCAGAGGACTGGATACGGCATTTAATATGACCCTGGTGGGCATTTCTTTAGTCGCTGGCTTATTGATTTCATCGCTGGTAACGTTACCCAAAGCTAGTGCTGTTCAAGAGTTAGACACGGAGCTATAACGATGAATAAAGCCGGGGCATTGAGCGTATTTTTACTGGCCATTGTTATCGCTGTAGCCGCATACTTGCGGCATGATAATCAAACCGAGGTCTATCAGTTCTGTCAACAAACCTTTGTTGGTATGAAAGCAGCTCGATTGCAACAGCTGGCTCTCGAGCACGGTTTACTACTAGAGCACCACTCACCGCATGAGGTTAGCATCCAAGTTGCCGATCCTCTACCTTGGGTGAGTTCGGCTAGCTGTTTGATTCAACTGCAAGATGCCACCGTAACTATGCGTGAATTTAGTCGTTAACGGGCTGTTTTCTAGAGTTCGCTTTAACTTTTTCTTGGGCTTCAGCGTCGTGCATTTTTTTAATAAAGAGTCGTGCGAAAAACGCCATCATTATCATCGTGACAACGATCACCGCGAGACTTAATTGACCAACCCATGTACCGAGTAATTCTTTCCAAACTTCCATAACATTTACCTACCTAGCGGACAAAAATTATATTGAACAACTTTATCTTAAGGACGTAGGATTATTTGGGTACTGATCGAGATCAAAACTAAGATTGTTGATTAACCGCTAAGATCCGATTCGCTGGTACACGAAATTGTTGTTTTAAATAAGTTTTAAATTCAGCGTCATAGTCTTGTAGATCAATCGCATAGTCCATGCACGCTAACCACGCATCAGCGTCAGCGGCAGTGAGTGTTAAATGGCGGTGGGCAGCGGGTATGTTAATCGGCCCAAAATTTTCTTGATAGCGCTTCGGGCCTCCTAACCAACCACATAAAAAATAATAGAGCTTACTGCGCGATTCGGTTAAGTCTGCTGCATGCATGTTTCGAATGGATTGGGCGTGTTGTAGCGAATCCATGGCATCGTAAAAGTCATTCACTAGTTTCAATACACCACTTTCTGCCCCGGCTGCTTGGAAGGATGCATCCAGTTGTCCAAATAACATGTTCATTTCCTTAACAAAAAATTTCATGCTAGTTTATCTAAACTCAGGTTTTAAAAACATAAGCTTCTCGAGATACTGAATGCTAAGGAGTGAATATGACCGCTAAGCTCACTGTGGCAATGGCACAAATTCAACCGGTTTGGCTGAACCAAACGGCTACGATAGAAAAAATTAATTTATACCTAATTGAAGCAGCCAAAAATGGTGCGCAACTGGTGGCATTTGGCGAGGGGCTACTACCTGGCTATCCGTTTTGGCTGGAGCTAACGTCGGGGGCCGAGTTTAACAGTCAACCGCAAAAAGAAATGTTTGCTCATTATGTAAATCAAGCCATTAATATTGAGCAAGGCGACCTTAAAATGTTGCAAGCGACCTGTCAGCAGCATCAGATCGCGGCTTATATCGGATGCATCGAGCGCACTGCAGAGCGTGGGGTTAGTTTGTATTGCTCGATGGTATACATTGACCAAAATGGTCGTATTGGTTCGATACATCGTAAACTAATGCCAACATACGAAGAACGTTTAGTGTGGTCTCCTGGTGACGGCCATGGCTTGCGCGTCCATGATCTTGAGGGCTTTAAAGTGGGCGGACTTAATTGCTGGGAGAACTGGATCCCGATGGCGCGCCAATCGCTTTACGCTCAAGGTGAACAGTTTCATGTTGCTATTTGGCCGGGAAACCTCCGCAACACAGTAGACATTACGCGGTTTATCGCGCAAGAGGCACGCTCGTTTGTGATGTCAGTGAGCGCTTTAATCAATCCTTATGATATTGACCCTGAGCTACCACTGGCGGCCACTATTAAACAAGCGATGCAAGAACATGTTACGGAACAAAACCCTTGGTTTGCCAATGGTGGATCTTGCCTCGCTGGCCCCGATGGGCAGTGGATAGTTGAGCCAATAATCGAGCAAGAAGGTATTACCCTGGCTACCGTAGATTTAAATAGCGTGTATCAAGAACGGCAAAACTTCGATCCTGCTGGTCATTACTCGCGTCCTGATGTTTTACAGTTAAAAGTTAACCGTCAACGACAAGCGACCGCTATCTTTAATGATGCGAATGAGTAAGATATCGTTACAACTCTGAGGTTAGATTCAACATTCATCAACATTAAATTTGCGTAAACTCAGTTCACGCTTTTTGATTTGGAGATAATAACAATGAGTGTTAGCAAATTTGTAATGGGGACCGCCTTAATGGCGACATTCACTATAGCCGCAGCGAATAATTTTGCAGGTCGATCGGTAGAAGATAAACTTCGCGATGCCACCAGTAAGCCGGAAGCTATTATGTCAATGATGGCGATTAAAAAAGGCGATGCAGTTCTCGACTTTTTAGGTGGCGGTGGCTACTACAGCGAACTTTTAGCAACAGCTGTTGGTGCACAAGGAAAAGTAATTTTACACAATAATCAAGCTTACTTGCCTTATGTTGATAAAGCACTGGAACAACGACTGTCTGGCAATCGCTTGCCGAATGTAACCAGTTTAGTCAGTGAGTATGATGATTTAAAACTCGGCGACGAACAATTTGAACATATATTTTTGGTGCTTGGCTACCACGATATGCACTATGTCGATAAAGGTTGGGAAATGAATATTGATGTGGTCTTTCCGCAACTGCACGCAGCTTTAAAGCCGGGCGGTCAGTTGTTAATTATTGATCATCAAAGTGCCCCGGGTCGAGGTACCAAGGATACCAAGTCGCTGCATCGTATTGAGAAGAGTTTCGCGATTAAGGATATTGAGAGTCGCGGTTTTAAGTTACTAAAAGATTCTGACCTGTTAAGCAATCAAACCGATGATTACTCGCAATCGGTATTTGAAAAGTCATTGCGTCGTAAGACCGATCGCTTCGTTTTGATATTTACCAAGCAGTAGTCAACTAGAGCGAAATTGCTGCTGTCGCCAATAAGGACAGCAGCAAAAAAAAATTGCGACCACCGGTGGGTTTTATCGTCTTTACTAAATGTAACTCAACCTTTTAGGAGACAAAACCGATGCAGCGTATTCATATCCATATCAATGTTGCCAACTTAGACCAGTCAATTACCTTTTATCAGCAACTGTTGGGCGCGCAGCCAACCAAAGTTAAAGCTGACTATGCCCAGTGGTTACTTGATGAACCCGCCGTCAATCTAGCGATTTCTACCCGCAGCCGTGAGTTGGGAGTCAGTCATTTAGGTTTACAAGCCGCCGACTCAGTCGCATGGCAGTCGCTAACTGCGCAAACCTCCGGATTAGGCGCTGGTTTGCAGGAAAGTAATACCACATGTTGTTATGCGAAAAGTGATAAAATTTGGTATCAGGATCCACAAGGGATCAGTTGGGAGTGCTTTTATACCAAAGCGCAAACGCAAGAATATGGCAGCGCTATTAAGCAACCAAAACTTTGTTGCGGATAAAATAAAATGACCGAGTCGTTAGTAAATCGCTCACGATTAGCTGAGCTAGTCGAACCGATTAAGGGATACTTAGCCGCGCGCTTAAGCGAGCCCTCTGTTGTTGAAGATCTTGTACAAGAAATTTTAATCAAGTCGATCGAAGCGCTGGATAGTGGGCAAAAAATTGATCACTTAGGCGCTTGGATGTTTCAAGTGGCGCGCACTACTTTGGCCGACTATTACCGCAGTAAGGCCAAGCAAGTTGAATTGGATAGCGTGCTTGACGACGACGATACATTTCATCATCAACAGTTGGCAGCTTGTTTAATGCCATTTATCAGCGAGCTGCCGACGAAATATGGTTTGGCGATTACCGCTGAAATAAATGGGACGAGCTATCGGGCTTTGGCTGATGAGGAAGGTGTGAGTATTTCAGCAATAAAAAGTCGTGCTGCGCGCGCTCGAGCAATGCTCAAAGAGAAACTGTTAGCTTGTTGTTATATTGAAATTGATAACGGCATGGTGAGTGAATACCGACGCAAAATTTAGCGGTGTGCAAGTTTTATGGTGTTAATAGCGTGGCCGGAATGGAACCGGCCGGCGCTCCGGTGGCGCACATGTGTCGCGTCTTGCTTAGGATTTTTCATTAGGCATAAAAAAAGCTGAATACTTACGCATTCAGCTTTTTTTATTAAATTAGTGGTGGCCCGGGCCAGAATTGAACTGGCGACACAAGGATTTTCAGTCCTCTGCTCTACCAACTGAGCTACCAGGCCGATGGTGTAAAATGCGTGATTTTTCACCATTTTCGCTAGGCATTTAGGTGCTTTCGCGAAAGAGCGCGTATTAAACCGATTTCGTGCATTCAAGTCAAGTGTTTGCCACTAATAATTATGACTTTTCTGGCGGAATATAGCCTTCTGGCTTGTCGTAGTCTCCACCAAACAGGAATTTCTCCATTTCACCGGCAAGATAAGCGCGGGTGTCGGGCTCAATGACGCTCAAGCGTTTTTCGTTGATCAACATGGTCTGATGCTGTAACCACATCTGCCAAGCTTGCAATGATATTTCTTGATAAATGCGTTGACCAAGATCACCGGGGTAAGTGGGCGTATTAAGTCCCGGCAGTTCTTTTTGTAATTTCTGACAAAATACGGTTCGGCTCATAATGTTATTCCAAGTTTTTGAGTAGTTGCACGATTGGGCTGGGCATTCCGAGCTCATCTAAACGACGCCGATCTTGCCATTGCCAGCGATCAGAGTCCATGACAGCGTTGGGTTTTTGCGCGACGGATAGCAACCGTGGATGAATGTGCAAGTGGTAATGGCTAAAAGTATGACGAAACGACGGTAAAGCGCAAACTGATTCGCAGGCGATAGGCGTTGCGATGGCGGCGGCTAAGTCGCGGTCGTTGGTGTCTAATGGTGCTTCGGGTAAACACCACAGGCCACCCCAAATGCCTTGTGATGGCCGCTTCTCCAGTAATACCTCATGACCACAGCGCGCGATGATAAAAATGGCATGACGTTCGGGCTTTGTGGTTTTCGGTTTTGGATTAGGAAACTCATTCACTCGATTGTCGGCATATGCTTGGCAATGACTTTGCAACGGGCAAATATCGCAGTCAGGGCGACTGCGTTTACATAAAGTCGCACCGAGATCCATCATAGCTTGATTAAATTGGTCGGCTTTCTTAGCCGGCGTTAAAGATTCCGCCAATTGCCACAGTTGTTTTTGAACTGCAGGCTTTCCGGGCCAGCCTTCGATGGCGTAAAAGCGGCACAAGACGCGCTTTACATTACCGTCGAGGATCGCTGCCGATTGCCCGGTTGCTAACGAATGAATCGCGCCTGCTGTGGAGCGTCCAATTCCGGGTAAAGTCTCTAATGTGGCAACCGAGTTAGGCCACTGACCATTAAACTCGGTGATTAAAACTTGCGCGCATTTGTGTAAATTGCGCGCTCGCGAGTAATAGCCAAGGCCAGTCCATAGCGCTAATACTTCATCAAGTTCAGCACTAGCAAGCGCTTCAAGACTGCTAAAGCGTTGCATAAAGCGCTCATAATAGGGGATCACCGTTGTTACTTGAGTTTGTTGCAGCATAATCTCCGATACCCAAACGCGGTAGTGATTTTTATTTTGCTGCCACGGTAGGTGTTTCCGGCCATACGCCGTGTAATAATCGAGAATGCGCTTTTGAAAGGTTTTCGCTTGCACCGGACTGACGACAATTGTTAGTAATAAAGTGCGGGTATTGAACCAAAACAGCGCCGATTAAGCCAGCGCTGATTAAGTTTTGACAGGTTAGCTCGGCGAGAGCGGATGCAGCATGGGAACAATAAACGAAAGTGCAATCCACATAATAATCACCAGCGGCCCACCGATACGCACAAAATCAGAAAATTGATAGCCACCGGCGTTCATTACCAGCAAATTGGTTTTGTAGGCAACGGGTGTTGCGTAGCTCATGTTGGCCCCAAACAATACGGCAATTACGAAAGGTTCTGGCGACAGTTGCAGTTGCTGGGCCACGGAAATCGCAATTGGCGTACCAATGACCGCCGCGGCGTTATTGGATACAACATTGGTTAAAATGGCGAGTAATAACATTAAGCCGCTGAGTATAATTACCGGTGGTGCGCCACTAAATAAAGCTAAAAATGTTTGCGCCAGATATTCCGCGCCACCCGTTGACAGCAATGCTTGCCCAAGCGCTAACGAGGCAACCACGATTAAAACCACTTGAGTGCTGAGTGCAAGAGACGCATCGCGCCAGTTCATGCAGCGAGTTAGCAGCATTAAACTGACTCCGCATAGGGCACTGACCGAAATCGGGAGTAAGCCAAAAGCGGCCGTAGCAATAATGGCAAACATGATCAAAAGTGCGATGGGTGCTTTACTTGAATGTGGTAAATCGGTGGTGGCATCAAGGACTAATAACTCACCTTGTTTTTTCATCTTCGCGATATTCTCACGGGGCCCTTGAACTAAGAGAACGTCGCCAATATGCAATGAGACGTTGCCTAATTTACGGTATAAGTCGATGGCTTTACCCCCGCGATGTAGGGCAATAGCAACCAGTTTAAATTGATCGATAAATCGTACATTTTTTAATGTTGAACCGGCCAGAGGCGAACCCGGCACCACGACGACTTCAGCAATTTGTTGATCCTCGGCGACTAACGGGTGCTCATCATCGACCGCATGCTTTCCCATGAACAAGCGAGCACCAATCGATACTTCGTAGTCTTTTAAGTTTTCCGGTGTATCGGATACACGTAAACGATCACCGGCCTTTAATACCACATCAGGCATCGGCAATATTCGAGTGTCGTTTTCTTCTCCACGTTGAATGCGCTCTACTTTTAAAGCGCCGCCGGCATGCTCGATCACCTCGGCTAACGTTTTATTTACCGCGTAGCCACTTTCTTTAACCGTTAAATGGGCCGTGAATAAGCGCGGGCTGGAATCCGACATGGACGCCATTCTCTCAGGTGTGATGCGTGGGGCAATTAGCCAAAGGTAGGCAATGGCGATGGATGCGGCGAGTGCTGCGGTTGGCAGAAAGTCAAACATTTCCAGACGACGCATGCCCATATCCGCCGCAACGGAGACAACCAGTAAGTTCGTGGAGGTTCCGATAGTGGTCGACATGCCACCAACCAGAGTTGCCAGACCCATTGGCATTAATACGCCGGAAGCCGAGGTGTTGGTGCGCAGTGAGACGCTGATCAGAATCGGTAATAACAATACTACTATCGGCGTATTGTTCATAAATGCGCTTAACACTGCGCCAATGAGTAAGGTGGCCAGCATCGAGAAAGTGGGTGAGCTTTTCCATATCTTGGCCAATAAACGCCCTATCGGCTCAAGTGCTCCGGTTCGTACTAGCCCTTGGCCCGCCATCATTAGCGCGCAAACTGAGACCAGTGCCTCGTGACCAAAGCCGGCAAAAAATTGTGTTGCTTTTAGTGGTTCACTGGCATTTGCTGGAGTATATGGAAACACTTCAAAGCTGACAATAACCGCCAACAACACCGCCAAACAGCTGGTTTCCAACGGAATATCATCTCGCCTAAATAAGTAAAGTGCGAAAACCGTTAATAGCAAAACACCCAACGCATGGTAGTTGGGAATTGACGGCAAGTTAAACATTAAAACCAAATACCTTTAAATTCAAAACCTTATCGATAACTAAGGCGTGTCCCGTTGAGTTTTAAGAATAACGGGGAATAAGTGAATAGCAAGCAAAATTACGCGGTAAATAATATCGAATGTGAATTAAGTGAGCTCTTGGCATTTCTTTGATACAATCGCCAGCCCAATTTTCGGTTAAATTTTGCACTCACATTTCCCATGACAGACTCTGACAAACAGCCCTTTATGCGGCAAGTACGAAGCTTTGTATTGCGCGAAGGTCGAATGACCAAAGGTCAAGAACGCGCGATGCAGGAATTGTTCCCTGCACTTGGCATTGAGTTTCAGACACAGCCCCTAGATTTTTTAAGCCTGTTCGGAAACGATCATCCGGTGGTGCTCGAAATTGGTTTTGGAATGGGGAAGTCGCTCGCCTTGCAAGCGCGAGCCAATCCGCAGCGCAACTATCTCGGTATTGAAGTTCACCGGCCAGGAGTTGGGGCTTGTTTGCTGCTGGCAGAAGAGTACCAACTCACTAATCTACGCGTGATTAACCACGATGCAGTTGAAGTGCTCAAGCAAATGATTGGCGATGCAAGTCTTGGTGGAATGCAGGTTTACTTCCCAGATCCTTGGCATAAGAAAAAGCATCATAAACGGCGAATAGTTCAGCCGTCTTTTATTGATTTGTGTGCTCAAAAAGTTGCCAAGGGTGGATTTATTCACCTGGCGACCGATTGGGAAAATTATGCTGAGCATATGTTAGCGGTAATGAGTCAAGCGGATGGGTGGGGTAATTTATCGCCGACCGGTGACTACATAGAGCGGCCAGAAGATCGGCCCATCACCAAATTCGAGACGCGTGGAACCAAATTAGGTCATGGGGTTTGGGACCTAATGTATGAGCGCTGTGATTAACTAATATTTTTTACCTTAATTGGCGCTGGAATGGCTAAGTTATCTGGCATAAACAGCGCCAACAAGTCATTCAAATAAGCACTGCCCTGGGTGGTTGTTATAAAACTGTCGCTACTTGTTTCCATCAAGCCCAATGACTGAGCGCGCGCTAATGCTTCATCTATTAAATTAAGTGGCAAGCCAGTGCGCTCAAAAAACCAAGCTTTGGGTACTGGAGTGGTGAGTCGTAACACATTCATCATAAACTCGAGAGGCAAATCGGGTACTTCGATTACTTTGCGCTCGCGGGTAAAGGATTGCTGCGGATCGAGGTAGTCTTTCGGGCTGCGCCGCTGATGATAGCGAACAATTTGGTTTTCTGCCGGTAGTGTAATTTTGCCATGGGCACCTGCACCTATCGCTAGGTAATCACCAAAAGTCCAATAGTTTAAATTATGTCGACTGCGACTAGAGGCTTGTCGTGCAAACGCAGAAATTTCATAGCGCTGAAAGCCTCCCGCAGCGATAATTGCCTCCCCCGCTTCCTGAATATCAACGAGTTGGTCGTCTGCAGGTAATTGAGGCGGCTTTGCATAAAACAAGGTATTCGGTTCCAGAGTCAATTGATACCAGGAAAGGTGATCACCGCCAGCAGCTAATGCTTGCTGCAAATCGAATTCTGCTTGAGCCACCGACTGCTCTGGCAGCCCGTGCATCAAATCAATGTTAAACCGTGTAAACCCGGCTTGGTGAGCGAACTCGATGGCTTGGTAAGCGTCGCGGCTACCATGAATCCGACCCAGCTTTTGTAGATGGCCGTCATTAAACGATTGAATACCAAGTGACAGACGATTAACTCCAGCTTGAAAAAAGTCAGCAAATTTTTTGGCTTCGGCGGTGCCAGGGTTGGCTTCTAGAGTGATTTCGATATCCGGTTGAAAAGGTATCAGTGCACGAATTTGTGCCAGCAAGTGATCGATACCTTGACCGCTGAGTAAGCTTGGCGTGCCGCCGCCAATAAAAATACTGCTGATTGAGCGACCCCATACTTGAGGCAACTGCTCGGTTAAATCATTCACTAAAGCTGCAAGGTATTCTTGCTCCGGCAAATTATTCGGTGCCTGATGTGAGTTAAAGTCACAATACGGACATTTGCGAACACACCAAGGCACGTGAATGTATAGTGCCAAGGGCGGCAGAGTGGTTAATGTCATCATTGACTATTGGGCTCGAAACCAAGACTGCAATTGCATGAGTGCTTGACCACGGTGACTGATTTGTTGTTTTTGCTGCGCTGTCATTTGCGCCGCGCTGCACTGACTTTGAGGACAATAAAACAGCGGATCATAGCCAAACCCGCCTTCACCCTGTGGTGCTTCGAGGATAATGCCTTCCCAAGTACCGCTAAAAATGGCCGGCATAGGATCAAGCGCATGGCGCATAAATACAATAACGCAGCGGTAGCGTGCGCTCCTTTGTGCAGGCGCAATACCCTGCAATGACTCGAGTAATTTAGTGTTATTGGCAGCATCGTTGCTTGGTTCGCCAGCAAAGCGGGCAGAATAGATCCCTGGTTGGCCATGGAGCGCATCCACCTCGATACCTGAGTCGTCGGCGATGGCGGGCAAGCCGCTTATCTGGCTGGCATGGCGGGCTTTCTTAATGGCATTTTCAACGAAGCTCAATCCATCTTCAACAGCATCTTCAATGCCCAGAGTGCCTTGCGGAACAATCGAACAGTTCAGCCCAACCAGTCGATCTTCGAGCTCGAGGATTTTTTTCTTATTGCCACTGGCTAAAACGATTTTGTCCATCATATCGACCATGAATAAATGTAACTATAAGGGTTAACGCGGCCACCTATCGACGGCAGCCTTGGCCGCTACTCGGTGACGTATACGGTATGTTTAAAGTCCAGCGCGAATTGATCTTCAATCCCATCTGGACTGACATTCAATTTAAAGTGCAGCCGCTCTTCGTTAACAAAGCGAAAGTCAGCAATGTAATAAATTGCCCCTTGCTCTTTTATTTCACGAAAAACCAGCGACTTATTTTGGCCGGCAAGATTATAAGCATTTCCAGTAACTCCGGCACTGACCGCTTGGTTAGTATTGGTATCGATTACCGTAATATTAATTAAGCCGAGCGAGCGTGAGCGTGTAAGCTGATATTGGCGCGCAACCTCAGGGGTTAGAAAATCGCTATTAAAAACACTGTAATGCACTTGGTAATGACCAAACACTTTGCTGTTATTATCATCGGCAAAGGTTAGCCCAGCACAGACAACAAGCCACATTAGGGAAATAAAGCGGAGTGAGTGTGACATAGTTTTATCCTCCAACAATGTTGGTTGATTGCAGATTAGGAGCAGTAACGCCGCAGTAAGCGGCGTTCAACTTTAGCTTGCTAGTATAACGAGATATCGTTGGATTAGCGACGTGCGGAGGCGAGTTCTACGACATTACTGGACGACTTTTTGGGCGCCGACTGGCGTAGCTTTTCGAGCGACTGATGAGCATTATGAATTTCGGTATCAAGTTCAAAGACGAGAGTATTAAGCGCTTTTAAGCGTCCTTCTACCGTGGCTTCATTGTGCTGAAGTGCCAATAGCTGCTGGTGATTCGCGTCCATGGTGTCTCTTAATGAGTTTACTTGTTGCACCAGCGGCAGCATGACTTCGCGAGCCCAGCTTCGAACATCGACACGTAGCTTGTTGAAAAACATTGAGATGTGGTTAACTGAAGTGGCGAAGAAGCGTTTTACCGCAACGCTTTGCTCGTTTAATGTGAGCATTAAATTACGGTTAAGCTGGCTGGACTCGTCGAGGATCTGCTGTAATTGGCGTCGATAGATTTTGCCCTTAAGATAGCGCGCATCAAGCAGCTCAACTTCGAAGTCACGCGAAAATTTCACATACATCGACTCCGCCATTTTATTGGTTAGTTCAGCTTCACGACAGAATTCGTTCATCATACCTTCAACGGCTTGAAAGAAGCGTTTGGAGGTTCTCATCATCCCAACACTGGTTTTACTTTCGACCATTTCATGCAACGTACGTTGAATGATTTCATCTAGGTGTTCTTTGCCCACCGCATTAATCAATACTTCTGCTTGGCGCTCGAGTAAGCGCTGGCTTGGCTTGAGCGCAAGGTGGCGTTTTTTAAATTCGGCTTGTGCAGAACGGCTTTTATCGACCAATTGTTGTAGCTCAGACTCGGTGTCACCGCGCAGGCCTTTTATTTCTTCTTGCTGCTTTACAATTTGATCTTTACGACTAATGAGTACCTGTTGAGCGTCTTCAATTAAGCGCGCCGATTCAGCAATGACACTGTCCCACATTACCGCTTCTTTGTTGCCTAAAATTGTTTCAGAAAGTACTGCTTCGACTTCGTTGATTTGGCTGCGGAGTAATAATGCTTTATCGTCGCGAATACGCCCGAGTAAGGCTTTTTGCGCGGAGACGGGGAGAATATCGTTCTCGGGAATTTTTAAATGGCGCGAGGTTTGTCGGATAACTCGGTTAATGGCTTTTTCAGTTTTCTTGCGGCCACTGATTTCGTCCCATAACACATCGATTTTGTTCAACACTGCATACAAGCCTAAATTCGGTCGATTTTTAAGTTGCTCAATATGATCTTCCCAAATTTGCAGGTCGCTGGCAGTAACCCCTGCATCGGCAGCAAGCACAAAGACCACCGCTTGCGCTTGAGGTAATAATTGATAAGTTAATTCCGGCTCGCTCCCCAAGGCATTTAATCCGGGTGTATCGACAATTCGCAAACCTTGCACCAGTAATGGATGATTGAAACTGACCATGGCATGACGCCATGCGGGGATTTCAACTTTTTCCGGGTTAAATTCATCTTCATCCAACATGGTAGCGTCGAAGCCGAGTTCTAAAGCTTCCGCGCGTGATACCGATTTGGTCTGAGTAATGCTTTGCATGGCGTGCGCCATTTCTTCCGCTTCATCGGTTACCAATGGAATTTCGAGCCAGTGATTGGGCATGTCGCGATAATCGTTCAATGGCGTATTTTGCAGGCGCGTTTCAATCGGTAGCAATCGTAAATAGCTGCGTTGCCCTTTCGCATCAAAAAATAGTTCGGTCGGGCACATCGTCGTACGCCCAGCCTGTGACGGTAGGATGCGCTGACCATACTCCGAAAAGAAGATGGCGTTGATGAGCTCAGTTTTACCGCGGGAAAACTCTCCAGCAAACGCTATTGTTAAGTACTCACTATCGAGAGTATCCAGCATCGCTCGGATACGTTGCTCAGTTTGCTCGTCGTTAAGTTGATTGCGACGCAACCATAATTTGAAGCCTTTCATTTCCTTGGCAATAACGCTTTTCCAGCGTTCGAACTCGCTTACGGACTGGGTAAATTGATTATCGGCCATGGTCTGAAACTTCTCATTCTCGGGTGGCAAAGGGTTGTTTAGTGCTTACTTACACTATAGGGGCTGCCAGTGGGTTGCACAAATAGTAATCAATGATTCTAGCAGAAAAATTCTGCAAAAACGTGACCTTGCATACATTTTTCTAGAAATTATCTTAAGTTTGCGACTTTCCGCAAGGGTAATAATGCAATCGTTAAAATAACCGCGCTACTGGCAGAATTTCTAGCGCCAATATTTGCAACCCGTATTGAATGATGCCGATTAACAAGAAAATGATGATCGGTGAAAAATCAAACATGCCTACGGGCGGAATAACCCGTTGAAAAGGTTGCATAATAGGACGAGTCAGTTGAAATAAGATAGCGGCAAATGGATTTCCTTGGTTGTTGCCAGCGGCCATCATAATAAAGCTGACAATAATGCGAGCCACGATTAAATACCAAAATAGGTCGAATATCAGATAGGCGAACTCGAGTACAGCAATAGCCGATAACGGAAGTAAGTAGCTACTATTTTGAGCCACAAGTGAACCGTAGACGAGGCATAGCATCAACAAGCTTAGGACAAAGGCAAGCAGTAAACTCGCAATGTCGAGCCCACGAAAGCCGGGAATCAGGCGTCGTAAGGGTTTTAGCGGAGGATTTGTCAGTTGTACGATGGTTTGTGAAAAAGGATTATAAAAATCCACCCGAAAGTACTGCATGAAAAAGCGTAGCAGCACGACCATGGCGTAGGCCTTGAATAAGTAAACAGCAACTTGAATGAGTAGGGTCATAAATTATCTCTAAACAATAATTATCTCTAAGCAGTGCGGCCTGACGCCAATAACACTATTATTTGGTTGAATGTTGTCAATTTAAAGGTTTGACAAGCTGACGATTAACTTTGCGACAGCTCTTTTCCTCTTTTTACTGCGGCTTTTACTGCTTTATCGGCCATTGCGGCAATGCCACTTTGTTCCAAACTGTCGAGTGCTGCTGCGGTAGTACCATTGGGCGATGTGACTTGTTTGCGGCGCTCACTGATTGCGATGTCGGGATGGTTTTTAATGAGTGTGGCAGCGCCTAGAGCACTTTGCACCACAAGGTTACGCGCGGCTTGCTCGGGCATTCCTTGAGCGATCCCGGCGCTAATCAAGGTTTCCATAAAACGGAAAAAGTAGGCTGGTGATGAGCCCGCCAGAGCAGTCACTGTATCCATTAACGCTTCATCTTCAACCCACTGATATTCTCCAACGGCGCCGAATACATAATTAGCGAAGTGCCCATAGCGATCTTGGGTTTCGGGTTTTGCATACAGTCCGGTTGCGCCGCACATTTCAATCGAGGGGGTGTTTGGCATGCTGCGAATGACTTCAACTTGATGATGGGTATAGGCGGCCAGTGAGTCGGTGGCGAGCCCAGCGGCCACTGAGATTACACAATCGACGGATGCAAAATCAATATTGGCTAACGCTTCACGCATCATTTGCGGTTTGACTGCCAGCAGTACAACATTGGCGGCGGTACACACCGATTGATTGTCGAGAGTGGTTTTGATGCCTAGTTCGTTGGCTAAGGCGGTCAGTTTCTCAGGGCTGCGGTTAGACATGATGATGCGCTCTTTTGGATGACCGCATTTAATTAGTCCGCGCGCAATTGCGCCCGCCATGTTACCCGCTCCAATAAATCCGATAGTGGTTTGCTGCATCTTGTCAGTCATTTAGTTGGCCTTAATCCTCTCTTTCCAGTTAGGTGGTCGCTCACCAAATAATGCGGTACCAACGCGTACCATGGTGCTGCCTTGATTGATCGCCGCTATCATATCACCTGACATGCCAATTGAAAGTGTGTCCATGGTCGAGTATTGGTTTTGGAACTGTTTAAATACTGCGTTTATCTCGCGGAACTGGCTATTTTGTTGGGCAGGATCGGTGGTAGCGGGCGGCAAGCTCATAATGCCTCGTAAAGTTAAATTATCGAGTTCATGGATAGCCGCTAACAGCTCTGGCAATTGTTCACGATTGGCGCCCTTCTTGCTCGACTCTCCGAATAAATTGACTTGAGCGAGTACATTCAATGGCGCTTGATTGGGCATTCGTTGAGCACTCAAACGCGTAGCGATTTTTACTCGATCGACGCTTTGCACCCAAGCGAAGTGCTGGGCTATTTCGCGGGTTTTATTACTTTGAATCGGACCGATAAAGTGCCACTCAATCGGATAGTCACGCAAAGCGGCAATTTTGCCGAGTGCCTCCGATAAATAACTTTCCCCGAACAGTTTTTGCCCAGCTTGATAAAGTTGTTCTATCTTATTGATTTCTTGAGCTTTACTCACTGCCAACAATGTGACAGAGTTAGCAGTCCGTGAAGCCATTTTACTGGCATCTTCAATTTGTTGCTGTACCTGATGTAAATTATCAGCAATGGTCATGATGCATTTAGCTCGCTAATTTGATCATTTGGTGAAGTCGAATTCGTTTTCAGGGTCTAAACTATAGTGACAGATTTTACCTGATTTACTCAAATTGGGTGAACCGTTTAGGTTTGGCAGTCATCACTGAGGACGTTGCAACCTGACACCGTAAGCAGAAAAAAACAAATTTCGGGGTTTGAATTAATGGATATTACTGAGCTACTCGCTTTTAGTGTGAAAAACAAAGCATCTGATTTACATCTCTCGGCCGGCTTACCGCCGATGATCAGGGTTGATGGCGACGTGCGTCGAATTAATGTCCCTCCGCTCGATCATAAAACCGTACATGGCCTAGTGTACGACATCATGAACGATAAGCAGCGGAAAGACTTCGAAGAGTTCCTCGAAACGGATTTCTCGTTCGAGCTACCGGGCATTGCACGCTTCCGGGTAAACGCATTTAACCATAACCGTGGTGCCGGTGCGGTATTTCGTACCATTCCCTCACAGGTTCTAACCTTGGAAGAATTAGGCGCGCCAGCGGTGTTTAAAGAAATTTGTATGCATCCTCGCGGGCTAGTACTGGTAACCGGCCCAACCGGTTCGGGAAAAAGTACCACCCTTGCAGGAATGATCGATTACATCAACGACAATGATTATGGGCATATTCTGACGGTCGAGGATCCGATAGAGTTCGTACATGAAAGCAAACGCTGCTTAATCAATCAGCGTGAAGTGCATCGTGATACCTTAGGATTTAATGAAGCTTTGCGTTCGGCTCTGCGGGAAGATCCCGATATTATTCTGGTAGGTGAGATGCGTGATTTGGAAACCATACGCTTAGCTCTAACCGCAGCGGAAACCGGACACTTGGTATTTGGAACCTTGCATACATCGTCCGCGGCGAAAACCATTGACCGGATTGTTGACGTGTTTCCAGCGGCAGAGAAAGATATGGTGCGCTCGATGTTGTCTGAGTCATTGATGTCAGTTATTTCGCAAACGCTGTTAAAGAAAGTGGGTGGCGGCCGTGTCGCGGCTCATGAGATTATGGTGGGCACGCCGGCAATTCGTAACCTAATTCGTGAAGATAAAATTGCGCAGATGTACAGCTCAATTCAAACCGGCGCACAACATGGCATGCAAACCCTTGATCAATGCTTAAAAGATTTATTAGCGAAAGGTCTGATCACGCGGCAAGATGCACGTGAAAAAGCGAAAACCAAAGAAGATTTTTAATTGAATTCTTAGAGGACGATCCGAATGGATTTTGAAGCCCTACTGAAGCTGATGGTGCAGAAAAAAGCTTCTGATTTATTTATCACTGCAGGCATTCCGCCTTCAATCAAAATAAACGGTAAGATTATGCCGGTGACCCAGCGCTCGCTTAATGGTGAGAAAGCTCGTGAAGTAGTGCTGTCGGTTATGAACGAAGAGCAACGTCGAGAATTTGCGCGTGGTCATGAGTGTAATTTCGCAATCAGTGCTTCCGGTATTGGTCGTTTTCGTGTCAGTGCTTTTCAGCAACGTAATGAAGTTGGCATGGTATTACGGCGTATTGAAACGACCATTCCTACTTTGGATGAGCTGCGTTTACCAACGGTTTTGAAAAAACTTTCATTGACTAAACGCGGTTTAATCATTTTCGTGGGTGCCACCGGTACTGGTAAGTCGACTTCGTTGGCGGCTATGATCGGTTACCGTAACCACACCACAACTGGGCATATCATTACGATTGAAGATCCGATTGAATTTGTTCATCAACATAATAAATGCATTATTACGCAGCGCGAAGTTGGCATTGACACCGATTCTTTTGAAAATGCTTTGAAGAATACTTTGCGACAGGCGCCGGATGTTATTCTGATCGGTGAGGTGCGCACATCAGAAACAATGGACTATGCGGTTGCTTTTTCGGAAACGGGTCATTTATGTATGTGTACGCTCCATGCTAATAACGCCAACCAAGCTTTAGATCGAATTATTCACTTTTTCCCCGAAGAAAAGCGTAATCAATTACTACTCGATTTATCTTTGAATCTACGTGCTGTTATTGCACAACAGTTAGTTCCGACCCCAGATGGGAAGGGCCGACGAGCGGCCATCGAAGTCTTAATTAATACGCCTTTAGTTGCGGACCATATTCGCAAAGGTGAGATGCATTTAATCAAAGATTTAATGGCGAAATCGACCGAGCATGGTATGCAAACTTTCGACCAGGCTTTATTCCGCCTATTCAAGAGTGGCGAAATTACCTACGAAGATGCCTTGCATCATGCTGATTCGCCGAATGACTTGCGCTTAATGATTAAATTGGATGGCTCCGATAGCGATCCTGATCTTCAAATAGGTTCCGGCGCAGCACAGAGTATGAGCTTAGAAGAGACCGACGAAAATCCTTTTTAAGTTGGGTGAGCAGCTATACGTTTGGTTCGGATTGCTGCTCAAACCAAGACTCGACGATAATCACCGCTGATTGGCTATCAATTGCCTGTTTGGTTAAAGCGCGGTAGCCGCCTTGTTCGAACAGCTCACTCTTGGCCGCTGCGGTGGTTAATCGTTCATCGACTAAATCCACCGGCAGAGCAAATCGACCTTGCAAACGTTTAGCGAACTTCTTTGCCCGCAATGTCAGTGGTTGTTCCGTTCCATCCATATTCAAAGGCAGTCCGACGACGAGTCGGTCGGGTCGCCACGTGGTAAGCAGCTTTTCGACTAATTGCCAATCCGGTTGTCCGTTTTGCGCTTTGAGTGCTGCGAGTGGCTTGGCACTTTGAGTAATCGTTTGGCCGTAAGCGACGCCAATTGACTTTTCACCAAAATCGAAGCCAAGCAGTGTTCGAGGGGGCGATTGGTTAGGCATTGCCAGATAAAGATGATATTTGTGAAATATCAATTCCTAGTAGAGCGGCAGCCTTTTGCCAACGATCTTTTACCGCCGTTTCAAATAATATTTCCGGTGTAGCGGGGACGCTCAGCCAAGCGTTCTCGGCTAGCTCGGTTTCTAACTGTCCCGGTCCCCACCCGGCATATCCGAGAGCAATAAACGCATCATCCAGTTCTGCCTGTTGGGGCAAAGCTAATAAAATATCTTGCGAAGTGGTAATCATAATTTGGTCGCTGACCGCCAAGCTTGACTGCCAAGCGTCGGATCCATGATGAATCACAAAGCCGCGATCGGTTTGTACCGGACCGCCGGCGAGTACCGGACGTTCGTGGAAATCTGCTGAGACTTTAATTTCAAGGTGATCCAATAACTCTGAAGTTGTCACTTCAGTGGGATGGTTAACCACTATGCCCATTGCGCCCTCTTCATTATGTTCGCACAATAATGTAACACTACGAAAAAAGTTCGGGTCCGCCAGGTTCGGCATGGCGATTAAGAAATGATTTTTTAAGCTTTGAAATTCAGTCATAGTCTAATTGTTGGGCTGAAACGCTAAAATTACAAGTTGTAAGCTCGATAAACGCTTTCCAAAGCCAATTACCGAGTGGTCATTTGGTCGCCGGGCTCGAAGCGCCACAAACGCACAATCTCTAATACATCCGTATCTTTTTTCATTACTTCATCAAACGGAGCAAAAGGTGCTGATTGTCGTACAATTTGGATCGCCGCTTGATCGAGTACTTGGTGGCCTGAGCTGTCCATTACGGAAATGTCGCGAATGGTCCCGTCGGCATTCACCGCGACTTTGAGGACCAGTTCGCCGTAGATTTTTTTCTGTTTGGCAAGTGATGGGTAATTTTGATTGCCTACTTCCTCGATGCGGCGGCGCCATGTATCGAGGTATAACGCATCACTGGAGCGGTGAATCGCTGCCGACACTTGGCGTTTACGCAGGTTCTTTGAGGCGAGTTGTTGCTGCTGGTCAAGCTGCGCGTTTAGCCCAGAAAGTTCGTAGCTTTTTTGAATTAAGGTTGCGGTGTCCATCAAAGGCTGTTCGGTTTGCTCGGGCGCATCTTTTTGCTCTTGGAGAAAAACCGTGGTGTCATTGAGGCCAGTGAGCACTTCTGGATTCGGCTGTAGCGGCTCACTAATACTCGACTGCGCTGCGGAGAGAGAAGCTTGCTTGGTTGGATCGGGAATTTTGGCCAGCTCAGTCGTGGTTGGGTTCTGCAATAACTCTTGGTCGCCACCGCCTTGCTGATTGTCTTGGCCAATGAAGTCGGCTTTTTCCGGCTTTTCAACGGCATGGTACTGTGCGAGCACAACTTGCATCACTGGAGAGGCGGGTTGGGTTTTCTTTTCTGGCAAGGTAAAAACAATACCGAAAAACAGCATGGCGTGAAAAGCAACCGCAATAATGGCAGCAAAAGTTAAGCGGTCGGACTCTCGAATCTCGGGTCCTTGCTGTTTCAATAAACCATTTTCAATCATATTGGATACTTCTTATCTTCCGCTAAATTATATTTTACTGAGTTGTTGCTCAATCACATCCCAGAGCGTGCCAGCGATGTTCAGATCATAGGCGGCATCAATTTCACGAATGCAGGTTGGGCTAGTCACATTAATTTCAGTCAGTAGTCCGCCAATCATATCTAAGCCGACAAAGTATAAGCCACGTTTGACGAGTTCAGGCCCCACTATTTTAGCGACTGCTAATTCTTGTTCAGTGATCGGCATCGCAACCCCGCGGCCTCCGGCCGCTAGGTTCCCGCGCGTTTCACCGGCCGCAGGAATTCGCGCTAAGGTGTACGGAATTGGTTCCCCACCGACCATTAATACGCGTTTATCGCCATCTTTTATTGCAGGAATAAACTTTTGTGCCATCGCTAATTGACGCCCATGATTAGTTAGGGTTTCAATAATGACATTAGTATTGGGATCCGCAGCCTTGATACGAAAAATCGAGGCGCCGCCCATACCATCAAGCGGCTTAAGGATAACGTCCTGATGCTGCTCGATAAAGTCTTTAATTACCTTGGCCTGACTGGATACGAGAGTGGTCGGTGTATGTTCGGGAAACCAAGCCGTAAACAGCTTCTCATTACAGTCGCGTAAACTTGCTGGCCGATTGACGACGAGGCAGCCGTCTATCTCGGCGCGCTCTAAAACATAGGTTGCGTAGATAAAATCCATATCAAATGGAGGATCTTTGCGCATCAAAATAACATCTAAGTCAGCTAAGTCCATTTCCTCAGCTTGGCCCAGTTGGTACCAGCGCTGTGGATCGTCAAACACTTCTAACGCTTGTACTAACGCAAAGGGTTTACCGTCTCGAAGCATTAAATTTTGCATTTCGATGTAAAAAATAGCGTGATTACGCGCTTTTGACTCGAGAAGCATGGCAAAAGTGCTATCTTTCTTAATATTGATCGCAGAAATGGGATCCATGACAACGCCAATTGCTAGGGGCATGATTAAACTCCGCCTTCGATATGAGTTACAGGGTGCCTTTTGGCACAAGAAAACTTACAATGTTAGTTGGTTCCAACTAACAAGCAGTATATCGTTCAGTGGGTTCATTCTCTAGTGAGTTTTTATCGCATAGGCCTTAATGATTTTACTTTAGCTTTGTTAGCTAACTTATTCTATATTAAGTAAAATCAAAGTGGATCAATGCATGTACTTATGGTAAAAACAGAATCACAGTAGGTGAACTGTTGGTTTCATATCTCAATTAATGATATAAGTGGGTGCCGTAATTCAAGAGGCTGCCCATGAGGGTATGTGAATGGATAATTCCTTCGAAGGCTTAAAAGCAATGGTAATCGACGACAGCAAAACGATTCGTCGAACCGCAGAAACGTTATTAAAAAAGGTTGGTTGCGAAGTCGTAACGGCAACTGACGGCTTTGATGCCTTAGCTAAAATTGCTGATCATAAGCCAGATATCATCTTCGTTGACATCATGATGCCGCGTCTTGATGGGTATCAGACCTGCGCTTTGATCAAAAACAACAAAGCATTTCAATCAACACCGGTGATTATGCTTTCGAGTAAAGACGGGCTATTTGATAAAGCAAAAGGTAGAATAGTCGGGTCGGACCAGTATTTAACAAAGCCGTTTAGTCGTGACGAGTTGCTTAATGCAATTCGCTCACACGTGAGTGGTGCTAAGCAGTCCGCTTAGTATCAAAATTTTTAGAATTGACACAGTTCCTGAAGTAAGAGGGGGATTATTCATGGCACGCGTATTAATCGTAGACGACTCGCCTACTGAAACGCATGTTCTTAGCAGCATTTTAGATAAGCATGGACATGAAGTATTGACTGCAGAAAACGGCGAAGCCGGAATCGAAGTCGCGAAAGCAGAAAAGCCGGACCTCGTTTTGATGGACGTGGTGATGCCGGGTCTTAATGGCTTTCAAGCCACACGGCATCTGAAGAAAGATCCAGAGACTTCGAATATCCCGGTCATTATTGTTACGACCAAAGATCAGGAAACTGACAAAATTTGGGGTATGCGCCAAGGGGCGAAAGATTATCTCACTAAGCCTGTTCAAGAAGGCAATCTAATGAAGGTTATCAACTCGGTACTTGAAGGATAAGCTCGAGTAATGTTCGTTCAGAACTTATAAAGGTTAACGACAAAACTATGGTTGAAGCAGCACACAATCTCGCGTTTGAAATTCTTGCTGATATTGAGCAACGCAGTTATGGCGGTGCAACAGCAGTTCCGCGTTCAGAGCAATCGGGTCGATTCTGGACCGGAGTTGGTTTCAGGTTGAATGAGAGTCGTTATGTTGCGCCATTAAAAGAAGTCGCCGAAATATTAAGAATGCCGCAGTTTACCAAGGTTCCCGGTGCCCGCTCTTGGGTAAAAGGGATTGCCAATATTCGCGGTACTTTGCTTCCGATTATGGATTTGCATGGGTATCTCGGACGCAAAGTCCCCTCTTCCATGCGCCAGCAACGAGTTTTGGTCATTAACCATAATGGTATCAGTTCCGGCATCGTTGTCGATGAAGTGTTGGGTTTACAGCATTTCGAGGATAGCGAACGGCTTGGAAACGTCGCTGACGACGATTCCATCATGCCCTATTTATCCGGTCGCTTTGAGCGCGGTGAGGATGAATGGCGAGTGTTCAGCCCTTTTGCTCTGGCAGAACACCCTGATTTTATGAAGGTGGCGCTGTGAGCACTCGCGGTTAAATAGAAGTTCAGTTTAACGTTTTTAAAGTTACGTAGTTGGGAATCAAACTATGAATGCACCAGTAAAAGACAAAAATCAAGAAGGTGGGAGTTCCACCCGATTAGTCATATGGCTACTTGGGTTGTTCCTGATTTTAACCATATTCAACCTCTACCAAGGTTATCGAACGAGTAACAACGTACAGAGTTGGTCCGAAAAGGCGGAAGATCTGCGGGTATTCTCGCAGCAGGTTGCGAAAAACGCTTCCGAGGCATCGAGTGGTAACGCGAATGCCTTTGAGCAATTAAAAGCCGCGGTGGATCAATTTGACTTTTTAATTCGTCAACTTGAAACCGAGCAAGGCGATAATCCGCTAACCAAAATTGCCTCGACCCCGGATTACATTTCTAACAGCGAATTCCAAACCCTCAAAAGTACGTGGAAAGATGTTAGTGAAGACGCCAAGGTCATTTTGCAAAGCGAAGAGACGGTAACCGGTCTTTATGAAATTCAAGCGGAATTATCGGCAACGGTTCCGCAAATGCAGTTCTTGTACAATACCGTAAATGACATCATGCTCGACTCTGGTGCGTCGGGTGAGCAAACCTTTTACGCGACACGTCAGCTGTTATTTGCCGAACGTATTATCCGTAGTTTCCAAAAAGTATTACAAGGTGGTGAAGATGCCGCGACCGCTGCTGAGAACTTTGGCCAAGACGTTGAAACCTTTGGTAGTGTTCTCGATGGTATGATTAATGGTGATGCCATGCTCGGCATTAACCGAGTGAATAACTCTGAAGCGCGTGCGGCATTAGATGAAATTGCGATTCTGTTCCAAAGCGTTAAAGAGCACGTTGACTACGTAATCCGTAACACGGACGCATTATTTAAAGTACAACAAGCGTCAGCACGTATCTTTGACCGTTCGAATAAACTACTCGAGCAGTCTAAAACCTTAGCCGATGCTTATCGTATGCACGGTGAGCGTCTCGATGTAACCGGTGGCCATTATTGGTATTCCATCGGCGGTGGCGCGTTGGTTCTCTTCTTCCTCTTGCTTTTGGGTATCCAAATACGTCGTGCGGATAAAGTCCAAGAATTACAAGTTCGGGCTCAGGCTGACCGAGAGCGTGAGCAAAATGAACGGAACCAACAAGCGATCATCCGACTTCTTGATGAGATGGAAGGTCTGGCAGACGGTGACTTGACTGCAAACGCGACGGTAACCGAGGACTTCACGGGTGCAATTGCGGATGCGATGAACTATACCATTGACCAACTACGTTCACTGGTATCGACCATCAACGAATCGGTATCGCGACTTTCTGGCGCAACCGAGGAAACGCAAGGCATCTCGAACGAACTGGCCCAAGCATCGAAAAATCAAGCACAGGAAATTACCGGAGCATCGGCTGCGATTAACGAAATGGCCGTGTCGATTGAACAAGTATCTGCCAACGCTGCTGAATCTACCCAGGTTGCGGAAAAGTCGGTTGATATCGCGAAGAAAGGTTCTGAAGTTGTACGGAACACGATTCGCGGTATGGATACAATTCGTGAGCAAATTCAAGAGACCTCCAAGCGGATCAAGCGTCTTGGTGAATCTTCGCAAGAAATCGGGGATATCGTATCTCTGATTAACGACATCTCGGAACAAACAAACATTCTGGCACTTAACGCTGCGATCCAGGCATCGATGGCGGGTGAAGCGGGTCGTGGTTTCGCGGTTGTTGCGGACGAGGTACAGCGACTGGCGGAACGTTCAGGTAATGCGACCAAGCAGATTGAGGCGCTGGTAAAAACAATCCAAACGGACACCAACGAAGCGGTAATCTCGATGGAAGCTTCGACTTCTGAGGTTGTGCGAGGAGCACGACTTGCTCAAGACGCGGGTGTTGCTCTGGAAGAAATCGAGCGTGTATCGTCAAGCTTAGCGGAATTAATCCAAAACATATCCAATGCGGCACGCCAACAAGCAGCGTCTGCAGGTCATGTTTCAAATACGATGAATGTTATCCAGGAAATTACAAACCAAACGTTGCAAGGTACGTTAAATACAGCAAGCAGCATCGGTAAGCTAGCGGAGCTCGCGGACGAGTTAAGTGGCTCGGTTGCCGGCTTCAAGTTACCGAACTATTAAGTTAGCGTGTAGTACTTAAACGACTATGGCAGCCTTTGAACAGTTACCGGAAATGAACTCTGAAGAGTTCTTTCGCTGGCAACAATTGTTAGAGCAGCGCACCGGTGTTTGGTTATCGGAAAATCGCAAATCATTTCTGGTAACCAACCTAGCTCAGCGCATGCGCGAGCGAGGCTTTAGTCGCTATCAAGACTACTTTGAAAGTTTGGACTCAGGTGTAGGTTCTGCACTTGAATGGGCGAATCTAATCGATTTGTTAACGGTACATGAAACGCGCTTTTTTCGTGACCATGCTTCGATGGATTTAGTCCGTAATCATATTGAAAAATTAATTACCAAAGCGGCTCAATCACAATCCAATGAACCAGTGAATGCTCAAATATGGAGTGTTGGATGTTCAACGGGTGAAGAAGTATATAGCTTGGCGATGGTATTAAGTGAAATAGACACGTATGAGTTACAGCCAAACAACCGAAACTTTTATTTCGGTTTAACCGGAGTTGACATTAGTTTTCCGGCTTTAGCGCAGGCTCGCGAAGGTATTTACCATCAACGCAAGTTAATCAGTGTTCCGGCGAATTTGCTGGACCGATATTTTGATAGCTTAGCCGACGGCTACTACCAAGTTAAAAATCAATTGCGACATCGTACTTGTTTTGTTCAAGCGAATGTTCAAGAGCTGGAGTCAGCTCCGAAGCAATTATATGACGTGATCTATTGTCAGAATGTATTGATTTATTTTCAAAATGCGCGACGCGAAGAAATCGTTAAGCAATTTGTGAATCGCCTTGCTCCAGGCGGACTGTTAGTTTTGGGGCCCGGTGAACTGAACAATTTAACGCATCCGCTTATAGAAAAAGTTTCCACCAAGCATTGCCAAGCATATTTGCGTGCTGGTGGTTAATAAGAAGTAATACGGAGCAGGCATGGCCGATACTAATGAACAATTAGCTTTAAGTTGGGTCCGTAAAGAGATTAATAAATCTTTGGATCAAGCTCGTCAGGGCCTAGAAGCTTTTGCGGAAAATGAAAGTGACGTTACACAGATTCGGTTTTGCATTAGTTGCTTACACCAAGTTCGTGGAACGTTACAAATGCTCGAGTTTCACGGTGCTTCTCTATTTGCGGAAGAAATGGAGCATTTAGCTCAGGCTATATCAGAAGGTAAGTTTGTTGCTCGCGATAAAGCGCTCGAAGTGTTGATGGCGAGTATGTTGCAATTGCCCTCTTACCTAGATCGTGTCCAAGAAGGTCGCAAAGATTTACCGGTTATTTTGTTACCACTGCTTAATGAATTACGTACATCGCGTGGTGCATCAGCCGTTTCAGAAAGTGCGATATTTGCGCCTCAAATTGCTGGAATTGAACCTCCTACTTCGGCAAGTGGCAAGAAACAAGTTGATGCTGGAAAGTTTGCTGAATTAGCGAAGAAATTTCGTGTTCATTATCAGAAGGGCTTACTAGGCGTCATTAAAGGCAGCAATGTTAAAGAAGGTATCCAGCGTATGCACAAAGTGCTGGAAAAGCTGGAAGAAGAAACTTCCGGTCACCCAGTTGCGCATCTTTGGTGGATTGCCGATGGCTTTTTATTTTCAATCATTGAAAAAGGTCAATACAAAGATGCGAATGTACATGCATTGCTTGGCCGCATTGATCGTCACATCAAACGGCTTGCCGATCTTGGTGCAGAAGCACTGAACGATACTATTCCTGATGATCTACTTAAGAATCTTTTGTATTACGTGGCCAAAGCCGAATCACAAAATGCAAAGGTTGTTCGACTAAAAGAGCGTTTTAATCTCGCAGCAACATTCTTATCTGAAACTGAAGTTGAAGAAGAGCGTCGCCGCTTACAAGGTCCAGATGCGGGAGCGATTGAGACAGTTGTCAGTGCTATCAACGATGACTTGATCAATGTTAAAGATACTCTTGATCTTTTTGTTCGTGGAACGAACAAAACACCGGAAAAAATTAAAGAGCTCATACCGAGCTTACAAAAAATTACCGACACATTAGGTATTCTAGGACTTGGAATTCCTCGTGATGTTATCAAGCAACAAATCGCAACCTTATCCAAAGTAGCTGAGTCAGGAGACAACATTTCGGATGCTGTCGTTATGGATGTGGCTGGTGCTTTGCTTTTCGTTGAAGCGAATTTAGCGAATATTAAGAGTCAGGAACTTGGCCAAAACGAAGAAAGTTCGCCTGAAGAGCTGGCCGCAAAACAAGATAAAGCGGCATCCGAAGCTCAACTGGACGATGCCAAGGTTCATTTACTTAAAGCGAGTCGTGGCAACTTACAAAAAGCCAAAGAAAAAATTGTCGACTTCATTGCTTCGTCTTTCGATTTCTCTTTAGTTGCCGATGTCCCAGTTTTATTAACTGAAATTCAAGGCGGCTTGCAAATTGTCGGCTTTGGCGATGCTTCTGATTTATTAAATAAAGCCCATGATTATGTTGAGCGTCGCTTGATTAACGAACAACATAAACCAGATGAAGCTGTAATGGACGCGTTAGCGGACATTATTACTACGGTTGAATATTGTTTAGAGAATTATGGTGAAATTGGTTCACGTGCATTTGATTCGGTTATTGGCGCGGCACAAGAAAGCCAACAAATTCTCGAAGAAGATCTAGCCAAAGCAGCACCGCTCAAAAAGGATGAACCAGCGCCTGCAGTACCGAAAGAACCGGAAGTTAAATTACCAGCGCCTGATACATCCGCAGCTGCAGAATCGGCAGCAACCCCGGCGCCAAGTAAACCGGTTGAGTATGCGAGCTCGCAAAGTTCTGCGGACAAAGCATATGACGAAAGTCTTATCGACGACGATGTGCTGGAAATTTTCCTCGAAGAAGCTGAAGAAGAGCTGGCTAGTATTAATGAGCTGTTCCCACAGTTGCAAAACGATATTGATGATGAAGAGTCATTAACGACCATCCGTCGTTCATTCCACACCCTAAAAGGTAGTGGTCGATTGGTGGGTGCAAGTTTGGCTGGCGAGCTGGCTTGGTCGATTGAAAATATGCTAAATCGGGTTCTCGATGGCAGCATAAAGCTTGATGAAACGGTTTTCGCAATTATGCGTGATGCGACTGATTTTATGCCGAAGCTGATTGACGCGTTTTCGAAAAATCAGGTGCCCAGTGAAACCCCGGACCAAATCATGGCGCGTGCTCACGCTTATGCTAAAGGTGAAGTTTATACACCTCCGGCAGACGTTAGCGACACTGTCGAGCCGGCCGCTGAAAGTGCAGGTGTCGAGAGTCCAGAAGCAACTGGCATCCCCGAGGTTGAAGCGGCTACTCCAGATGAATCGAATGATGAATTACCTGAGTTAACGGATGATTTGCCAGAAGTTCCTGAAACCGCTACCGAGTCACTAGATGAGTCTGGCGATCTTGCTTTTGCTGAGTCTGAAGAGATCGATGAGTTGCCCGTTGTCGATGACGAGGTCACACTTGAAGATACCGTCAGCGAAGCAGATGAAGAATTAACCTTTGAGCTCAATGAAGACGACGAAACGCTTGAGTTTGCTGAAGAAGTCATTGAAGAAGATGATGGTGTAGCAACCATTAGTTTAGAAGAAGCTTCGGCGGATGACAGTGATTCTGCCAATGAGGGCCTCGACTTTGGCGAATTTGATGGTGAACTATTAGAAACCGCTGATGAAGCACAAGAAGATGAAGCCGCTGAATTTGAGCCGGTTGGTGTTGATGATGTATTAGAAATTAGTGAAGGGTTGGATGAAGATATTCCAACTTTAGAAATGCCTGAAGAATTGGCTAGTGATGACGCAGATCTTGAAGAATACTCGTTAGAATCGGTATCGCGTCAATCGGTAGAGTCTAGGATCGATCCGGTTTTACTTGAAATTTTTGTGAATGAAGCGGAAGGGCATCTTGAAGTTATTCAACAAAATGTTGCTCAGTGGCAAAACGAAACGCGCAGTTTAGCATCGGATGAATTATTACGAGCCATGCACACCCTAAAAGGGAGTGCTCATATGGCGGAAGTAGCTGAAGTGGCTGATCTAGCCGCACCGCTTGAATCGATTGTTAAGGAATATAAGCAGCGAAATGCAACGCTTAGCGATGAGTTTAAGCATGAAATGGCAGCGGCAAGTGAGTATTTGAATCACTGTGTTGCCGCTCTAAAAGACAATCAACATTACCTTAGCGATGAAAAAGATCGTTTAGCTCAAGTATTTGAGGAACAGCGAAAACAGTTAATTAAACTGACTGGGCCAGCCGAAGAAACCAAAACTAAAGTGGTCCACCGTGATCCTGAATTACTGGGCATCTTCTTGGCTGAGGGCATGGATATCGTTTCCGAAGCTCAAGATTTGTTGACTCACTGGCAGCAAAAAGGCTCTTTGGAAGCGCAGCATAATTTGCAAGCTGAAATGCATACCCTTAAGCGCGGTGCGAACATGGCAATGCTCGATGAAGTTGAGCAGCTGGCCAGCGCACTTGAGAGCTTTGTATCTAAGCCGAACCAATCAACCCTTGATGATGGTTTTTATACACTCGGAAATCGAGCACTTGATTGCGTGCTGGAACTTCTCAATACCGCTGCCGTTGAGCACGAGTTGCCGAGTCCCGAAACGTTAATTGCAGAATTAAAACAATGGCATCAAAAAGAAACGGTACCAACCGTTACGAAGCCGACCGCGATTGAATCGGAAAAAGAAGACGTTACGGAAACCATTTTACCCGGTGACGTTCACCAAGCGGCCGATGAAATTGATGATGAGTTGTTGGAGTTCTTCTTAGAAGAAGCCGATGAGTTAATCGAGGAGATTGAGTCCAACTTAGAAGCGTGGAAGTCAGATATTGGTAATTTGTTACCAGTAAACAACTTACAACGTAACTTGCATACTTTTAAAGGAAGTGCGCGCATGGCGGGGGTTATGAACCTTGGCAATATCGCGCATGCTTTAGAAGATTTATACGAAGAGATTGGCAGTGATCACCTAGCCGCTCAGCCATTCCATATCGACTTTTCTCTACGCGTACTTGATTATTTCCGACACGTAATTGAGCAGTTAAGAGATGATGGTCAATATCAATACGATGAGTCGCTGCTGGACTCTATTCGTCAACTGGTTGCGGGTGATAACAGCGAGTTTGAATCAGAGGCTAGCATACCTGATGCAGTAACGACGGACGTTGTTGAAGAAGTCGATGAATCTGCTGCGCAGCCGGAAAATAACGCTGAAGTTGAACCAATTGTCCCAGAAGCTCCTGCTGTGGAAGCACAAGTTCAAAGTATTGAACTTGATGAAGACGGAGAGGAAGTTCTTGAGATTTACTTGGAAGAAGCCGCAGAAATTCTTCAAAACATGGATGAAGCGCTGCAAGTTTGGAGTAAAGAGCCCAGCAACAAAAGTTCAATTGAAACGTTGCAGCGAAGTTTACATACCTTAAAAGGTGGTGCGCGACTTTCTGACTTAACTGCGCTTGGCGATTTAACTCATGAGCTAGAAACCTATTTTGAGAAAGTTGCCGATGGACAAATTGAAGCGACTGATCAACAAGTAGAGTTTGTTATGCGTGGCTATGATGTTATTCATCACTTAGTTGATGAAGTGGGCGCATCGCGGATGTTAACAACTCCTGTAGCATACATGAACGAATTGATGCATGTGATTAAAGGTAAGCCAATGGCGCCTGCACCTGCTGCACCAATATCCGCGCCAAGCAAAGCCGCACCGGAAGTTAAAAAACCTGCAGAGGTTGTACCGTTCGAGAAGAAAGCGGCTGAAAGCGTTACTAATGATGCTGCTGCACGGCGACCGAAGCAACAAGAAGTGGTGCGAATTGCCGCTGACCAATTAGAAAGCTTAGTTAACTTAACTGGTGAAACCTCAATCTTCCGTGCGCGACTTGAACAGCAAATTTCATTGTTGCGTTACAACCTTGATGAGATGAATCAAGCGTTAGATCGATTGAAAGATCAGTTACGTAACATGGAAATCGAAACCGACGCACAGATCGAATATCGTCGAGAAGTGGCCGGCGTTGACTATGAAGAATTTGATCCTTTGGAATTTGACCGCTATACCCGGCAGCAAGAATTGACTCGAAGTCTTGGTGAGTCCGCAGCGGATATCGCAAGCTTAAAAGAGTCTCTCGATAACCTCGCGTCCGATTCGGAAACATTATTGTTGCAACAAGGCCGAGTGAATACCGAAATGTCGGAACGACTCATGCGTACACGCATGGTTCCGTTTGATAGTCTGGTTCCACGGCTGCGTCGAATTGTAAGACAAATCGGAAATGAATTAGGTAAGGCGGTTGACTTAGCCATCTCGGCTGAAGGCGAAATGGATCGTACCGTTTTAGAGCGTATGATTGCACCAATCGAGCATATGCTGCGTAATGCGATGGACCATGGTATTGAAAGTATCGAAGAGCGCCAAGCTGCTGGTAAGTCGGAAACCGGTCGTGTACGTATTCGTTTATTCCGCGAAGGCTCGGAAATTTTCATTGAAATCCAAGATGACGGTCGCGGCTTAAACATTGATGCCATTCGCAAGAAAGCGCTTGAACGTGGCTTGATTAACGAAAACTCTGAGTTAAGTGATCACGAGTTGCAACAAATGATTTTTGAAGCTGGGTTTTCAACAGCGCAAAAAGTTACTCAAATCTCTGGCCGTGGTGTCGGGATGGATGTTGTAAGCAGTGAAATCAAGCAAATGGGTGGTGTTGTCGAAATTAATTCGGTGCGCGGAAAAGGCGCTACCTTTACGGTTAAACTTCCGTTCACGGTATCGGTTAACCAGGCGCTGATGATTTCCGTTGGTGATGACATTTTCGCCGTACCTTTAACTAACATTGAAGGTATCGTGCGCGTCAGTCCTTTCGAAATTCAGGAATATTACGATAATCCCGATGCACGTTTTGAATATGCGGGCATGGCGTATCACATGCGCTATATGGGTAACTTATTGGATCACAATAATAAGCCCGATCTAGAAGGTGTCACAAAACCACTGCCGGTGTTGTTACTGCATGGTGCTGAGCATCCAACCGCGGTTCAAGTGGACGAACTAATGGGCTCACGTGAAATTGTTGTGAAGTCAGTCGGTCAACAGTTGAGTCTATTGAGTGGCTTATCTGGCGCTACTATTTTAGGGGATGGACGGGTTGTTCTGATCCTTGACGTTCCAGCGTTGACACGACGAGCTGACGCAACTGTGGTTAGCGAGCTGGGAGTTGAAGAAGCTACATTCGAAGACCGAGTTCCGACTGTTATGGTGGTTGATGATTCGATTACTGTACGAAAAGTTACCCAACGTCTATTGCAGCGCCATGATTATGACGTGGTGTTAGCAAAGGATGGTGTTGACGCATTGAATGTACTGTCGGACCACAAACCAGACGTAATGTTGTTAGACATTGAAATGCCACGTATGGATGGCTTTGAGCTGGCAACCATTATTCGTCATGATGATAAGTTAAAAGAGTTACCGATCATTATGATCACTTCACGAACCGGTGAGAAACATCGCGAGCGTGCTGAATCTATCGGTGTTAACCGGTATATGGGTAAACCTTACAACGAAGTTGATTTACTCCAGACGATAGAGTCTTTATTACCCGGTAAGCAGTAATGACAAGCAAGGAAAGTTTATCAATTGGATTGATTTCGTCGGGTGGCGAAGAGACCCAGCAGTATATTGAGTTGTTGCAACAACATGCGGTGGTGATTGATTTTCAATTGTCACCGCAAAATATTACGGCGGATCATATTGGCAATGACGATTTAAATGTTTGGCTTCTCGATATTGAAGATCATGATTGGACGGACGAGTTAGACGACTTACTCGATCAATCGCGCGTTCCAGTCTTCTTTCATGAGCGTGGCTCATTAACTAAGCAAACTCATCCGCATTTTTGGGTTGAAAAGCAAATCGAGCGCTTGTACGAAATGGCTGGCTTGGAATACCGCCGCGAGCCAAATGACGACGCAACTCCTACTTCCATACCTGACAAGCCTGATGTGGCTGCCGCTAACGAACCGAGTGAAGAAACTGAAGCATCGGTCTCGCGCCTTGAGCAGGCGACCGAAGAGCTCAGCAGTACATTGCTGGATATAGCAAAAGATGCGAGTTTTGAAAATGTTGCTGAGCTAACTAAACCGATAGAGTCGATTGCGGATGAGTTGTCGAGCTTTGCAGAAGAGCCTGCCACTAAGCACGAGCCCACACTTGACTCCCGAGAGACTACAGAGGCGCCACTTGATCTTAGCGAAAGTCGCCAAGACGATTCAGCCTCTGTTGAAATAGAGATGCCAGACGACGGCTTTGAGCTGCAAGATGAAGCCGCTGAGACTCTTGATTCGCCACTTTCACTCGATGACACCGAGCTATCCTTAGCGGATGATTTACCAGCTGATGATAGATTCGATGCGGAAACTTTGGAGCAAAGCCAAAGCGATGGATTAGAGCTAGCCGCATTGGATGAGCAGGATATGCTGGACTCATCCAGTGATGATTCAGACTCGCAAGAAAATGACTTTGAGTTCAGTGATGAGTTTAACTTAGAAGAGACTGCCACTGACCACCTCTCTCATGAAGATGCCATCGAGGCAGCAGAAACTGAGTCGACGGATGATTTTGCGTCTACAACCTTGGCGGAAGGTGAATCGTCACTCAGCGAAACTGATAGCTTAACTGAGACACCATCGGTTCATCAGCCCACTAATCTTGACCAGGTGAGTCATGATATCGACTCTAATGATGACGATATCAGTTACGATGACTTCGAATTTTTAACTGCCGATAACACTGCGCCTGAATCAGATCTTGACTTAACCGCAGATTCGGAAGACGCACTCGACGTGTCTGACGCCACTCAATCTACCCAAACTGAGGCTGCTCCAGCGGACGATTTCAGCTTGGATTTTTCATTGGATGAAGCAGAATTACAGCCCTCTTCGTTTGATGATCCCGAGCCAGACGATAGCGATCTTGATTGGGATGCTAATGATTTATCCGGGTTTGATTTTAGCGAACTCGATGACGAACCGGCAGAAAATACTGCAACGAAACAGCAAGAAGCGGGTTTGGATGAGATTAATTTAGAACTGGACTTGTCCTTTGATGAATCTGAATCATCTGATGCTGATAGCATTGAGCTCGATAAATCCACATTGGCGGCAACCGATTCGCATCAGCCGCAAGCTGAGGTTGAACAGGAGCCGTCAGCGTTTGAACAGGAGCCGTCAGCGGGTGAACAGGAGCCGTCAGC
>JABXHQ010000175.1 GCA_013373545.1 Gammaproteobacteria bacterium
CCATGTGGCGAGCCTACGCTAACGGCGAGCGTGATTTTTGCGGAATACAATTACCAGAAGGATTACAAAAAGATCAAAAGCTTCCCGAATTACTGATGACACCTTCCACTAAAGGAATACTCAAGGGGATCCCAGGCGTTCCAGAAGCGGATGATGTCAATGTTACCAAAGCCGACATTCAGGCTAACTTTAGCCAATTTCAATTTCGCACTGCGGCTGACATTGATGCATATGAAAAATTGCTTAAAGATGGCTTCGAGTTAATTAGTCAGGAGCTGGAAAAAATTGATCAAGTCTTCGTCGATACCAAATTTGAGTTCGGTTACGTAACCGATGCAAGCGGCAACGAAAAACTCATCTACATGGATGAAGTTGGCACACCTGACTCTTCGAGAATTTGGGATGGAGCGGCTTACCGTAATGGTCAAGTGATTGAAAACTCGAAAGAGGGTTTTCGTCAGTTGTTGTTAAATTACTTTGAAGATCCCGATATTCTGCTGAATAAAGAGCGGATGGAGGAGCGTAAAGCCTTAGCAAAAGACAATGCACTTCCAGAATCTGTTTTACTGGAGGTTTCGAAAACCTACCGTGACATTGCCGAAAAAATCACCGGACAGGCTTTATCGCTCAGCGATAACCCCAAGGCCGAGATCATCGAAATTCTTGATCGCGAATATGGATTAATTGCGCAATAGGATGAGCAATAAAAAAGGCGCTTAAAGCGCCTTTTTTTTATTGCATGTTTTGCTCAACTTTCTGCCAAAAAGCATCAACCTCTAACAAACGATAAATTTGACCATCTTTATGATTTAAGCGTCGGATAAAACCACTGCGAGTCATTTCCCATTGATAAACCTGCCCATTGAACAGCAAGTCTAAAGTGTAATCAAACTTAGGCAGCATTTTAACTTTGATCGGTTGGCGGTTATTCAACATACCTAATAACGTCTCAACCACTGCCGGTGAACTGGATTGTTTTTGTGTTTTCGCCTCTTGAGCTTGGCGCAAAATCGCATAACTCTTAGCTACCGGAGTACTTCCCTTAATCAATTTCTCATTAACACTTTGCGTTTCGCTAACCGAAACAGTCGGCTGGCAGCCAACAAGAGAAACCATGATTAAACTTAGTCCACAAATCATTAAATATATTTGCTGCATAGAAAGCTCCTATTAGCCAGGATAGACATAGCTAGCTTGTAAACCAAGTGGAATGCCAATCGCCCAATAAATCATCAGAAAAATAGTCCACCCCACTAACAGCGCAACACTATACGGTAGCATCAGTGAAATAAGCGTACCTATGCCAACGGACTTAACATAGCGCTGACAATAAACCACCACTAACGGAAAGTACGGCATTAACGGCGTTATTATATTCGTTGTTGAGTCACCTACCCGGTAAGCCGCTTGGGTTAAATCAGGAGAAATACCCAACTGCATTAACATTGGCACAAAAATCGGTGCTAATAACCCCCACTTTGCCGAGCTCGAACCAACAAATAGGTTGACGACTCCGGTTAAAATTATAATTCCGACAATCGTAACTCCCGAAGGCAGTTGTGCCGATTTTAATAGCTCAGCGCCTTCAATTGCCATTAATGCACCAATATTTGACTTATAAAACGCATCGATAAATAACGCGCAGAAGAACGCCATTACAATATAATAAGCCATTTGATTCATTGACTTAGACATTGCTTGTATAACATCTTTAGACGAGTTAAACCGTCCACTTAAGAACCCGTATACGGTGCCTGGTATAATAAACAATAAGAAAATTAGCGGTACAATCGATTGCATAAGCGGTGCACTAAAACGCGTTAAATCACCTTCCGGCGAGCGTAGCGGGGAGTCACTTCCACTTGCCGCCCAAAACAGCAGCAAAAGTCCCGCTGCCATTACCAGTGTTGCAATCCAAAAACTGCGTCGCTCTTTTGCAGTAATTTCATCAAACGTCGGCAACTCATCCTCGTCACTGGTTTCTACTGGCGTATTTTTTAATCTGGGCTCAATAATTTTATCGGTAATATACCAACCTAATAACACAATAAATAAGCTTGATGCCGAGGTGAAAAACCAATTATTCAAAGGATTCACTTGGATATCGGCTTGAATAATTTGCGCCCCACTTTGCGTAAAACTTTGTAGCAATGGATCAATTCCAGAGGGAATAAAGTTTGCACCAAACCCACCGGACACACCGGCAAAAGCGGCGGCTATGCCGGCAACTGGGTGACGCCCCATGGCATAGAAAATAATGCCTGCAAGAGGTATCACCAGCACATAACCTGCATCTGTGGCGGTGTGAGAAACTATGGCGATCAATATAATTGATGGCGTTAGCAGTGCTTGAGGGGTAACTCGCAGCATTAACTTAAGACCAGCATTGATAAACCCAGAGTGTTCCGCAACCCCAACTCCAAGCATTGCAACTAACACCACGCCTAAAGGTGCAAATCCGGTAAAAGTTTTTACCATGCCCGAGAGAAAAGTCGCCATCGAGTCGCCGGATAATAAGTTGTTAATTACAATGGTCTTACCGGTACGCGGATCAATCGCATCAAAACTCATCTGTGAGAACCAAAACGAGAGTCCCCAAATAATAACCATTGCAATTAAAAATATAATGGCTGGATCGGGTAACTTATTTCCAATTCGCTCAATACGGTTGAGCACTCTCATTACGAGACTCGGCTGCGCCATATTACTCATATCATCTTCCTATTCATTTTTTGTTTAAAGATGCCAGCGCACGTAGAATTTTGCAAGTTGAAATGCTGAAGGGCAGCACTAAAAGAGCGCTGCAAGGGAGACTTAGGGAAGCTTATGGATCGACAGCGTGACTTGACCTACCTCAATCCCGAACTTGGTAACTTTTGCGCGATTAATAACATGATTTTCCGTGACCAAAAACATCCAGTCATCGAATGCTAATTGGTACACATCATCATCAACGGGCAGTAATAATTCATACTTCCAATTAAGAGCAAACCCTTGTGTTTCCCCGATAGCCTCGCCCACCACATCGTCGGCAGTACCTCGATAGCGACCGGGCGCCAGTTTCTCAAGGCGCCAAATACGCTTCTCGGTTGCGCCATCATCGTAATAAAAATCTTCGTCTAGCACTCCCTTGTTACCTTCCCAAGTTCCGACCATTTCGACCCGAAAGCGACGAGTTACTTCTCCAGACCGATCTTGAAAGGTTCCATAGGCGACTAACTTACCATTAAAAAACGTTTCTAACTTGAACTCTGGCGAGCTATCGCGATAATCATCGATGGTAGCCGAGCAGCCGGTCAATGCCGCGACCATTACGATCAAAAAACTCATCAGCATAGCTTTCATGGGTATTACTCCAAATTTAATAATTGTTTGCGCAAACTAGATGCAGAGGTATCTTCGGCTAGCCAAATGGCTAAAAAGCAAGGCGCGAACTGAGTATCCGCGAGGGTTCCAATCGGCTTTTGATTATAAAGAAATTGCGACTCCCCATTTTGAAATACTTCAAACGTCAAGCTGTCGCCCTGCTCTAAATTGGGCCAAATTTGACTCAGCCGTTGTACCCAAGGTTGCCGCTCTTGGCAGCTTTCCGTGCGACTAATTGCCAGTTCTTCCCATTGTTCGATGGTGGTCTCGAGTAAATCATCTTTATCGATATCGATGTCATACACAATGGTAAATTTTAATGGCCGCGCATACATCACTTCATTGGGCTGCCCACCCGGATGTTCTAGGGTTGCATCGTAGATCTTGATTCCCCACCATCGATAAGTACCGGTAGCGGCGGTGTTCGCCGAGACTTCAACAGCCCCAACTATCAACCAGGCTACCACAGCAAACATTTTATATTGACGCCAAGATCGTAACACCTTAACCTTCCTCCGCTTGACGAATGATAACGCGATCATTCGGTTGCTTTCGGTGCAACAGTCCAAATAAAACCATCGCCACGCCCCATGCCAGCGCCACCCAAATAAAGTCAAAATTACTGGATACCGCTAGTGCATTAAACTGCACGCCTCCCCAATAGGCAGCAGGCCCAATAATGCAGCCACCGACAAACGAGTAAAGACTGTTGTTCAACACCCAGCGCAAACTGACCGAGAGTGTGCTGGCAAATAAAAACCATAGCAATACTAACCAAAACGGTAAAATTAGGTACGGTGAATCAAAGGTATAGATACCGAGCCAAGTTAACGCAATGTCCATCATAATACCGATAACGGCGATCTGAACGGTAAGCGCCATTCGAACTTTGCTCCAAGGTTCAGCAAAGTACAACCAAACCAATAAGCTAGCGACAACAATCACTGCGTAGCTATTATGAAGCAAAGCGCAAGCAAGCCAACCAAGTTGAAAAGCTACAAAATTATTGACAAGCTTTGACAGCTTGAAATCGCGATGCACTGACTAGGACTCCTTTTCGAACACGAAATGTGCAACGTCAATTCGATCTTGCCAGAATCCACCTTCGCAGTAATGAAAGTAAAAATTCCACATTCGCTTAAAGCGTTCGTCATATCCAAAATCACGGATTGCATGCCAGTTCTTGTTAAAGTTTTTGCGCCAATCGGCCAGGGTTCGCGCATAATCGTAGCCAAAGTAAAGTCGACTTCTACTTCTTAGCTGAGTATGTTTCTGAGTGATATCTTCGATCAGTTGATCGCTGGGGAGGGCTCCACCTGGAAAGATGTACTTTTGAATAAAGTCTTCACCACGACGATATTGTTCATAACGCGAGTGATCGATAAGAATACTTTGAATCAACAATTTCCCATTGGGCTTGAGTAGACTGTTACACTTTTTAAAGTATTCAACAAAATACTCATGCCCAACCGCCTCGATCATTTCTATCGACACTATCTTTTCATAGTGTCCATCTAAGTCTCGATAGTCCTTTTTCAGTAGAGTAATTTTGTCTGCCAAGCCTTTTTGACTAATCAGTCGCTGAGTATAGTCATATTGTTCTTCCGATAAGGTTGTCGTAGTTACTTGGCAACCATAATTTTCCGCCGCGTATACCGCTAGCGCTCCCCATCCAGTACCGATCTCTAACAAATGATCATCTTTTGACAGCGCTAGTGATTCGCAAATAACCTTCAGTTTATTCAGAGAAGCTTCATGTAGAGTCGCATCGTGCCGAGGATAAATAGCCGCGGAATACAGCATTGTTGGATCAAGAAAGCGCGTGTACAGTTCGTTACCAAGGTCATAATGAGCTTCTATATTGGCTTTAGCACGCCCTCTTGTATTACGCTTTGCCAAGTTTATCAACCACCGAACTGGGCGATCCACATAGCTCATCACGGCTTCTAGCTTATCAATTATCTTGAGATTAGCGGCAAACAATTCAATCACCGCAGTTACGTCTTCCGAAGTCCACCAGCCTTCAATATAGGCTTCACCAGCACCGATCGAACCGCCGAGTAATAACTTTGAATAAAAGCGGTCATCACATACAGTCAGTGATGCTTGGATTTCGGTGTTCTTACCTAAAACCCGAGTTTCACCATTCTCCGTAAGCGTGAGTTGTCCAACTTTCAGCTGATTAAAAAACGTCAGCACCAAACGTCTGGCCATTGCACTAGAGATGCCACTTAACTGCCAGCGTTTCGACTTTATTTTATGTGTTATTAAACGACCACTAGTCACTTGATTTCTCCATTGATGAATTGGGGTGGCTATAAAATGGTATACGATTGATAAATAATTTCAGAGCTTGCCAATAAATGCCGCAAACAGTCTTAAAACTAAACAAAGGTTGTTGTTTTAACGCTTGATAAAAAGACGCACGAGTCATAGGTTCTCGATGATAATTAAAACTGGCCGTAAAGCGTAGGCTAGAGTCTTCGGAGACCGCTAAATTGAGCCGTAGATGTTGCTCATCAATATGATTGCGCCAATGATAAGTCTGTGCCAGCGGATTAAACGGGGATACATGAAAGCGTTTGGCATCGCTCCAGTAGTTAGCGCCTATACGCGCAATGTTATAGGCATACACATGTCGCTCATTCCAAGGCGTATTACTCACTTCAGCCATTAAATAGCGCAGCTGGCCTTGCTCCATAATATAAAAGACACTTATTGGATTAAATACTACCCCCATAAATCGCCACTGACTCAACATAAGGACTTCAACGGAGCTATGTTCACTGCTTAATTTTTCAATATCTTCCGGCTCTGGTTCAGCCAAATGTGCTAAGCAGACACGCAAACAGCGTGCTTTTAACCCTTCACCGTCCAAACGGAACGACTTTAAGTAATCGTCATCGTAAAACGAATAAAGGTTAAAACGATTCCGCGACAATAGCGGCGATAATGAAGCGATTTCGGATAAGTCATCGAGGTTCAGCAGTGGTGTCATTGCTTTGTATTTAAACGCATGGGCTTTCGGCAGAAAACGTTTATGAAAAACGTCACCAAAGCAAAACCCACTGCGTTCAAGTTCACAAGATTTCAAGAGACTCTCCCAATTGATTCACAACATCTAACGCGCTGCGTATTCCGTCCTCATGAAACCCAGCATACCAATAGGCACCACAAAACCAAAGGTTGCTGTTACCGTTTATCTCACTTCTTTTGCTCTGAGCCGCTAGGGTTCCACGATCATAAACCGGGTGCGCGTATTGATAGCGACCTAAGATGGCCTTTGGATCAATATTTGCCGTATCATTGAGCGTAACCACAAATTGCGTATCACAGTTAAGCCGCTGTAATATGTTCATACTATAAGATAGCGTTGCGCGTTCGCTCTCCCCTTTCTTGAGCCGATAGTTCCAGCTTGACCAAGTCGATTGCTTGCGAGGCAGTAAAGAGGTATCGGTATGTAACACCACCTCATTGGCTTGATAAGCAATCGCTTGCAGTACCGAACTGGCTGGATGCTCAACCGAATCTAACAAAGCAGCCGCTTCATCGGAGTGACAAGCAAATATCACATGCTCATATTCAATCATCTCACCTGAGGCATCGGTTAGCTGCCAACTTTCGCCGCTACGCTTGATATTGCTCACTGGCTGGCTTAAGCGGATATCAAATTTTGCTTGTTGTAAAATGGCATCAACATATGCCTTTGAACCGCCTTTGATAACCGCCCACTGAGGCCTGTCATCAATATTGAGCAAACCATGATTTTTAAAGAAGCGAATAAAATAGAGTGCAGGAAACTCATACATTTTCGCCAAACCACTGGACCAAATAGCAGCGCCCATAGGGATTAAATACTGTTTCACAAACCGCTGTGACAGCCCGAGCTCTTGAATATAATCGCCTAGTGACAGATTCTCCGGCAAAGTCCCTTGCGCTAAGCGCTCTTTTGAAACGCGATTAAACTTGACGATGTCAAAAATAAACTTCCAATGAACCGGATTAAACCAGTTTCGTTTTTGCGCAAACATGGTCGCGAGGGAGGCGCCGCTATACTCGAGCCCAGTGTTTTCACAACTAACCGAGAAACCCATTTCAGTATCAATTGAAGCCACACCTAACTCATTTATTAATCGAATGAAATTCGGGTAGGTCCAATTGTTAAAAACAATAAAGCCGGTATCAATATTAAACTCGCCTTCTGCCACCTGAACTTGCTTGGTCGCGGTATGGCCGCCAACATAGTCATTCTTTTCATAAACCGTTACAGCATATTTGTTTTGCAAATAATGTGCGCAAGCTAAGCCAGAAATTCCACTACCGATAATTGCAATTTTTTTTGTCATTATTTTCTTACCATTTTTTTACCCAGATAAAATTTAACCGTATCGGGGAGTATCGATAAACATTTAAGTATTAAAATAAAAAAGCGTGGAAAATCAATACGTCGCTTTCCCTTTAAAATCCCTTGGTACATAACATCAGCGGCTTTTGCTGCGGAAATTTTCATTGGCATATCAAAGTCGTTCTTATCCGTCAATGGCGTTTCGACAAAGCCGGGATGAATAAGTGAGAACTTAATGGTTGGATAGCTCAATCTAAGTGTCGAGAAAAAATAACTGACGGCCGCTTTGGACGCACCGTAGGCTTCGGCTCTTGCTAATGGAAAAAAGCCAGCCGAACTACTGACCACGGCGAATCGCTGAATCTTAGTTGACCATCGTTCCAACAGCATTCGCGCCGCTTCAATATTGGTAAAAAAGTTCAATTCAAAGACTCGTCGCACTAAGCCAATATCAATCTGTCCATTGTCTAGATATTCACAATTTCCGGCATTAAGCACCACAATTTCAATATCACCTTCGATAGCATCGACAATGGATTGCCAAGCGTCAGAGCTGGCCAGATCACACGCCAGCGGCTTAAAATTGGCATATTGCTGTTGCATTGCCTGCAACTTTTCTACGCTTCGAGCGACACCGTATACTTGGTGCCCTTGTTGTAAAAATCGCAAGGCCAGTTGCTCACCAATACCCGATGTCACGCCGGTAATTAACACCCTCTTGCCGACTGAGCCACTCATTGAGCAGCCCGTGATTTGACGAGCTTGACCACACGGCCGAGCAAAGGGATATATTCATAAAGCATACTGCCCAAATCATAAAAATCTTGATGGTAATAAATGGTTTGTGCGAACTTTATCTTACTCACCCCAGAAAATTGGATAACTTTCCCGCGATTAAGCTTTGGATGACGAAAACTCATATCCCAATCCATATAGGCTAGATTAGGCTTCTCTACGACTTCCTTGATGATCAATTGGTAGTCATCAATATTCCGATACATCTTCTCCATGTAATGCTTCACAGGCTCTAGTCCTACCACCTCGTGCACTGGATCAATAAACCGAATATCTTGCCGATAAACGCTGTCTAACAAGTCTAAGTTTTGCGCATTGAGCTGTTGATATATAGCAACAAACTCCTCAACCAACGAGGGCTTGGGTTCATTACCTGAAATTGTGACGACGCTACTCACTTGATGACTCCTTCGCCAATTTAAACTCAGCTATCGCTTGCTTACGACTCTTCTTAATGTCGACCATAGGTCGCGGATAGCCCGTCAGCGGCTTGTCTTCAAACTGCAACAGTTGCTTGCCTGAATACGCTGCCAGCTCTGGTAAATACTTACGTACAAAATCGCCATCAGGATCAAACCTTTGAGCTTGTGAGACTGGATTAAACACTCGAAAGTACGGAGCCGCATCGGTTCCAACGGACGCGCTCCATTGCCATCCGCCATTATTTGAGGCAAAGTCGAAGTCAAACAGGTGTTGGGCAAAAAATCGTTCGCCTTGACGCCAATCGATCCAAAGGTTTTTACACAAAAAGCTCGCGACGACCATACGCAAGCGATTATGCATCCATCCACAATCAAGTAGCTGCCGGATCGCAGCATCAACAATCGGTACTCCGGTCTTGCCTGTTTGCCAACGATCTAAATCAGCGGCGTCACGGTTCCACTTAATATGTTTATCAACCGATAAAAAAGCTTGATTACGTCCAACGTGGGGAAAATGCCACATAACTGCACGATAAAAATCTCGCCAAATAAGTTCTGAGATCCAAGTTGTACGGCCTTCACCTTGATACCGATTAGCGGCCGCAAAAGCCCTGCGTACCGATAACGTTCCAATCGCTAACATCGGCGACAGCTGAGACGTACCTTTACGTGCAGGCAAATCTCGCTGTTGATGATAATCAGCCACCCCATCATCAATGAATTGCTCAAGCAATTCGGCAGCATGTTGTTCGCTTACATCAGGCGTGTGATTGGCAGTAGGCTTAACGGCTAACAGATCGGCTAACGCATCAGTCGATAGCGGTTGATAATTTTCTTTTGCGCGAGCCGTTGGAGCCGACACCGGCTCGATACCGTGCCGCTCAATGTGCCGTTTAACAACTTTACTGTAGGGAGTAAAAACTTTGAATGCTTGTCCTTGTTGATTAAGGATGTCCCATGGGGCCGTCAACGAGTCCGCGACATATCGATGATAGTCGGCAACACCTTTTAGTTGTTCACACAACTTGCGGTCACGTTCACGCTCGTTGTAAGCGTACTCAATGTTATAGTGCACATCGCTAATCTTGTGCACTTTTATTAAGTCTAGCAAGGCTTGAATGCTGCCGTTGAAATCACCTGCCGCGACAACGATTAGTGGTATATTTAGCTGTTTCAATTTCGTAATCAATTGGTTAAGCGCTTGCCCAATGATCGCTTGCTGATTGGCGCCAACGTCATGTAATTTAAATTGCTCGGGACAATAGCAGTAAACAGCAAAAACTTGCTCGTTGGTTTTTCTGCAAGCACCTAAAAGCGCCGGATTATCATCCACGCGTAAATCGTTTCGAAACCACACTAAATGTTTTTTCATTATTGCATCACAACTCTTATCGCCAGTTCTTTTGGATAAGGATCTAAAAAGCTTTGCTGCTCAATATAGGCGTCTTTATTGTGTTTAAAATGATGTTTTAATAGAGTGAGCGGCGATAGTAATGGCAAAATGCCTTTCCGGTAATCGAGAATCAGCTGAGCTAATTCTTGTCTATCTTCGGTAGGTAATCGGTGCTTTAAATACCCTTGTAGGTGCATGAGCACATTAGCATTATTTTTTCTTGTCGCCACTTTCTTAAAGCCCATCATAAGATGGTGAATGTAACGCTCACTTTCCATTGCAATATTTTGTTTATTGATTTTGGCCACGATTGGACCAAGGTGGCGATAGGTTTTTTGACAGTGTGACAACAGATTTAATTTATGCCGCGCATGAAATTTCTGTAGCTTAGCCACCGTGAGTCCATCTTGCAGTAATTGCTGCCACTCATGGTAGATGTACACGCGCTTGATAAAGCTATCGCGTAATAAGGGATCATTTAAGCGACCATCATCTTCTATCGGCAACAATGGCATAAGTTGCTGGACCCTGGCGGCAAAAACCCCAACACCACTTTTTTGCGCATACCCTTTTGCGTTATAAACTTTCACCCGAGCCGTGCCACAACTCGGAGAACCCTTACAAAAAACATAACCTGACATGGCTTGCAGTTGCGCCAAATGTTTGTCGGCGTAGTGCACTAAATCGTCTGTAAAGTCTTGGCTAGTGTCGTGCCCAAACACCGCCCGCGGCGAATCAACATCACCGACCAAGCGCAAGGTTTTGCGCGGTGTACCCATGCCAATGCCCACCTCTGGGCACAGCGGCACAAACTGAAAGTAATCAGCGAGCGATTCTTTACAGAATCGATTTTGCTTGTGTCCCCCATCAAAACGTACTGGAGCACCCAATAAACAGTGACTAATGCCTACTTTAATCATAACAACCTCTTTCTCTTTGAGTACTTATACGACTCTTATACATTAATAGATTCTAGTCAGTAAAAATCTATTAAAACAATCGATTAGAGTAAGCTATTGAGTAAACTTTAACCACGAGCAAAGGCTCACTTAGCGGCCTTTGCTCGTATGTTAACTTGGCTGACCAGCATGCACTGCTGCAATAATTATCGGGTAAGCCTTATGGCGCAGGCGCCGATGCTAGTTGACGTTCAATCCATTGCTTCATTTGCTGCTCGAGTATGGTCAAGGTCACCGGTCCATACGAGAGCAACTCATCATGAAATTGACGGATGTCAAAACGTTTACCCAGTTGCGCTTCTGCTAGCCTGCGCAACTCAACTATTTTGATTTCCCCCATCTTGTACGACAGAGCCTGTCCCGGCCAAGCGATATAGCGATCGATTTCGGTTCGCACATTGTGTTTCGATAATGCAGTATTCGACTCCATAAACGCTATGGCTTTTGCGCGAGACCAACCTTTAGCGTGCATTCCAGTATCAACTACCAAGCGGATTGCGCGCCACATTTCATAACTTAAGCGCCCAAACTGGCTGTAATGATCTTGGTAAAATCCTGCTTCGATGCCAAGCTTTTCGCCATACAATGCCCAGCCTTCACCGTAAGCAGAAAGATAAGAATGGCGACGAAAATCCGGCAAGCTGTCTTGTTCTTGAGTCAGCGCATTTTGCAAATGATGGCCCGGCACAGCTTCATGCAAGGTTAACGCTTCGAGCACATATAGCGGTCGCTTATCCAAAGCGTAAGTATTCACCCAGTAAAGTCCTGGACGCTCGCTATCTAGTGGTGCGCCGACGTAGCGGCCAGTTGTGTAGCGCGGTGCAATTGAGTCTGGAACCGGCTCGACACCGTAGGGTTGACGCGGCAAATGGCCAAAAAATCGCGGCAACATGGCATCTGCTTTTTTCGCGATATAGGCCGCCTCTTTGAGCAGAGCTTCCTTTGATGTGGCATAAAACTGTGGATCGGTGCGTAAAAACTCAATAAATTCACTGAAACTGCCTTTAAAACCACTAGCCGCAATCACGGCATCCATTTCTCCACGAATTCGGGCAACTTCTGCTAAGCCAACTTGATGAATCGCATCGGCGCTCAGCTCTAAAGTCGTGTAATAGCGAATTTGTTCTTGATAATAAGCCGCACCTCCTGGCATATCAGTAATCGCTATGGATTCTCGTGCATGCGGAAGGTAATCGGATTGCAAAAACTGAATAAATGATTTGACCGCTGGCTCAACTCCTTCCGCGATCGCTTGGCGCCCCCGCTGTTGCAGCAACTGACTGGTTTCTTCATCAAGTAATTGCCCTACTTTGCGCAGTGGCGCATAAAGAGGGTTCTGCTCCGGGTGTTTCGCCAGCAGTGCTTGTAACGGCCGTTCAAAATCCACCAAAACAATTTTTGGCAACACTTTCTTCTCGGCCACAGCTGTAGCTAAGTTAGCTTGCCATTGCGCCAAATATCCTGCGATGGCTTCCAGTTTTTCTAAATAGAAGATAACGTCAGCGCGGGATTTTAACTCGGTCGTTTCACCCAGTCGCAATAACTCGAAATAAAAGCCCGTATCACCATACATCGGAAATAAATAAGATTGCTGTTCGATAGCTTTGATTTCTGACTCAATAAAAAATCGCAACATCGCTAGATTAACTTGCTGCTGAGAGGTTAATTTTTGCTGCTCAAACTGCTCTACTTGCTGCAAAAACTGCTGCAACTTTTCCGCTTGTTGCGCATAGGCAGCAGGTGAAATATCGGCAAAGCCCCCTTTGCGCATCGCTTCATTGGCGTGGTCGACACTCGGATAACGAGACTCTTGGTAACTGGAGTAGTCGGCAAACAATTGGTCGATTGACGAGTCCTGCGCTTGCGCCGTGCTGGCGACGAGCAAGGTGACTAATAACAGAAGATGCTTTCTCATTGCTTGATCCAATTTTATAATAGTATTTCGACCCATTGTAAATTCAGTAAAAGAGCCGTCAAGCGAATGTTAACGCCCGAGCAACAATCCTTGTTTCAACAGCAAGGCTATCTAGTCTTAAAACGATTTATCCCGGCCGAGCGTTGGACCGCCGCACGTGAAACCGCCCGACACCACTTAATTGAACAAGTTGAACCCGTTGAGCTTGAGTCAGAATTACAATATCCGGGTGCTCCGCATCCTGAAGAAGATCCGGCACGGACCATCCGCCGCTTAAAGCAGGCCTATGATCGCGATCCGGCATTTGCACAATGCGCGACTTATCCTGAACTGGTAGAGGTATTGGAGCAACTGCTAGCCGAACCGATCGCCTTGGTTCGCGCGCATCATAACTGCATCATGACCAAGCAACCGGCCTTTAGTAGTGACAGTTGGTGGCACCAAGACATTCGTTATTGGCGCTATCAGAAGGGAAACTTAATTTCTGCGTGGATGGCATTGGGGAAAGAACATAGCCGCAATGGTGGATTAATGATTGTACCCGGTAGTCATCGCCTAAAATTTACACCTGAGCAATTTGATTCAGAAAGTTTTTTTCGCCGTGATCTACCGGACAACCAACGCTTGCTCGATAACCAAGTTAACTTAACCCTAGCTGCAGGTGACCTACTGTTGTTTCATTGTCGCTTACTGCACGCCGCGACGCGCAACTATACTGAGCAATCAAAGCTGGCAATGGTATTTACCTACCGGGCGCGATCTGATCGTCCGTTACCGGGATCACGCTCAGCAGCGATTGCCGACGTTGAGTTATAACGCGACTCTGCTTCATACTGCGTTTCAAAATCACTCGACTCCGGCGCGAGTAACTCTGCCGACTCCAGCGGTTCTGCTGAGCTCAGCCACCGGCGCCAGTAGTGCCAAAGTTTCCAATTCACTTGCAATAAACCGGCACTAACTAACTAGCGCCGAGTGATTCCAACCAGGCGTCATCCGAAGCCTCGCTGATATCATCAAACAAGAAGGTGCTTAAGTAACGCTCTCCAGTATCTGGCAGCATCGCCAACACCGTACTGCCCGGCTCAGCACTAGCCGCGACTTTTAACGCGGTGGCTAAAGTTCCTCCGGCTGATATCCCGACAAAAATACCTTCTTGTCTTGCCAACTGCAACGCAGTATCGCGCGCGACCACATCATTCACCGGGATCACTTCATCAATAATCTCGCGATTCATTACCGCAGGAATAAAGTCAGGGGTCCATCCTTGAATTTTATGTGGTTGCCAATTCGCACCCGCCAGTAACTGAGCTCCCTCAGGTTCAGTTCCAATAATCTTAATCTCAGGACGCGCCACTTTTAATACTTCGCCGACCCCAGTAATCGTGCCACCGGTACCATAGCCACTGACAAAATAGTCCAGGCCATGGCCGGCAAAATCACGCAAGATCTCAGCGGCAGTGGTATTGCGGTGATATGCTGGGTTAGCTTCATTTTCAAATTGACGCGCCAAGAACCAACCATTTTTCTCAGCTAATTGTTCGGCACGCTGCACCATCCCAGTAGCTTTTTCCGCCGCCGGTGTCAAAATCACTTTAGCACCGAGCGCTTTCATTAGTTTGCGTCGCTCCACCGAAAAAGTTTCCACCATGGTCGCGACAAAGGGATAACCTTTTGCGGCACATACCATAGCTAAGGCGATGCCGGTATTGCCTGAAGTCGCCTCAATGACCGTTTGGCCGGGTTTTAACACCCCTTTCTTTTCGGCATCTTCAATGATCGCCAGTGCCAGTCGATCTTTCACCGAAGCCATCGGATTGAAGGACTCTACTTTAACATACACATCGACGTGCGCCGGTGCTAAACGCTGTAGCTTCACCACTGGAGTGTTACCAATGGTTTGTAAAATGTTGTTATAACGCATAAATCATCTCCTAGGTGCCGTAAGGTCACGGACTAAGTGCAGTGGAAGCACGCCACCGAATTTGCTGGCTACTGTATCGAGTCTACTCCATATCCCGAAATAAACCTTGGCTCTTTATACATAACCAAATGTTATGACTTAATCATGACAAGATTGACTTATGCTATTTAGTCATGTAGAAAGACTATATTATTTAGACGTCCAGACGCTTAAACATCTATATTTGAGAAGCTAAGTGAAACTAGTGACTGTGCTAAAACCGTCAAATTGAACAGCACTGTCTATTTAAGTAAGTTTTCCCGATTTGGGTGAATTTTCAGCAAAATAAAGCTGTACAAAGCATTATGAAGTATGGTTATAATTATCTCAGATGCACTTTGAGATACAAATGAGATTTTCTCAGTCGCGCCTTTGAGTCGTAAATTTGAAAGGCCGAGCGCATAGAAAGTCAGACTAACACGACCATTGCATCAACACGATATTGTGTTAGATTAAACGGTAATAACTTAAACTTTAAATGAGACTCGAAGCAACATGTTAACCCGAAAGTGTGCCCTCTTTATTAAAACCAAACCGGTCTATGCGTGTATTCGCATGGCAGCTGGGCGGCACTTGTAACGAGTCTTAATAAATTTTAACAAGAAGCCGCTTAGCGAAACCGCCCAGCGGCTTTTTTTTTACTACTAAAAAACTGGAGAAACATTATGAAACTCATCACTACCCTTACCGCTAAACCCGTCGCCCCAATCTGTACTTATGCGTTTATGGTCATTAACCAGTCCAGACCACCTTTGCAAAGTCATATAGGGAGATAAATCATGAAACTACAACAACTTCGTTACTTATTGGCCATTGCTGAAAATGGATTAAACATTACCGCGGCTTCAGAAAAGCTCTACACCTCACAACCGGGTGTCAGCAAACAATTGAAGTTACTCGAAGAGGAGCTTGGCTTACGGCTGTTCTCGCGAAATGGCAAAAGCCTAGATGGCATTACTTACGCAGGCAACTTAGTTCTAGAGAAAGCTGCGAATATTATGCATGAAGTTGAAAATATCAAACAACTTGCGTTTGAACTACAAAATGAGCAAGAAGGCTCATTATCCATCGGTACCACACATACCCAAGCACGCTATGTATTACCCGATATCTTGCAAGAGTTTCGCAAGCGTTATCCCGATGTAAAGCTCAACCTCCACCAAGGTACGTCGGAGCAGATTTCAGAAATGATGCGAAATGGTTTGATAGACTTTGCCATCGCGAGTAGCAGTGGCGCAAAAAATAGCGATACCGTGTCGCTGCCTTGCTACCATTGGGACCGCGCCATACTAATGCCGCGTAACCATCCACTAACGAAGTTGGAAGATATTGAACTGGCCGATTTGGTTCAATATCCGATCATTACTTATGTTTTCAATCAACATGGACAGTCGTCTTTTCGTGATGCTTTTGCGCGTGAAGGGTTATCACCGAATATTGCGATCACGGCTCGTGATGCCGATGTGATCAAAACTTATGTACGCAAAGGGCTCGGCATTGGCATTGCAGCCAGTATGGCTTACGACCCTGAGCTTGATGAAGACTTAGTCGCGATTAGTACTCATGACATTCTACCCTCTTGCACCACATGGGTTGGGTTTCGTGAAGAGCAGTATATCCGCAGTTACATGTATGACTTTATCGAAATGCTTTCTCCACATCTCGATAAAGCAACGGTTTCGACGGCAGTTAATGAGTATCGTCGTAGCGGTCAAATCAGTAGCGTGGACTTGAACCGCTTGCCCTATAAGTTGATTCAACGCCCAAAAGCGAAAGAGTCCATCGCGGCTTAACTTGGGTTGTGCTACAAAAAAGGCCGCATTTGCGGCCTTTTGTTTCATCAACTCAATAACTATTTATTGATTGAAATCTTTTTCACCAGCTCTTCTTTCGGAATGTGGCGAACCAATTTTATTTTCAGTAAGCCGTGATCCAGATCGGCATTCTCAACCTCAACATGGTCCGCTAAACGGAAGTGACGTTCGAACGCTCGCGTCGCAATACCGCGGTATAAGAACTGGACATTTTCGTCCGCTTCTTTCTCTTGAATCTTACCCGCAACAGTTAAGGTATCTTTCTTTACACTGATCTCAAGATCATCGTCTTTAAATCCCGCGACCGCCATCGTAATGATGTAAGCGTTATCGCCAGATTTTTCAATATTATAAGGGGGATAACCATTACCGTTAGTTTCTTGATGTTGAAAAACATTCTCGAATAGATCGTTAAAACGATCAAACCCAACAGATTGACGAAATAATGGTGTTAAGTTAAAACGAGTAGTCATAATACTTTCTCCTAATATATAGCAAGATTAATTTGAGTGACCGCGACTTAAGCTTGGCGCCGCTTGGTTCACTACTAAGCAGGACCCTAATCAGGCATCCTGTAATCACTAAATAAGGACAAAGAAATTATTTTCAAGGGATATTTGCAAAAAAAATTAAAAAGCCGGCTGACGCCGGCTTCGCAAGTAACGACTCAAATTAAGATTCGAAAAAGAATTCTGCTTCACCAAATGCTGGTTCAAGATGATCCAGCCATGTTGCATCTGGGTTGTATTTCGCGAAAAAGGGTCGTTGCACCCAATCAGGATCGCGTCCCTGAATAAAGCGTAATACCATCACTTTTTCGCCGTTAACCTCAGTGATCCCTTGTACCTCGACTTTACCCGGCGAAGCGCTCATCGATGGTCCACGAGCAGTCCGACAAACCCCCGATACTTGCTTTTGCGCTTCACGATAGATGGTCCATGCACGCTCTAATTTCACTTCAAAGTAGTGATGCGCACCGGTATCACGTTCAACAAACATATAATAAGGAATAATGCCTTGAGCAACCTGCATTTGCCACATCTTCGCCCACACTTCGGGATCATCATTAATCCCTTTTAATAATGGACCTTGACTGCGGATTTCAGCACCAGTCGCTCGAATGCGCGCAATCGCTGCTCGAGAAATATCCGTCGTAAGCTCTTTCCAATGGTTATAATGCGCCATTATCGCTACATGCTTACCCGCCGCGACACAACGCTCTAATAAGTCGATTAACTCATCAGCATCATCATCGCTGACAAACCGATAAGGCCAGAATGTTAATGCCTTGGTACCAATACGAATCGTTTTAATATGTTCCAACTCTGGTGTGAGCATCGCTTCTAAATAATTAGCTAACGCTTTGGTTTTCATCACCATCGGATCACCGCCGGTAAATAATATATCGGTCACTTCTTTGTGCTCCGATAAATAACCAACTAGCTGACTGACTTCTTTCGATGCAAACTTAAGGTCTTTATCGCCGACAAACTGAGCCCAACGAAAACAGAAAGTACAGTATGAGTGACAGGTCTGCCCTTGCGTCGGGAAAAATAATACCGTTTGGTTGTACTTATGCTGGATCCCTTCGACCGGTTCACCATTGAATGTGGGCACATTAAGCTCCATCTGGCCTGCCGGGTGCGGATTTAAGCCTTCACGAATTCGCTCCACATGTTCCTTAATCGCCGCTTTGTCCGCAGCATCATAAGCTTGTTCTAGTGCGCGAAAGTCGGCATCACTGAGCATTTCCTTTTGCGGAAAGGTTAACCGAAAGATGGCACAATCTTGCCAGCTATCCCAGTCAATTAGTTCATTCACAACATATTCATTAACGCGAAATGGGAATACCAAGGCAGCCACTTCAACCCCTTTTCGGGCCGTTTCAGGAAGTGCCATAAACTGCGGGATCTTAGCCAACTGACGCTGGGTGAACACATTCAGCTTTGGCGCTTTGGCCAAATCAACTGGATAGATATCATCTGAAAAATTAACAGCTTTATTCATTGATAAAGAGACCTTTTATTTATTAAAAGAATATTCCCCAATAGACGCTAAGTTGTTGCTTTAGCTAAAAAAAGCGCGGAACGCTGATTGAAAGTTCAAAGGATTTGGGAATAAGACTAAAAACTCTGAGCCGATGATCCTATCGGAATCTGTGACGGGTTTCAAATTTGTTTGTTTTTCAACCACTCAATAGAGCTGGTCAAAATAGCCCCTGACGCGTTAAGATGGCGCGAATTTTTGCCTGTTTATGACCACTTGTAATGAAGAATATCCTGTTAACGACGCTCAATGCCAAATACATCCATGCCAGCCTTGGGTTGCGTTACCTGTACGCCAATTTGGGCGAATTGCAAGCCCAATGTGAACTCGTTGAATACACCATTAAAACGCGCGCGATTGATATCGTTGAATCCATCTTAAATAAAGAACCTAAAATTGTTGGATTTGGCGTCTATATTTGGAATATTGAAGAGACGCAACATGTGGTTGCACAGCTGAAAAGTTTGCGCCCTGATCTCATCATCGTTTTAGGCGGCCCGGAAGTCAGTTACGAGACCCAAAGCCACCCAATTATTAATTATTGTGACTATGTTATTACCGGGCCAGCGGATAAAAGTTTCGCCAGACTTTGCCACGACGTGTTAGCTAAACGTCCTCCTATTGAAAAAATAATTCGCTCGCAAGCACTCGACCTAAATACCATTAAGATGCCCTATGATTTTTACGATGATGATGACTTAGCGCACCGCCTAATTTATGTTGAAGCCTCTCGCGGCTGTCCATTTAAATGTGAGTTCTGCCTATCTGCTTTAGATAAAACCAGTTACCCATTTGAGTTAGAACGCTTTCTAGCGGCTATGGAAGATCTTTACCAACGCGGTGCTCGCCACTTCAAATTTGTTGATCGCACCTTTAATTTAAAAATAAAAACGACGCTCCAAATTTTAGATTTTTTTCTAGCTAAAATTAGCGATGACTTATTTCTGCATTTCGAAGTAATCCCTGATCATTTACCGGAAGCTTTAAAAGAAAAGCTCAAGCAGTTTCCCCCTGGAACTTTACAATTCGAAGTTGGCATACAAACTTTTAATAGTGAGGTTCAAAAGTTAATTAGTCGTAAACAAAACAATGATAAATCGAAAGAAAATCTTAAATGGTTGCGCGAGAACACAACAGCCCATATTCATGCCGATTTGATTTTTGGTCTCCCTGGTGAGTCTATGGACAGTTTTGCGAGCAGCTTCGATGAACTGGTTGCTTGCCAACCACATGAAATACAAATGGGTATATTGAAACGTTTAAAAGGCAGCCCTATTATTCGCCATAGCGACGATTATCAATTAGTGTTTAATCCGTTGCCACCTTACAACGTATTGCAAACAAGCACTGTTAGTTTTTCCGACATGCAAAGAATGAATCGCTTCGCTCGCTATTGGGATATGATCGCGAACTCGGGCCGCTTCAGTGCAACATTGCCACTCTTACTCGGCGCGCAACCGTTTGCTCGCTTTTGCCAGTTAAGCGATTGGCTATTTGAGAAAACTCAGCAAACCCATCAAATAAACTTAAAGCGTTTATTTGAAATTTTATTAGAGATTGATGAGTTATTCGATGATTTGAAATATCCCGATTACTACCCCAAAATAGAGCAAGACTATCTAAAAACCAAATTAAAAGGACGCTTGCAAAACCGTCGCGAGAGCTCTAGCGTTGTAAGCCAAAAGAAGCGTTCCATTCGCCAACAACGGCACTTAACTGAACAGTGAGAATTCTATGAGCCTAGAGTCATTTGCCTTTAATTCACTAATTTATTTGTCTCTTGGTATTGTTGTCATTTTAGGCATCGGTCTAGTAACGGTGGTTACGCTTTATTTAATTGACATCACTCAAAAGCGTCACACTATACGTCGTAACTACCCAGTAATTGGACGCTTTCGCTACTGGTTTGAACATCTTGGTGAATTTTTTCGCCAATACTTTTTTGCCATGGATCGCGAAGAGCTTCCGTTTAACCGCAGTGAACGCAGTTGGGTTTATCGCGCCGCCAAAAATGAAAATCGCACCATTGCGTTTGGCTCAACTCGTAATTTAACCGAGCCCGGCACCGTCATTTTTATGAACTCCGCGTTTCCAACGCTTGAGGAAGATGCAACCCAAGCAGCACCGCTTACCATTGGACCTTATTGCCAAAAGCCTTATACCGCGCCGAGCTTCTTTAATATTTCCGGAATGAGTTACGGCGCATTGTCGCGACCGGCCATTAGCGCGCTATCAAAAGGTGCAGCGATGGCGAATTGTTGGTTAAATACCGGTGAAGGCGGACTATCGCCACATCACTTAAGTGGCGG
>JABXHQ010000016.1 GCA_013373545.1 Gammaproteobacteria bacterium
CATTTGAGCTAGAGCCATACCAAAACTATGGTCATCGCTTGGTGGTTGATTTACTTGATGAAAACAATCAAGAAGAAGCCCCGAAAGCGAAAACAGTTAACGCTAGCGGCAAGCGTGACATTGTTGTGGCTATTGATGCCGGACATGGTGGCGACGATCCGGGTGCGGTCGGTGCGAAGGGTACCTTAGAAAAAAATATTGCGTTGAGCGTGGCTAAACAATTAGCCAGTAAAATTGATGCCACTCCAGGTATGAAAGCCGTTTTGGTACGCAAAGGCGATTACTTTATTAACTTGCGTAAACGCACGCAAATTGCGCGTCAAAATCAAGCCGATATTTTCGTTTCGATTCATGCGGATGGATTTCATGATAAACGTGCCCGAGGATCGTCGGTTTGGGTCGTATCACCGAAAGGCGCGGAATCAGAAATGGGGCGTTGGTTAGAGCAACGAGAAAACGAATCGGATTTACTAGGTGGTGTCGAATCGCTCAGTAATAAAGACCCTTTACTGGCAAAAGTGTTGTTAGATTTATCAACTTCGTATTCGGTATCTGCCAGTTTGGATGCCGCAACTCAGGTTCACAACCGCATGTCCAAAGTTGTGCCTAAGATGCATAAAAAGCGTGTCGAACGTGCTGCATTCGTGGTACTAAAAATGCCAGATATTCCCGCGATGCTGGTGGAGCTAGCGTTTATTTCCAACCCGCAAGAAGAAAAGTTGTTACGCAGTAAAGCGCATCGTGACAAACTTGCGGGAGCTATTTTTGATGGTTTGCAAACCTATTTTAAAGCGAATCCTCCCGATGGAACATTGATGGCTTCACAGCGCGTTAAGCCTTCACATTACACCATAAAAAGTGGCGATACCTTATCGGATATCGCTGCTCGATTTAACCTATCGATTGCTGAACTTAAGCGTATTAATCAACTAAAATCCGATAGTATTAAAGTGGGACAGCGCCTGAAACTTGCGCGTTAATTATGGAAACCATCACTGCTTCTCCGCGTATTCACCAGCTCGATAATCAACTCGCCAACCAAATTGCCGCTGGTGAAGTGGTTGAGCGACCGGCGTCGGTGGTAAAAGAGTTATTGGAAAACGCAATTGACGCCAAAGCTGATCGAATCGATGTTGAGATTGAACGTGGCGGTGCGCGGATGATCCGAATTATCGACAATGGCGTTGGGATCCATAAAGATGATCTGCCGCTAGCGCTGAGTCGTCATGCCACCAGTAAAATACAATCGTTTGATGATTTATGTGCGGTCGCTAGTATGGGCTTTCGTGGCGAAGCATTAGCCAGTATCGCATCCGTGTCTCGGCTTTTACTGCGTTCGCGTCAAGCCGGAGAAAACATGGGATGGCAAGCTCAAACCCATGGGCGCGACATGATGGTGAAGCTAGCGCCTGCCGCGGCCAGCTTAGGTACATGTGTCGAAGTAGCCGATTTATTTTTTAACACTCCAGCGCGGCGTAAATTTTTACGCACGGAGAAAACTGAGTTCGCACATATCGAAGATGTGGTGAAACGAGCGGCGTTAGCGAATCCAAGAGTGGCGGTTGTGCTAAAGCATAATGGCAAAGTAGTACGCCGTTTTCCGGCCGTGCAAGGGGACTCAGTCGAGAAGCTAAAAGCGGCCTGTGGTAGTGCATTTTGTCGCAATGCGTTGGCGTTTTCGGGATCTTTGGACCGTTTAACCATTCATGGTTGGTTGGGGGCGCCTGACTATCATCGCAGTGAATCGGATACGCAATTTATTTTTATTAATCAGCGGCCAGTTAAAGATCGGCTATTGAGTCATGCCATTCGACAAAGTTATGCTGGTTTATTACCCACTGGGCGGTTTGCCTCTTATGTTATTTACATTGAGTGTCCGACGACGGAAGTGGATGTTAATGTACATCCTACTAAGCACGAAGTACGGTTTCGCCAACCCCGTCAAGTGCATGATTTTTTGGTGAAGTTATTACAACAATGCCTGTTTCCAGCGCAATCGGTATTGACCGCTGTTGCGCAGCCTGCAGGTGCTGATTCCGCAGAAGCGATTGTCGACCGAGCTGGCGTGATAGCCGAGCCGTTGAGTTCATCTCAGTCGTTCGCGCGCACCGCGCCAGCGCTAAAAAATTACTCCCAAAGTCATCTTAATTCTGCTCGAACGTCTTTGCCACGGCCGCCAGCGCAACCACAACCAGCCGACTCGCCAACGGTGGTGAACGCAGAATCATTATGGCAAGGGCGGTATCGAATACGAACAGACTCTTCGACGCTCATTATTGAAGATTTATGGCTTGGTTATGTCGACTGGCTGGTGCAGCAGTGGCAGCATCAAGCATTAGTGGCTAAGCCGCTTTTGATTCCGGTGATGGTGACGGTGGCAGAGCACGATTGGTTGGAAGAAGTGGCATTCTTTGAGTGCTTCCGGGCGCTTGGCTTTGAGCTATCGGTGGCAGGTGAGCAACAACTAATGTTGCGCAAGCTCCCGGCCGCTGCAGTGGCACTTCCGGCATCTTGGTGGCCGATCATTTTGCAGCAACTGTGGCGTTTTGCCAAAGGCGATTTCACTCCGGAAAAGCTATTGCCAGTACTGCGTACAAGTTTGCGTGAACTGGATTTACAGCAGCCGGTTGATGCATTCTCGGAACTGCTCAATTGGCCCGAGGTTTGCCCTGAAGCCGAGACCATTCTTGCGCCTCACCGGTTTCGCTTAAGCGCCGAAATGCTGGCAAAAAAATTGGGTAGCGAGTGGCGATGAGCATTCCAGTTATTGCCATAATGGGACCGACTGCGTCAGGCAAAACGTCCTTATCGATTGAGGTAGCACAAGCGCTTAATGGCGAAATTATTAGTGTGGATTCAGCACTTATTTATCGCTCGATGGACATAGGTACCGCTAAGCCTTCGTTGGCCGAACAACAAGGGATCGTCCATCACCTAATGGATATTGTGGATCCGGCTGCGACATATTCAGTGGCCGACTTTCGGCAGGATGCGTTGTCCACCATCGCGGCGATTCAAGCTCGAGATCGGGTGCCGATTTTGGCCGGTGGAACCATGCTTTACTTTAAGGCTTTGTTTTCTGGTTTGGCGGATTTGCCTGCCACTAATGCTACGGTTCGCGAGCAAGTTAGCTCGCGCATAGCGGAGCACGGTATTGCAGCGTTGCATGAATACTTAGCGTCTTTCGATCCCGAGACCGCTCTGCGACTGGCGCCGGGTGACACGCAGCGTATTTCACGCGCGGTTGAAGTTTATTTAATGTCTGGCAAGCCGCTGTCACAGTTTCATGCTGAGCAGCAGCAGTATCAGTTTCCCTGGCCGTTAGTCGAAGTGGCCATTGCACCGAATCAGCGAGCTGTATTACATGAGCGTATTGAGCAACGTTTTGATGCAATGTTAGCCGCAGGATTTGAGCAAGAAGTGCGGGCATTGTTTGAGCGCGGTGATTTGACGTTAGAGCACCCTTCGATGCGCTGTGTTGGCTATCGCCAAATGTGGCAGTTTTTTACCGGAGAGCTGAGCTTAGACGAAGCACGCTACCGCTCGATAGTGGCAACCCGGCAATTAGCCAAGCGACAGTTTACTTGGTTGCGCAGTTGGCCAACATTATTTTGGTTGGACTCTTTAGCGCCAAATAATTCACAAAAGCTGTTGAAATATTTAGGTAATATCTCCATATAGCAGTTTCATAAAGGCATGCTACACTATAGTGAAAGTGGCCACGGTTGCTTTAATTTGCCCTTGGCAATAAATGGTAAGTGATTACTTGCTGTAAAGGGTTGTATTTAAGCCAAGTTTTTTTGGGTATTAATAGTCTGCAAGAGCTCCCGATAATAATAAACGGGAAACAAAACAATAACAGTATAAGGAGAGTCATCATGCCAAAAGGGCAATCTTTACAAGACCCTTTCTTGAATGCTTTGCGCCGCGAGCGCGTGCCAGTGGCGATTTATTTAGTCAACGGCATCAAATTACAAGGACAGGTAGAGTCGTTTGATCAGTTCGTTGTTTTACTTAAAAACACCGTGAGTCAAATGGTATATAAGCATGCCATTTCAACCATCGTGCCAGCGCGCAATGTTCGCTTACCGCACACCGGTGAAAACGGCGGCAACGGTGACGACGAGCACAACGCGTAATTGACTCACTAAAAGCCAAATAAACCAAGACAGCGATAGTAGTTGTCTTGGTTGGTATTACCTCATATCCTTCTCATATTTATCAAATAGGTAAAGACCCTTAAGTGTTTGAACGTTATCAAGGCGGCGAGCGAGCCGTGCTCGTCCATGTTGACTTTCCCGACCAGACTAACCAAGAAGATTTGACCGAATTTGTTGATCTTACGACCTCTGCCGGTCTCGAGGTACTTGGAATCGTCACCACCAGCCGCTCGGCACCCCAGTCGAAATATTTCGTTGGTAGCGGAAAAATTGAAGAAATCGCTGAGTTAGTGGCTGCGGAGCAAGCTGATGTGGTGCTGTTTAACCACAGTTTGTCACCGTCGCAAGAGCGTAACATTGAATATTTGACTAAGTGTCGTGTGGTAGACCGTACCGGATTAATTCTTGATATTTTTGCGCAACGAGCGCAAACCCATGAAGGTAAATTACAAGTAGAGCTAGCGCAGTTACAGCATATATCTACCCGTCTAGTGCGCGGATGGACTCATTTGGAGCGTCAAAAGGGTGGTATAGGTCTACGTGGACCGGGTGAGACCCAGCTTGAAACCGACCGGCGATTACTGCGTGAGCGGATTAAAACCATTCGTAAACGGCTAGAAAAAGTCGAACGGCAACGCGAACAAGGACGCCGCTCGCGTAAGCGTGCGAATGTGCCGACCGTCTCTTTAGTGGGATACACCAATGCTGGGAAATCCACGTTATTTAATCGCTTAACCGAAAGTCATGTATTGGCGGCCGATCAGCTATTTGCGACTCTGGATCCGACCCATCGGCGTATAAACGTGAACCAACAGCAAAGCGTTATCTTGGCCGACACCGTTGGGTTTATCCGTCACCTACCCCATGATTTGGTAGCGGCGTTTAAAGCAACCCTACAGGAAAGTCGTGAAGCCGATATTTTGTTACATGTTATCGATGCAGCGGATGAGCGCAGAGATGATAATAAACACCAGGTTTACTTAGTCCTCGATGAAATCGGGGCTAACGACAGTCCGGTCATAGAAGTGTACAATAAGTCGGATAAAGTAGAAGGCCTAACGCCAAGAGTCGAGCAAGATCCTGACAGCGGCGGCTACCGAGTTTATTGCTCGGCGGTAAGCGGAGCTGGAATCGACGGCTTATTAACCGCCATTGCCAAGCTATTGGACGCCGAGTGGCGCGAAGAAACGTTGCAACTAGCCGCGACGGAAATGGCACTACGCGGGCAACTTTATGACTTGAAATGTGTGCAAAGCGAACATATTACAGAGCAAGGTGAATTCATTTTAGTCGTCAGACTAACTTTGGCGGACTGGAAGCGACTTGAACGCAAAAATGGGATAGATTTAGAGCAACGCAAAATCTCTAACGAATTAAATTAACAGCAAACACTGGAGAACACTATGACCTGGAACTCACCGGGCGGGAATGATAAAGACCCTTGGGGCAATCGAAACAAACAAAGCGGTCCTCCGGACTTAGACGAAGCAATAAAAAACTTGTGGAATAAAGTCTCCGGCGGTGGCGGTAACAAAGGTAACCGAAACTCAAACGCGAGTGCAGCGCCATTTTTCGTTATTGTTGCCGTTGTTGCTTTTGTGGCTTGGTTTGTTGCCGGTCTAAATACGGTCAACGAGCAAGAGCGCGGTGTGGTACTGACTTTTGGCGAGTTCCAAGAAATTGTTGGTCCTGGTATTAACTGGGTACCGGCTGGTATTTCTACGCTCGAAAAAGTTAATGTTAATAAACTCGTTGAGAAACGAGTTGCCGGCGTAATGCTGACCAAAGATTTGAACATTATTGATGTGGAGATTGGTATTCAGTATCGCGTCGATGATCCGCAGCAGTATTTGTTTAATCTATCAAGCCCTGACTTTACTTTGCAGCAAGCCGCCGAAAGTGCTTTGCGCCAAGTAGTGGGTGATAGTCAAGTAGATGCGCTGTTGACGACCGAGAAAGAACGCATTCGTAATGAGTTATCGGTTGAGTTAGTGCGGATTCTGGATACCTACCAAGCAGGGCTGAAAATTGAGCAAGTAACGTTAGAAAAAGCAGCTCCACCGCGTGCGCTTAATGACGCCTTTGAAGACGTAAACCGGGCCGAACAAGATGCCAAGCGTGAAGTGCAAAACGCCGAAGCGTATCGCAATGAAGCGTTACCGAAAGCAACCGCGAATGCGGAACAGTTACGTCAGCAAGCCGATGCTTACCGCGCTCGAGTAGTCGCTCAAGCCAATGGTGAAGTGGCTCGCTTTGCGCAATTGTTGCCTCAATATGAAGCGGCGCCAAAGGTAACCCGCGATCGTTTATATATTGAAACCATCGAGCAAATTTTATCTAACTCTACCAAAGTGATGGTGGACGTTGATGGTGGTAATAATATGATGTACCTACCGCTTGATCAGTTGATGAAAAAGAATAAGGAGCAAAAATAATGCAATTTAAAAGTATGGTTGCTGCTATTCTCACAGTCGTCGTAGTACTTTTGGGTCTTAATTCGGTTTTTATTATTAACGAAGCCGAGCGCGCATTGAAATTACGTTTTGGTAAAGTCGAGCGTGACGCGGATAATCTTCCGGTTGTTTTTGAGCCTGGTCTGCACTTTAAATTACCATTGTTTGAAAGCGTTATTCGTTTGGATGCACGAGTGCAAACAATGGATCCTAAGCCCGATGTATTCACCACTTCAAATAAACAGTTCTTAGACGTCGATACCTATGTGCAGTGGCGAGTAAAAGACTTTTCACAATTTTACTTGCGTACCAATGGTCAATTTCGTCAAGCGGAAAACTTATTAGAGCGTTTAGTTGATAATGGTTTACGTGATCAGTTTGGTCAGCGTACTTTGCAAGAGTCGATCTCTGAGCAACGTGAGGACTTGATGGATCAGATTCGTGTAGATGTTAATCAGCGTGTGCCAGAGTACGGTATTGAAGTGGTTGACATCCGCGTTAAAAAGGTTAACTACACGGCTGATGTTGTTGGTCGCGTTTACGACCAAATTAAATCGGAACGACAAGCAACCGCTATTGATATCCGTTCTCAAGGCCAAAAAGAAGGAAACATCTTAAAAGCCAAAACCGATGCGGATGTTCAACGTATTATTGCGGAAGCTGACGAGTACGCACGTACCACTCGTGGTAATGCGGATGCTGAAGTCGCGAAGATTTATGCTGAAACCTATAACAAAAACCCTGAGTTTTACGCGTTCTTGCGAAGCTTAGATGCCTACAAAGCATCTTTTAACAGTAAGGATGACGTGCTAGTGATTAAACCCGATAGTGAATTCTTTAAGTATTTAAAGGATGCTAACGGTAAGTAATCCGCTTAGGAATCAGAAAAGCCCGGTGTTTAGCCGGGTTTTTTTATGCTTGTAGAAATGCAATTACTCGAGCTTGTGGCGGCACGGAACTCTTCAGTTGTATAGCCGCAGTCGTGGTCTAAGTGCAGCTGGCGCCTTATGCATAAATTCATGTGGATAAAAGATCACTGTTATTCGCTCCTAGACGTTGTCCCGAGCGGGCAGAAGGGGTAAAATTCGCGGTTTGGTTTTCAGCTTCTAGCGCTGTGCTAGAAGTCGGCTTACAAAATGGGCTTAAGATACTGAATTATGGCAAAAAATGTTGTAGTGCTCGGAACTCAATGGGGTGATGAGGGTAAAGGTAAGGTCGTTGATCTGTTAACGGATCGTGTTTCCGGAGTGGTTCGCTATCAGGGTGGCCATAATGCGGGTCATACCTTAGTGATTGACGGCGAGAAAACCGTTTTACACTTGATCCCGTCGGGTATTTTGCGCGAAAACGTCACTTGCTACATTGGTAACGGGGTGGTGTTGTCGCCAGAAGCGTTAATGGAAGAAATTCACATGCTTGAGGCACGCCAAGTACCCGTGCGCGAACGCTTACGCATCAGCGCCGCTTGCACGCTTATTCTGCCGTATCACATTAAACTTGATCAAGCTCGCGAAGCCGCGAAAACTGGCGACAAAAAGATCGGTACGACCGGTCGTGGTATCGGCCCTGCTTACGAAGATAAAGTGGCGCGACGTGGCCTACGAGTAGAAGACCTATTTTACCCTGAGCGCTTGCGAGAGAAATTAGCCGAAGTATTGGAGTATCATAATTTTGTACTCTCACAATACTTTAAAGTCGATGCGATTGATTTGGACGAGCTTTATCAGCAATGCTTGGCTTGGGCAGAAGAAATTAAGCCTTTGGTAGCTGATGTTCCTGAAGCGTTACATCAAGAGCGCTCGGCAGGACACTCGCTATTGTTTGAAGGGGCTCAAGGTACTTTGCTCGATATTGACCACGGTACTTTCCCGTTTGTGACTTCATCGAATACTACCGCAGGCGGTACTGCTACGGGCAGTGGGTTCGGTCCGCTGTACTTAGACTATGTACTTGGAATTACTAAAGCTTACACAACGCGTGTTGGTGGCGGTCCATTTCCAACAGAGTTGCATGATGAAGTAGGTGAACGACTTGGTGAGCGTGGTCATGAATTTGGTGCCACCACAGGGCGACGTCGTCGTTGTGGCTGGTTGGATGCCGTTGCCTTGCGTCGAGCCGTGCAAATTAACTCGGTTTCTGGGTTTTGCTTAACTAAGCTAGATGTTTTAGATGGTTTGAAAACAGTAAAAATCTGCATCAGCTATTCTTGCCCAGATAATGGTGAAATGAATGTAACACCGGTTGGTGCCGAAGGTTTTGCCAAAGTAACGCCTAACTACATTGAAATGCCTGGATGGGATGAGAATACTTATGGCGTGCAAAACTATGATGCTTTGCCTGCTAACGCCAAAGCCTTCATCAAGAAGATCGAAGAAGTGGTAGGAGTACCGGTGGATATTATTTCAACCGGCCCGGATCGTAATGAAACCATGATTTTGCGGGATCCCTTCGCTTAAGCGATTATTTACTCGATCAAAAAAGGGCCTTATGGGCCCTTTTTGGTTTCAGTACTTAAAAACTCATCGTATTGCAGCGGACAATTGGATCCCGATTAGTCCTAGCTTCCCTAAGCCGCACAAGGTTTATTGCGAGCGTTTAAACTTTTCGTTCAGTCGTTTTTCAAGATAGTTATATTGCGAAGGCTCATCCTGTTTTGCCTTCGATTTTTGTTGCGCGATGGCTGACAAAAATTCTTCCATTGAACCTTCTTCTACAGAGTACGCGAGATGACGGTGTACAAACATAACCTGTTCCTTACAGTTATTACCGATGTTCTTTAAGTGTAGAGAGTGGTTAAAGATTGCGCTATCGCAAAAATCAATATTTGCCGTGAGAGATTGACCATGCTGAGGACCGATTATGAATATTTTTCGGGCCAACTTTGACAGCACACTGGGTGCTGTCAGTTTTTAATTCGCTTCAATTCTTAATCCGCTAACTTTTTATAGCTTTTAATTAAAGCTTGGTGTTATTGCGCGGCAAGCTCCGGTTGTAACTGAAGGATCGCTGCGCGAATGGATGCGCTGATCGCAACTTTCTGATGTGACTGGTAGTCAACCATTACGATTCTGGCTTTCCCGCTAGTGGTAATGGTCTGTTGCTGATGACTCCATACCGCGTAGCTCTGGATTAAGTCTTGCTCGCCGAGGGAATCGACGCGACAGCCGACGGTTATCGTGTCGGGGTAGGTTAAGGGACGACGATAACGGCATTCGGTATGGGCGAGAATGGGCCCCACTTGAATACGTTGCATTTCGCTCATAATCGCGGTTTTTTCCATGAATGCAAGACGAGCACTTTCAAAGTAGCGGAAATAAACCACATTGTTGACATGCGCAAAGGCATCCATTTCACCCCATTGAACCGGTAGTTCGATTGTTACGGGATAGTTGGTTAAAAAAGTCGCTAATGTTTCGCTCATAAATTTTCCTGCGATTTATCGGATGGTTTGAGAGTTATTTTTAGTTGGCTCAACAAAATACCTAACAGTAAAATAGCAATACCAACAATTTTATTAAAAGTTAATTGTTCGCCGGCAATCGGAATTGCTAACACGCCCACAAAGACGACGCCCATTGAGGCTAAAATACTGGCTTCATAACTGCGCAGTGTTTTCATTACATGATTAAAAACAATCAGGGTTAAGGCTAAGCCAATAATGCCATTGGCGAAAATGACTAGCCAATCGTAGAGCGCAAACTTAAAAATAACGCCGTCGCTAATCATACCCCAGATAATTAAGGGTAACCCACCGATCACGATGGCCAGTGTTGATAGCATTACGGCCGACAAGGCTTCGCTGTGCCCGAGCATAAAGCGACGAATTAAGTTATTGGTCAGCGCTAGAAAGAAAACGCCGGTCGCGACCAGCGCAATACCTTTAATTTCTTCGGCCTGCGGCAGCACCTCAAAGTAAATCGTTAAGCCGGAAAGCGCAATTAAAGCCCCGATCAATTGCAATAAATAGGGCCGCTCATTTAGCATAAAAATACTGAGGCCCATAGTGATTAAACCGACAAAGTTGACCAGATAAGCGTGGGTGGTGACGGGTAAATAATCTAAGCCTGCCAAGAGTAAATAACGTACCAGGGTAAAATTCGCAATGCCGATCGCAATCGGGTAGAGCCATTGACGCAAGGTAAGGTGGCGCGGCCATGGTTCGCGTCGCCAAACGAAAGTGTAACAGAGTAAAAATAGTGCCGCGACGGCAATTTGCAGCCAATTAAAGGTGAATACCGGAATGCGCGTAAGACTCACTTTTGCCAACACGATGACCAATGCAGCAAAGAAAATCGTGCTGACCAGCAGCAAAGCAGATTTTACGTGAGCATTCATAAGTTAACCTTTGCGTTTAGTGTGAATAGTTTATTGTACTATTTGCTTGAGTAGTTGTTGTGCATCCTGTATGGTGATTGCCCATAAGGTGTTTTGAGCTTGTATCAGCCAGTGCCACGCTCGCTCCGTTAACTTAGCGTGAATGAGTTTAACCAGCAATGATTGACCACTATTCGATCTTATCGCAAAGTGTTGTTGATAGCGACTCTGGTATAGCTTGGTGTTGGTAGCGCGATAAACTCTGTTATGAGTACGTCCGTATGGCTTTAGAATTACATGCTCATCTGCGCCAGCAACATCAGACAAAGCAATGTTCGTTATTTGCCAGTGGTTATCCAGAGAGCTATGAACACTTCAGTTAACACTCCACCGCAAGCGCTGGAAGCCGATTATTATCGGGTTAACTTTATAACTTTATTAACGTTTGTCTTTGAACGTTATGCGGCGCTGTTAACTGAACAAGAACGTAGCTTCTATCATCAATTTTCAGCGTTATCGGTTAATGCTCAGTGCTTATTTACTCGATGCTTAATGCGCAAGGGTAACTTCTTTCGAGTCGCAAAGTTTTCTTATCAAGAAATTTCCGAACCGCTTACAGCATTAAGTGAGTTAACTGCAACCACACTGGTTAAATCGGCGACGGTAGATGACTTCAATAATATTATAACCTTATTTACTAAACCTGAATTAGTAAAAGCGTTCCCGGAACATTCACTAAAGACGTTAAAGCGTGCTGAGTTAGATGCGGAACTTATACGCGTAGCCAATGATACACCCGACCTTATGTTTGCACGCTTACAAAATTTAGCTAATCACTCGTTAATATTTGTTTGTACGCAAGCATTTGATACTTTTCGGCTGCTTTTTTTTGGTAATTTACGGCAGGACTTAACTGAATTTGTGCTGCAAGACATGGGAATCGTTAAGTACCCGAAATTTACACTAAGCCGTGATAAGCTACCATTTCAAAATCGCGAAACTATCGTCGCACTTAAGAAAATTAATGAGTTGTCCGATTACTTACATGATCATAAACAGCTCGACATCGATGAGCTGGAGTATCTTTGCTCACAATTACCCCCATGCACCCAGCAATCGTCAATTGTGCAGCGACGTTTAGGACGACTACTTAACCGACTTGGACAGCGTTATGAGCAACAAAAAGATTACCAAGCAGCGATTGCTTTGTATCAACAAAGCAATGAACTTCCCGCCGCTGAGCGAATAATACGTTGCTTAGCTTACTTACATCAATGGGAGGAAGCCTGGGAACGTTTGCAACAATTAGAAACGTCTAGCTCGATTAGCAGTGAGCAACATTTTGTTCGCGTTTTTAAACCTAAGCTAGCAAAAAAGTTGGCAATACCTTTTGAGCGCCAGTCATTACAGATTAAACCCGAACAAGTCATTCTCATTACGCCGCATACGCAATCTGTTGAACGTAATGTTCAACAGCATTTAAGTGCATTGGGTAAAGTAAGTTTTTGGTCCGAAAATGGCGTTTTTAATTCATTATTTGGATTAACGTTTTGGTCCTTGTTGTACGCTGACTGCGAAGGTGCTTTTTACAATCCATTTCAAACCGCTCCTGATGATATCTATCATGGATCTTTTATCGCCAAGCGAGAGAGTCTTTGGCAAGAATTGTTTCAGTTTATCGCCTGTGAAAAGCGTTATGAGAAATTACTTCGAGAGAATTATCGTACTTATTTCGGACTGGCTAATCGATTTATTCATTGGTCTCTATTGCAGCAAACGGTTGCTGATATCCCGATATTTGATGGAGTAAGGTTAAGTCAAGCAGAGCAACAGCGCAGTCTTTTTGAGTGGACCTTACAGCGCGTACCAATTGAACATATACGTAAAATTGTGCTGCATATTTTAGCTGATCGAAAAGACCATCGTAGTGGGATGCCGGATTTAATTGTGTTTACAGATCAAGATTATTGTTTAATGGAAGTCAAAGGTCCTGGTGATCGCTTACAGAATAATCAAAAGGTTTGGTTGGATTTTTTTGAGCGCAATGAAATTCCTTATCGAACCTTAAGAGTTGTCTATGACGAAAATAACTGAACTCGCATTTTCAATAACCGAGTTGGCAGAGTACAGTTGTCGTAGTGGTGACTTGGAGTTGTTGTCACAATCGGGGCCAACTGCACAAGAAGGGATCGAAGGCCATCAAAAACTGCAACACAAGCGCCGCTTAGCCGATCCTAATTATCACGCTGAGTATGCCATTGAGCTAAATATGGAATACCAGTCAGTTGCACTGACTATTCGCGGTCGCGCAGATGGCGTCATTTTTATCAGTGATAAGCCATTAGATGGCCCTAAGTTAGTGTCTAACGATCCTATTCGCGATGCACTGCCGGTATTAGTTGAAGAAATTAAAACCACTTATGTGGCAAAAGAGAATCTTAGTCAAAGTGCGATTAGTCTTCATATTGGGCAATTAAAGCTGTACGCGTTTTTGTTGTGCGAAAACTTTCAACTATCAAATATTACCGGACGTTTAACTTGGCTACGGTTGACCGATCAGTCAACTAGCGAAGAAACTTTTGTTTGGGATTTTGCAACACTCCAAACCCATTTTAATCAAGCATTAGATCGCTATATGCAGTGGCGATTGGAGGTGCTTGAGCATCGTCAACAAGTGGTCGCTTTTGCAAGCCGGCTTAATTTTCCATTTGCTGACTTTCGACCACATCAGCGAGCGTTATGTGCACAAGTTTATCGAACGGTTCGGGAGCATGCGACTTTGGTATTTGAAGCGCCGACAGGCGTGGGCAAGACAATTAGCACTGTTTTCCCGGCATTAAAAGCGCTTGGTAATAACTACGCTGAACAAGTTGTATTTGTAACGGCTAAACAGTCGGGCCGTAAAACCTTACTCGATACCTGTGATTTGCTAAACCAGCAGGCGGAAACTCAGAATCAAAGGTTTAAAACCCTTACGTTATGTGCAAAAGATTCAATCTGTTTTTGTGCTAAAAACGACAGCAGTGCCTTTATCGAGCAGGTAGATGAGCAGTCGGGAAAAGTAAAAACTATTTGTCGTTATCGACATCAATTCTTTGATAAGTTAGCGGGCGCGATGGCGGCTTGCTTTAAACTTGATCGAATTGGCGAAAGCGAAATAGTCGCGTTAGCAGAAGAGTTTGAGATTTGCCCATTTTCTTTTTCATTAGTGATGCTACCTTGGCTTGACCTGGTTGTCTTAGATGCTAATTATCTATTTGATCCTTTGGTTCGCTTAGCCCATTTTGAAAACAAAGCCGATAGAATTTCAATTTTAGTTGATGAGTCGCATAATTTGGTTGATCGTTCGCGGGAGATGTACTCGGCGGAGCTATCCGAGTCGCTTGCATTACAAGTGTTGGCGGCAACCGAGCACCGTGCATTGTTTTCGCGCTTGGTGAATCGACTTAGTGAGTCCTTGATTGCGATTGAAGCTACTGCGTCATCGGACTCAACCGCTGCATCGCAAGACTGGCAGGTAGTCGCATTAACGACCGATCAACTGCGTCAATTGCAGAGCCATGTGGCGCGTATTCAGGCTGAGCTTTTAGACTTTTCCCAAGAGCAACCGCTATCGCCTGAAGAATACAGCTGGCTAAAACAGTTGATTCGCTTTAATGTCATGCTGCAATTGGCGGGCGATGCGCATCGATTGTTTCTGCGTTCAGAGTCTTTTGGGCTAATTGAAACACTAACGTTAAAATATTATTGTTTAAATGCTAGCGATTACTTAGCTCCGATTATAAAAAATTGGCGCAGCGCTACGTTTTTTTCTGGCACGTTACGGCCCGCGGAATATATTCGCCGCACTATCGGCCTAGATCCTGAGCAAGCAATTAAGGTCGTTCCCAGTTTATTTTCGGCGCAGCAGTTAGGCGTGTTTATTTCTCGACAGATTGATACGCGCTATCGACAGCGTAACGCTTATTTATCCGCCATTGTTCATGATATTTTTGCCACGATATCCGCTGAGAACGGCAACTATTTAGTCGCATTTTCAAGTTACCAGCTGCTAGCGATGGTAGCGGAGCAATTTCGCGCTGAGTATCCTGAAGTCGCACTGCACCAACAAACTCGCGATATGTCTACAGCAGAGAGGGATAGTTTTGTCGCGCGCTTTTTCTCTTCGCAAGGGGTTGTCGGATTTGTTATTTTGGGCGGCGTATTCACCGAAGGCATCGATTATAAAGGTGATGCGCTGAAAGGTGTGGTGATTGTTGGCAGCGGTATGCCGCAAGTGAATCCGTTTCAGCAGCAACTGCTGGATTATTACCAGCGTCAACGTATGGATGGCTTTGCGATGACTTATCGTTATCCCGCCATGCAGCGTGTACTACAAACCGCCGGTCGCGTTATTCGCCAGCTGAGCGATACAGGGGTGGTGGTTCTACTCGATAAGCGTTTCGGGCAGTCTGAATATACCCACTTACTACCTGACTATTGGCAGCCACAAGGTTATCAGGATGCAGCCGAATTGAGCGCTAATTTGACGCTGTTTTGGCAAGCCGCAAAGTCCGCTAATGCTGATGATCTGTAAGCAGGACTGATTGCTCTGGCTTACGGGTAAGATTACAGAATTTGACCATTTATCGGGTGGACAATATCGCTTATCGATTTGGGTGTATAACGGTGGTTTTTTAATCTCAGATTAGTTATTCTTTCGAGTTAAACATCGCAAAAATGGATTTTTAATAGTGTCAGGATTGATTCAGTCATTGGTCAGTATGGATGCCACAAACCTCGACCGCGAATTTCTTTGGTCAATATTTGAATGCTTGCAAGAGGGCGTGTTTGCTATTGCTGAAGATCGCTTCATTATGGTGAACCCGGCATTATGTGAGCTATTGGGCTATGATCGCGAGGAAATTGTCGGTAAAGCTTTTCTCGAAGTGATTGCCGAGCGTCACCGCGAAATGGTGTTTAATCGTGCTCAAGCTCGGATCCGCGGTGAATCGCCGCCGAACCATTATGAAATTGCTTTGATTCGCCAAGATCTGAGTGAAATCTTAGTTCATATTAAGGTTTCCACCTTCAAACTTGCCGATGGCTCAATTGTAAATGTTGGCAGCACCCGTGATATTTCCGGCGAGCGTCGAGCATTAAAACAACTACAGCACTCGGAGCAAGAGTTTCGACGTATTGTTGAAAACTTACCGGATATTTTTTATCGCACCGATCATCAAGGCCGGATAAAAATGGCTTCCCCGTATGCAGCAGAAGTAATGGGGTATCAGTTAGAGGAATTAATCGGACAGCCGTTAGCCAACTTCTATGCGCGACCAGAGGAGCGCGAAGCAACGTTAAGTAAAATCTTGCAAGGGCAAGGCGAAATGGTGCCGGTGGAGTCTTGTTTGCGGCATCGCGATGGCTCTATTGTGTGGGTATCAACGCATGCTTATGCTTGTTTTGATGAGAATGGCGACTTCTCTGGCGTTGAAGGTGTAGCACGAAACATTACTGAGCGTAAAAATTTAGAAGAGCGGTTGCGCCACATGGCGATCCGCGATCCGCTGACTCAAGTTTATAACCGATTTGGCTTTGAAGAAAAGCTGGATGATGCTATCAATCGTGCTCGGCGTAACAAAAGCTCTATCGCTTTGCTGTTCTTCGATTTGGATAAATTCAAAACGATTAATGATAATTACGGTCATGATGTCGGCGACCGGTATTTAGCGGCCTTTGCTAAGCGCATGGAAATTGGATTTCGCGAAACCGATACAGTCGCGCGTCTTGGCGGTGATGAATTTGTTGCGTTACTGGAAAATTTAGAATGCGATGAGACGGTGTATAACTTGCTTGAGCGCTGTGTAACGGCACTTTCCGATCCCTTTGTTACCGATGAGCATACCTTAATATTTCAATACAGCTATGGTATTGCACAGTATCCGAAACATGGTACCGATGCCGAAGCGCTATTAAAGTTTGCCGATCAAGCAATGTATCTTGATAAAAGCAACCAAGCCTTGATTGTTTAGCCGTTACTCATCACTGGAGCCAAGCGTAAGGCGCACTTGATTGCGGCTAAAGTCGAGACGAAGGATCCAGTGATAAGTCGACTCATCGATTTTAGGAACCTCTTTGGCACCCAGCAAGCGAGCAAGCTCTCCCGTGGTATTACTATGGCCGACAATCAATGCATTTAGTTGTTGTTGCTTGATGGCTGCAGCGAATTCGTCTAGATGACGCGGGTCGTAAGTTTGTATTGAAAGATTACGCGCTGTACTGATCGGTGCAGCCGTTTGCTGAGTGCGTCGATAAGCCGTTGAGTAGAGCTTTGCAAGCGGCTCACCGGCGAGCTGGGTTACTACTCGCTGTGCCCGTGCTAATCCCGCCGGAGTGAGCTCGGGATCATCTTGATCGCTGCGTTTCTCTGCATGTCGAATTAACCAAACCGTAAATGTTTTTGCGTTTTCCTCGCGAGCCTCTGTGGGATCCTTCGCTGCCACGAGGGAAGTCATGGAAAGCAGCAGTGTCAGCATACCTATGCGAATAATGGCAAGGTGTTTGGTAACCGGTAGTAGCATGAATCTTCCTTTAAGGTTCGCGTCTAGTAAGCAAGGTTTGGACTTAACCAGCGTTCAATTTCAGTCAGAGACATATTTTTACGCTTCGCGTAGTCTTCGACTTGATCACGATTAATTTTTCCTACACCAAAATAACGGGCGTCGGGATGGGCAAAATAATAGCCGCTAACCGCCGCTGTTGGCGTCATTGCGAAGCTATCGGTTAAGTGTAAGTCGATAGTCTTTGCAACATCAAGTAGTTCCCACAAGGTTCCTTTTTCAGTGTGATCAGGACATGCCGGATAACCCGGTGCTGGGCGTATTCCACGGTATTGTTCGCGGATCAATGCATCGTTGTCAAACTGCTCATCTTGCGCATATCCCCAATACTCTTTACGCACACGCTCATGCATGCGCTCAGCAAAGGCCTCTGCTAGCCGATCGGCGAGCGCTTTTAATAAAATTGCTGAATAGTCATCATGATCGGCGGCAAAGCGTTCAATATGAGCATCAATTCCGATACCAGCCGTAACTGCAAAAAAGCCAAGGTAGTCGGTCAAGCCACTGCTTTTGGGCGCAATATAATCGGCTAAGCACTGATTAACCCCCTGATTTTTCTTTTTCAATTGCTGCCGTAAAAAATGAAATTGAGTAGCCTTATCTTGGTGATAAACGGTGATCGAGTCATGTTCGGAGTTTGCCGGGTAGATCGCAATCACCGCGCGTGCGGTTAACCATTTTTCAGTCACAATTTTGTTAAGCATCGTTTGCGCATCTTGATACAGTTTACGCGCAGACTCTCCGACAACCGCATCATCTAAAATATTTGGGAAACGACCAGCGAGCTCCCAGGACCGAAAAAATGGTGTCCAATCAATGCGCTCAACTAAGTCTTCCAGCGGATAATCGTCAAATACTTTTTGTCCAATAAAGTTCGGCGTTGGTATAGCCTCAACTTGCCAGTCGATAGGAGCGCTGTTTTGCTTTGCGAGCGAATAGCTAACTAACGCCTTGGTATCATCGCGTTTTGCTCGCTGTTCACGTTTATCGTGATAAAGCTGTTTTATCTCTTGGGTAAAGTTTTCTCGAGATTCTGCCGAAATTAATTTCGCTGCTACGTTTACCACACGTGAAGCATCCTGCACATGAACGACTGCATTTTGGTATTCCGGATCAATTTTAACTGCGGTATGAATACTTGAAGTAGTGGCGCCTCCAATTAATAGTGGCACTTGATAATCAAGCCGCGTCATCTCTTTTGCAATGTAAACCATTTCGTCCAGTGACGGTGTGATTAAACCGGATAAACCGATAATATCGCACTGATGTTCGATTGCTTGACTCAGTATTTTTTCAGCACTGACCATGACACCCAAATCGATGACTTCATAACCATTACACTGCAGTACGACACCCACAATATTTTTACCAATATCATGGACATCGCCTTTAACGGTTGCCAACAAAACTTTTCCTGATGAAGATTGCTGCGATTTATCTTGCTCCATAAAAGGAAGTAAATAGGCGACTGCTTTTTTCATCACTCGCGCCGATTTAACAACTTGGGGCAAAAACATTTTGCCCGAACCAAATAAGTCGCCGACCACATTCATACCATCCATTAGTGGGCCTTCAATAACATGGAGAGGTTTTTCGGCAGCCAAGCGCGCTTCTTCGGTATCCTGCTCGACATATTCAGTGATGCCTTTTACTAAGGCATACTCCAAGCGTTTCGCAACCGGCCAGCTACGCCACTCTAATACCGCTTGCTGCTGCTTGTGTCCGGTTTGCTGATAACTTTCGGCCAAGGCAATTAAGTTTTCTGTCGCCGCATCGGTTCGATTTAACACTACGTCTTCACAAGCTTGTTTGAGCTTGGCATCAATATCTGAGTAGACCGCTAGTTGGCCAGCATTAACGATGCCCATGGTTAGACCATTCTTAATTGCATGGTAAAGAAAAACCGCATGCATGGCTTCACGCACTAGATTATTGCCGCGAAATGAAAATGATAAATTTGACACTCCGCCGCTGATAAGCGCATGGGGTAAGTTGTGTTTAATCCAGCGGCACGCTTCAATAAAGTCGAGCCCGTAGCGATTGTGTTCTTCAATACCGGTGGCGACTGCAAATATATTCGGATCAAAAATGATATCTTCTGGCGGGAAGCCATGTTCAACTAAACACTGATAGGCGCGTTGACAGATAGCGATTTTGCGTTCGAAAGTGTCCGCTTGTCCTTGCTCATCAAACGCCATAACAATAACGGCTGCGCCGTATTTGCGAATTAATTTAGCTTGGCTAATAAAATTCTCTTCACCCTCTTTAAGTGAAATTGAGTTCACCACGCCTTTGCCTTGAATGCACTTGAGGCCGGTTTCAATAATCTCCCACTTAGATGAGTCTAGAACGATTGGCACGCGACAAATATCCGGTTCCGCGGCAATCAATTTAAGAAACTTTTCCATTGCCGCAGTCGAATCGAGCATGCCTTCGTCCATATTAATGTCGATCAATTGCGCGCCGTTATTAACTTGTTCTAAGGCGACTTCTAATGCAGTTTCAAAATCATCCTCTTTAATTAACCGTAAAAATTTTGCAGAGCCGGTAACATTCGTTCGTTCACCAATGTTTACGAACAAAGAGTCATCATTAATGATCAGCGGCTCTAAGCCCGATAATCGCATCGCCGGCGTGATGTTCGGAAGCTTGCGCGGAGCATGGTGTGCGACCGCCGCCTTGATGGCAGCTATATGCGCTGGAGTAGTGCCGCAGCAACCGCCAATAATATTGACAAATCCAGCTGCAGCCCAATCGCTAATATGGGCGGCCATCGACTCGGGGGTTTCGTCATATTCTCCGAACTCATTGGGCAGGCCTGCATTCGGGTGAGCGCTCACAAAACACTCACAAATTTGACTAAGCTCTTCAATGTAAGGCCGTAGTTGTTTGGCTCCGAGCGCACAATTTAAACCAAAGGCAATTGGCTCGATATGGCGTAGCGAATGATAAAACGCGGCGGTTGTTTGGCCGGTGAGGGTGCGTCCAGAGGCGTCGGTTATGGTTCCTGAAATCATTACCGGTAACGCTTCGCCGAGTTCTTCAAACAGCTCCATAACGGCAAAAGCGCAGGCTTTTGCATTGAGAGTATCAAAGATGGTTTCGATGAGTAAGATATCCGCGCCGCCACGCACCAATGCGCGAGCAGCGATTAAGTAGTCGCTGCGTAAATCATCAAAGTTAATATTGCGAAAAGCCGGGTTGTTGACGTCAGGTGATAAGCTCGCAGTCTTATTGGTGGGGCCCAAAACTCCGGCGACAAACCGTGGCTTATCGGTAAATTCATCGGCAACCGCACGAGCTAGTCGTGCTGATTCGTAGTTCAACTCCTCAACCAAAGATTCCATGCCATAGTCGGACATAGACGCCGCGTTGCCGTTAAAAGTATTGGTTTCGATGATGTCTGCGCCCGCAGCGAGGTACTGACGATGGATGTCTTGAATGATGTCCGGTTGCGTTAGGGTTAATAGATCATTATTGCCCTTTAAATCACTCGGCCAGTCGGCAAAACGCTCACCACGATAGTCCGCTTCAGTCAGTTTGAAGCCCTGAATCATGGTGCCCATTGCTCCATCTAGAATCAAAATTTGATGCTTAAGTAACTGTTTAATTTGCTGTTTTTTACTTGATTTCATAATTCTATTAAACTTTTTTGAATTGCATATAGACGTCTAGACGTAAAGAAGTGTATTATCCATGACTTAATCACAAAGATAAACCTTTATTTTAGTTATACCATCATCGGCATGACCGGTGACAATTGAAACGGGTCTCAAGTTGACTATAGTTAACCGTCAGCCAATTACCCAAATACTGCAACTTAATTCCCCAGCGTAGGCTGCGGATCGAGCAAATTTACAGGTGAAGAGAACTGCTATGAGTGAAGTTAAAACTTGGGAAGCCATCGATAGTGATTTGTTAAAGGCGCTACCAAATCCATCGCAAGGAGCTTATGAGATCAAAGTAAAGATCCCCGAATTTACTTTTTTAGGGGTACAAGAGCAGCCCGATTTTGCCACTGTCTACCTTACGTTTTACCCAACCAATAAAATTATTGAGTTAAAAGCGCTGAAGCAATACGTTTATCAGTTGCGCAATATTGTGGTGTCTTATGAGCGATTGATTAACGTGTTTTACGACCACTTAATGAATGTATACGAGCCCGATCGTTTGCGTTTAGTGATGATCTGTAATCCACGCGGCGGTATCAGCTCGCGTCTAACGATTGACTCCGATTGGGGCGCGCGAGGTGGCGATGAAAAATATCGCGATTGGATGTCGAATGATGATGTGTGGGATGTCACCTTATAATAGCGACTTCGACCCTGCTATAGGCGGGGTCTTGTTGATGCCCTGCGAAGGTTTTCTGCCATCGCCACTGCCCTAGCTAACGAACTGTTACAAAGCGTCTATTAACCTTACTCGTTGACGGTTGTACACTGCTGCTGCAACCATCGAATCTATGCCGTATCGATCGATTAAACCTAACACGAAACAATAATGATAAAAGGAGACGGTTATGAGACGGGTATTGTTATTCGCCTGTGCTTTGGCATTTTTACCTCTTGCGGCTAAGCAAACCATTGTGCTTGAGCTTTACAATGATAAAGGGCTCATGGGGAAGCAGGTAACAGAAGTTACCAACGACAATGCGTTAACTTCAACAACCGAGTTAAGTTGGAACAATCGGCGGCTTACGTTAGAAGAGTCTTATGAGCTAAACGACAAAGGCTATCCGGTCAACGTTACAGTGACCGGGATCTCCGCTTTTGGCGCACCGGTGCAAGAACTCTTTTCGGTTAAGGATGGTATTGCCACTTGGGCAACTCGTGCCGACGACGGACGTGCAAGTATTGCCGATAACCAGTTTTACGTTGCGGTCGACGGCATGAACAATGCTGCATTGGTACGCGCGTTATTAAAAGCACCATTCAATCAAATTGAATTATTCCCGCAAGGCAACGCCAGCCTTACAAAAGTGAAAAGCAAAACCTTAACCAATAATGGCGAACAACAAGTGGTGCATTTATACGCCATCAGCGGAATGAATTTAACGCCTCAGTTTTTATGGTTCGACGATCAGGGTTATCTGTTTGCGCTCAACGCAGGTTTTGTACGCGGTATACGCAGTGGCTGGTCGATGGAAACTTTTGCTCAGCTGAAAGCTATATCAGAAAAAGCGGAACAAGAGTACTTTGCTGATTTATCAAAGTCGTTAACCACGCCGATTTCCGAGCCAGTCATTATTCGAAATGCTAATGTGGTTGACTTTAAAACCAATCAAGTTCTGAGTAACACTGATGTGGTTATTAAAGATGCAAAGATTGCAGCAATTGGTAAGAATTTAGCGAAGCCAGCCAAGGCACGAGTTATCGATGCAAAAGGGCAAACTTTAATTCCTGGATTATGGGACATGCATGGTCATCTGTCGAAAACCGACGGTTTTAATTATTTAGCGGCGGGCGTTACCAGTGTACGCGATATTGGTAACAGCCCATCGAACATGGAAGATATTGAAAAGCTTTATCGGCAAAGCTACCTTGGCACGCGAATTTATAAAGCAGGCTTTATTGATAAGCAGAGTGACTACTCCGCTGGCAATGGTATTACCGTAGCAACTTTGCAGGAAGCGAAAGACGCGGTCGACTGGTATGCTGATAGAGGTTACATTCAGATTAAAACTTATTCGTCCATGGATCCTAGCTGGATGAAAGAGTTAGCGGCACATATCCATAAGCGTGGTCTACGTCTGTCAGGACACATCCCAGCATTTATGTCAGCTGAGCAAGCGGTGAAGGCCGGGTTTGATGAAATTCAACATATTAATATGCTGTTTTTAAATTTTCTTGGCGGCGATAAAATCGATACGCGGCAACGTTTACGTTTTACTTTAATCGGTGAGCAAGCGAAAGATCTCGATCTTAATAGTGATGAGGTGAATCAATTTATTGCATTGTTAGCTAAAAAAGGAATTGAAGTCGACTTAACGGTTTCGACTTTTAACAGTTTATTGTTAACTCGCGATAAGCAAGTCGATCCGGAGTATGCCGCGATTGCTGAACATTTGCCGCCATTGTTTCAACGTGGTTTAAAAACAGCAACCATGAAAATTGACTCAGCGGAGCAAGATGCTTCATACCGTGCGGGAGCCGCAGCATTGTTAACAATGACCAAAAAACTTTATGATGCAGGTGTGCCGATTATTCCTGGAACGGATGCTTTTACTGGCTTTACGCTCTTGCGCGAACTTGAGTTATATTCAATGGCCGGCATTCCGAATATTGAAGTGTTAAAAATTGGTTCGTTAAATTCAGCTCGGGTTGTCGGACAAGCTGACTCTACTGGCTCAATTGAAGTTGGAAAAGTGGCTGACTTGGTGTTGATTGATGGTGATCCAACAAAAAATATGAGTGACTTACGAAAAGCGTCATTGGTCATTCAAGGTGATCGCATGTTCCAGCCAGAAAAAATTTATCAATCAATGGGGGTTAAACCTTTTGCACCTGCCGTGCAATTGTAACCATTAACCGGCAGTGCAACTGAAAAAGTCATCTCCCACTCGATTGTAATACCAAAAAAAACGGATCCGGCGCTAACCGGATCCGTTTTTTGTAACTCATTAGTTTGGTTTAAATTGCTTAACTACTGTCTGTAAACGTTGAATCTCTTGGTTCAACTTTTGGGTTGATTGACTGGCAACCATGGTGGAGTTGAGAGTTTTCTCCGCAGTCTCATTAATCGCGAGAATACCATTGTTAATGCCGTCTGTTACCGTTGATTGCTCTTCCGCAGCGGTGGCGATTTGTTGATTCATATCCATTATTTGTACCACTGAAGCGGCGATCTCATTCAGTGCTTGTCCGGCTTTTTCTGCGCGTTCTACACTGCTTGTGGCAGAGCGCTTACCTTGCTCCATAGTTGTGGCGGCTTTATTCGTTGTATCAATTAATGATTCGATCATATGTTGAATTTCTTCGGTTGAACTTTGCGTGCGACTGGCTAAGGTTCTAACTTCGTCAGCAACGACTGCAAAACCTCGACCTTGTTCGCCGGCGCGCGCCGCCTCAATCGCTGCGTTTAATGCTAGAAGATTCGTTTGTTCTGCGATCCCACGAATCACATCGACCACTTTGCTAATATTTTGACTAACTTGTTCGAGTTGTTCGATAACCTTACCCGATTCATCAACCCGCTTTGCCAGCGTGTTAATTTCCTGAACCGTTTGTTCTACTACGGATTTGCCTTCTTGTACTTTCGCATTGGTTTCGGCCGTTGCCTGCGCGGTGTCATTGGCATTTTTGGCTACATCAGTAATGGTGGCACTCATCTCAGTAATGGCGGTGACAATTTGTTCAATTTCAAGCTTTTGATGCTCCATATCGTTAACTGTTTGAGCGGTGCTTTTGCTCGATTCAATGGCCACCGAATTGAGGTTGGAGGCAGCATCATTTAACCGATATAAAATGGTGGCTTGCTGACTCTGTTGCAATTTGATCACGGTTTGTAGCTGACCCAGCTCATCATTGCGTCCTGAATAAATATGGTTTGCCAGAGCATTGTCTAAATGATTTTGGCTTTCTTGTGCTGCTTCTCGCCAAGGCTTGCTAAGCAGAGCATTGACCAAAAGACTGCTGATTAAAGTCATGATAATAAATGCGAAAGTTGCAGTGGTTCCACTCAATAGCCACTGAGTAAGTAAAAAGATGGCAACGGTTGAAAGACCATTGGCGAGGGCAAAGCGGCTTAACATTTTATGTGGCAACCAGGCGAGTAGCGGCGCGCTCCATCCGCTTCCATTTAACATTTTTTGATAAGCGGCTTGCGCGCGTTTTACCCAGCGCCGCTCTGGCTTTTTCCGCACTGACTGATAGCCGGTGATAGTGTTGTTCTCGATTATCGGGGTTACAAAAGCATCGACCCAATAATAATCGCCGTTTTTACAGCGGTTCTTGACCATTCCCATCCACGGTTTTCCCGCTTTCACGGTACTCCATAGATCGGCGAATGCGGCCGGAGGCATTTCTGGATGACGCACAATGTTGTGGCTGCTACCGAGCAGCTCTTGCTCGTTGAATCCTGCTATCTCGATAAAATCATGATTGACGTGAGTGATCACACCTTTTTTATCGGTGGTGGATACTATGACCAAATCTTTATGATAGTCATTTTCCTTTTGTGTTATGGGGAGATTCTTCTTCATTTTTCCTACCTAAGGTCGCCAAGTGCGCACTTAATAACTGTAGAATTTATTGCTGAAAAATCAACCAGATTGAAACTGCGGCATTTTGTCGCAGTTGTCCTTCCTAAATATAAAAAGCGATAGCATGACACAAAATTTTTAAAGATTGAGGTCAAGTAAATGAAGTTGTACTCCGTCGGTATGGTGAGCGCCAGTTTGGCGCTCCTAGGCAGTCCCTCCTTTGCGCTTGCCGTTGATAATGAAAAATCATTGATCATTATTGGTAGCAAACAGCAAAAGGAAAACCTTGAGATAGAGCCACCGAAAGTACCTCACCAAGCTGATATTGGAGATGCTTTTGCAAAGTTGCCAGGTGCCAGTATTAACAAGAATGGAGAAGTAACAACCTTGGCACAGTATCGCGGTCATATTGGGCGCCGAACGCTGGTTCAATTGGACGGTCAATCAATCATTTCTGCCGGTCCGAACTTAATGGATTCACCGTTTAGCTATGTGAATACCTTATGGGTTGAACACGCTGAACTCAGTCGCGGAATTGCTCCGGTATCATCCGGAAGAGAAACCTTGGGAAGTGCGGTTAATTTGAGTTACTGGCAACCAGAGTTCTCTTCAGAAGCTCATGCTCGTTGGGAAGGTAAGCTTGATCTTGGCTTTACTCCGGAGCAGTCGGCTCGAGCTTTAGGGACCCGCGCGGGATGGTCAAATCAACATCACCGGTTGCATTTCTTAGGTGCGCTGCATTCTAGTGATGACTGGACCGCTGCTGAAGGTGTTATGCGCGGTAGCGAATATGACAAGCGCGCACAACTGTTTGGTTATGGAAGCAAGCTTGGCCAGCATCAATTTGATATCAGCCAAATGCGCCAGGATATTGGGGTCTCGGGGACACCGGTATTACCGATGGATATTATATTCGTCGATGGCGATCGAACATCATTGGAGTATTCCTATGCGATGTCCACTAGCACACTAGCGTTGCGAGCATTTGCGCAGCGCTCCGAACATTTAATGAATAATTTCACTTTACGAATGCCGATGAATAATCGAACGCGTCAAACTTTGGCGACGGGAGAGGGCCAAGGCACTGAAGTTGAGTATCGGTGGAAAGCTAATGAAACTTCGTTTTTGGTAGGTCTCGATGCGCAGGCTGAACAGCATAGTGCAATCATCAGTGATCCTAATCAGCCTAACTTTCGAGTAGTAAATTTCAATGATGTAGAACGCCGTGACTTCTCCGCATACTTTGAAGCAGCGCGTAGTTTTAATGAGCGTCACAAATTAACTTTTGCTGCGCGTAGTAAATATGTCGAGCAACAAGCAAATGCAGTTGAACACTCCATGGCAATGATGGCACCAATAATCACGCAAGTTCAAATGAGCTTTAACGCTTCGCTTCAGCCGCGTTCTTTTACCAGTTTTGACTGGTCGTTAAATCATAAAGTGACTCAAACGGAGCAGTTATCCTGGTTTTGGGGAGTGGCCAGCAAGACCCGCGCGCCGAGTTATCAAGAGCTGTTTTTATGGGTGCCGATGCAAGCTACCGGTGGATTAGGCGATGGCAATGTATATATTGGTGATCCTGATTTGGATAATGAAACAAGTTATCAGCTCGAAATAGGCTTTGATTACTCTAATAACCAGTTAACTTTTTCTCCTGGAATTTATTACCATCATTTACACGATTATATTCAAGGTGTGCAGTCAAATGACCCAATGATAAATATGGTTGCGTCGATGATGGGGGCGAACGAAGTTTTTCAATTTCAAAATGTACCAGGAAAGATATATGGTTTCGATACGCTGCTTGAGTATCGTTTGAATGCTGATTGGAAAATGACGAGTCAACTCACTGTTATTCGTGGTCAGCGGAGCGATATTAATGAACCTTTGTATCGAATCGTACCCGACAATATTAGTTGGCAGTGGCAATACCAAACTGAGAATCTGAGCTCATACTTTGAATTGCGTCACTACCGCTCGCAGTCACGCGTGGCGAGCTCTCTTAAAGAGGATACATCCGCAAGCTATACCGTGATGAATGCTGAACTCGATTGGACATTCGCGAACAATGCAAGTCTTGTGATAGGCGTTGAAAATCTTTTAAACTCAAACTATCAGAGTCATCTTGCTGGCGTCAATCGGACAGCGATGAATCTAGTTGCCGTTGGCGAAAGAGTTCCGGGAAAAGGTCGCACGATATATCTATCTTCCTCGATGGTTTTTTAACTATCAACAACACTTTGGCCTCTAATTACTGAGGCCTTTTTTTCCTGGCCGCTTATTGAGTTTTCGCTGTAAAGTGCGGCGATGCATATCCAGTGCTCGAGCGGTGGCCGATATATTCCCTTGGTTCTGTTGCAGAGTAAATTGTATATGCTCCCATTCTAATTGTTCAGGTGACATTGGCGAATTAATCGATAACTCATTGGCGACAGGGATGGTTTCGAATACTTGCAGAATTTGGTTGAGGGACGCCGGTTTAGGTAAGTAATGATCGGCGCCTAGCTTGATTGCTTGCACCGCTGTTGCAATGCTGGCATAGCCGGTCAACATCAATATTTTGGCATTAGGTAAAATACTTCTTAATTCTGGAACTAGTTCTAACCCATTTTCGTTATTAAGGTTTAGATCAACAATAAGGTAATCGAAAATGTTAGATTTACAAAGGCGTAAGGCATCATAACCATCGAGAGCTATTTCGCATTCATACCCTTTGTGTTTCAGTCGGCGTGATAACGTTGCAGCGAAACTCGGATCATCGTCAATAATCAGCCACAGCTCACTCATTGTCTTGAACTCCACTAGCGAAGAGTTGCGTTGGGTTTGTGCTTGAGTGACTGACTGGTAACTCAATGGTTGTTGTTACTTGTCCATTTAGTAGTCGTAACTCAACCTTCCCGCCAAGTTTTTGTATGCTCGCATTTGCAAGGTAAAACCCCACGCCAAGACCTTTGCTTTTTTGGGGCAGAATATTAGGTCTCGGCAAATTTCCATTGATACCATCGAGTTTATAAGTATTGGTAAGGCTTATTACCAAGCAATTATTTTCAACCGAGAATGTTAGTGGCGTTGACTTTTCGTTGCTATTTTGATTTTCACGCGCGGCATTTTCAATTAAATTTATAATCGCAGGAAAAAGTTGCGCGGGAGATGCTAAGTATAGTGATTGCATAGATGGGGGCGTAGTGCTTATCGCGAGTGATAGCTCTGGATACAAAAGCTGCCACTGATACTTCAGCTGTTGAATAAAATTTTGCACCAACATTTGTTGGTTATCATGATCAATTTCAGCAGCATGTCGAATTGCTCGTAGTTGCTCAATTGAGCGATTAATTTGTTCTAAGAGCTGCTCGGCAATGGCTTTGGAGGACTTCTCTTCGGTTAGTTCTTCCGCCAAAAGCTGCATAGTGTTTAATGGAGTTGCTAGGCGATGTGCCGCGTTTGCAGAGAGATTAGCGATTGCCACGACCTGTTCATCAACGGATTGTTGATGGGATAGTTGCTCAACTTGCTGACGCTGTTGGTCGAGAATTTGAGTTAAGCGTGAAATACTAGCGACCAGTAGTATCGAAGAGAATACAAAGGTTAACCACATTCCAAGGTAATGCCACTGCGAGATGTGAGCGTGGTGATCAGCAGGCTCAAGCGGTTGAAAATAAAACAGTAGAAATGAATAACTCATAATAGCCAAAGCACAGGTAAGCCATGCTCTAAATTTCGAACATAAGAGTCCACTCATGGTAACCGGAATTAACAGAAGTGAAACCAGTGCGTTGGTAGCTCCGCCAGAAAAATACAGGAGCACACTAGAACAACTAAGATCGATTAGTAGTTGATACCAAATGATGCGTCGTGAAATTAATCTCTTTTGTTGGATCGCTACTTGAGTACTGACGTTGACCAACAGCTCCAGCATAATCAATGGAATAAAGGCAAGTAAGGTTAATTGGATAGAAAATCCAATTGTTGCGACAGCTAAAGCGAGGACTTGAACACCGACGAATAACCAGCGAACATTGACCAGTAATTGCAGTTGCGAAAGTCGAAGCGTATGTTGACTTTTAATCTGGCGAGCTTGCTGGTTCATTGATTATTGATGCGGTGAACGTTTGTTCTTATGATATTTAGCGCGCTTGTGTGACGACGTTTGCTTCACCTTATTGTGGCTAGGTCCAGCTTTTTTGCTACCTGCTTTTTTACCATGGGTTGGCTTTCGGTAGTCATTGGTTTCGTCTTGCCATGGGATCAACTTCCCAGGGCCATCACCAATTAAATGGGTCATACCTTTATCTTGCAGAGTTTGACGAATTAGCGGCCAGTTTCTTGGATCGTGGTAACGTAATAATGCTTTATGTAATTGTCGCTGCGGCAACTCTTTTGCAGTAAATAACTTTTCTGACTTGTAGGTCACTTTACTCAAAGGGTTGCGATCGGAGTAGTACATGGCCGTTGCCAGAGCCATCGGTGATGGATAGAAGGTTTGTACTTGATCGGGACGAAAATCATTTTCCTTACACCAGAGAGCTAGATTAATCATATCTTCATCGGTGCATCCAGGATGCGCGGCAATAAAGTAAGGAATTAAATATTGCTCTTTGCCAACTTCTTTAGAAAACTGATCAAACATTTTCTTAAAAGCATCGTAGGTACCAATGCCTGGCTTCATCATTTTATCCAGCGTATTACTTTCGGTATGCTCGGGAGCAATTTTTAAGTAGCCGCCAACATGGTGCTGTACTAACTCTTTAACGTACTCAGGATCTTCAACCGCAAGGTCGTAGCGTAATCCAGAGGCAATCGCAACGCGCTTAACGCCCGGTACTTTTCGTGCTTTTCGATACAGCTCTGTGGTCGGACTGTGATCGGTTACTAAGTTCGGACAAATGGTTGGATAAACGCAAGACAGTTTGCGGCAGTTCGACTGAATATCATCATCAACACAATTCAAATGATACATATTCGCAGTCGGTCCGCCCAAGTCGGAAATAGTGCCGGTAAATCCGGGCGTCATATCGCGAATATTTTCAATTTCTTTGAGCACCGACTCTTGCGAGCGACTTTGAATGACGCGTCCTTCATGCTCGGTAATGCTGCAAAAAGTACAGCCGCCAAAACAGCCGCGCATAATATTGACCGAAAACTTAATCATTTCGTAGGCGGGAATATGCGCGTCACCATAAGCGGGATGCGGACGACGCTGATAAGGTAAATCGAACACGCTGTCCATCTCGTCGGTTTCCAATGGGATTGGCGGTCGGTTAACCCAAATTTCTTGATGGCCGTGCTTTTGCACCAATGCGCGCGCATTGTTGGGATTCGATTCAAGATGCAAAACTCGCGAAGCGTGCGCATACAGTGCAGCATCTTTGCTTACTTTTTCATAAGAGGGTAAGCGAATAACGGTGCTATCGGGATCTAGTTTTTCACGTCGTGTTAACGGCATCGGAATGATGCGAATGGGTACCTCATCGGTTGCCGTCTGCCCTTTTTGCGAACAACTGGCGGCATCGTTTTCAGATGGGGTCTCGCCATTAACGTATTCGTACGGATTGGGTAAGGCGTCGATTTTTCCTGGCCAATCAATACGGGTCGAATCAATTTCAGTAAAGCCGGCAGGAACCGCTTCACGGACAAAAGCGGTTCCGCGAATATTGGTGAGTTGTTTGATTGATTTACCCAAAGCAAGCTCGTGGGCAATTTCAGCGATTGCGCGCTCGGCATTGCCATACAATACAATGTCTGCGCCTGAGTCGAGTAACACTGAACGGCGCACTTTGCTGGACCAATGGTCGTATTGAGCGATGCGACGTAAACTGGCTTCAATGCCGCCGGCGACAATGGGAACGTCTTTATACAGCGCTTTTAATTTTTGACAATAAACGGTCAAGGCGCGATCTGGACGCTTGCCGGCTACGCCATGCGGGGTGTAAGCATCATCGTTACGCACTTTCAGGTCGGCGGTATAGCGGTTAATCATGGAATCCATGTTGCCCGCTGAAACCCCAAAAAACAGGTTAGGAGTCCCTAAAGCTTGAAAATCGGCCGGATTATTCCAGTCCGGTTGGGCAATAATGCCAACGCGAAAGCCCTGTGACTCTAAAAAGCGGCCAATCACCGCCATCCCGAAGCTTGGATGATCAACATAAGCGTCACCAACTACTAGGATAATGTCACAACTATCCCAGCCCAACGCGTCCATTTCTTGACGAGACATGGGTAGGAAGGGCGCGTTTCCGTAGCATTCGGCCCAATATTTGGGATAGTCATATAAATGTGGCGCGATTTGTTTCATATTGCCTGACCAGTGAAAGCTGGCTACTGGTTAAAAATTGGTCGCGTATTATGCCAAAAATAGTATCGCTTGAACAATGATATTACTATTTAGCGCCATATTTTCATGGTTTTGAGCGGGTCTGTAAGAATTTAATCGCAGACAAGACTGATGCCCCGACTTATTGATTGAAAGGGAACTTAGTTGTGAAACATTTACTTATTTTATTATTAGTGCTGACCACCAGCTTGAGTCAGGCAAAAACCTTCATGTGGAAGGTTGAGAAAGACGGTCAGCATGCCTATATCGGTGGCACCGTTCATTTGTTGCGCGCCGAGGATGAAATACCCGCTACCTATTATAAGGCGTATCAAGCGTCGGATGTATTGGTCACGGAAGTTGAACTAGAAGAGTTGCTGGGCGCTGCATTTGCAATGAGCGCGATGGGTATGGCGGAAGAAGGCCAAACCCTGGACAAAGTGCTTAGCCCAGAGGTATACGAGCAGTTTGTGAAGTTTTGCCAAGAGAATAAATTTCCCCTCGATTCGTTAACCCCGTTAAAGCCGCAAATGGCCAGTATTAATATTGTAATGGGGCTAATGATGCGCCAAGGCGCAACGCCAGAAGGGGTGGATATGACATTTTCTAAGATGGCGATGCAAGACGATAAAAAGCGTATCGGACTGGAGACCGCCATGGAGCAGTTTGATGCCATCTTCAATAAAGATGTTGATCCTGACAAAATTATTTTATCAACGCTGCAAGATGCGAAAGAGGCCGGTACCTTACTCGACAAAATGATCAGCGGCCTGTTTGCAGGTGAAGTTGAAATGTTTAAGAAAGAGTTTCTCGATGCGATGAAAACCGAAACGCCGGCGTTTTATGACAGCCTAGTGGTGCGCCGGAATAATAACTGGGTACCAAAAGTTGAAGCGATGATTGCAACCCCGGAAGTTGAATTGATTTTGGTGGGGGGCTTGCACTTAGTCGGCGACATTGGCGTTATTGAGCAGTTAAAAGCGAAAGGCTATACTGTCACGCAGTTGGACTAAGCAGTTAATGTTAGGTAAACGCGCTGCGTCATGGTGCAGCGCGTTTTTTATTGTGTAAAGGAAAGTAGTTGTGAAATTATTATTAAAAATTATCGGTGGGGTTTTTGCATTTGTTATGTTGCTGGTTGGTGTTATTTTTTTAATGACCTCGTCGATAACCGGTCTTGCCAGTGACTTTTATGATGCAACGAGTAAGCAGCAATACAAACAAGCGTATCAAATGCTGAGTGAAGATTTTCAAAGCTCTTACACTGAAGAAAAATTCTATGAGTTTATTCGCGCTAACGAACTTAATAAAGTTATCAAGAAACGCTGGCATTCACGTTCGGTTGAGAATGACAAAGGGATCTTACAAGGTACGCTTACTTTAAGTGATCATACCGAGAAAAGCATTCAAATGGAGTTTCTAAAACAAAATGATAACTGGACGATTAGTGCAATATTCTTTGTTCAAGAAACCTTTAGTCAGAGTCAACAAGCGCTATCCATTCCTTCAGAGGACAAGCAAGTCGAGTTGGTTCGTGAATCAATGGATGTGTTTGCCAACAGTATCAAAGATCATTCTATGGCGAAGCTCCATGGGCATATCTCAGAGTACTGGCGTCAGCAAATTAGTGTCGAAAAACTCGACCAAATCTTTAATCCGTTTTACGTGATGAACGATGGTTTGTTGGTGATCAACGAGTACCAACCTCAATTTACTAAGCCAACGGAACTGACCGAGCAAGGCGTGTTAATTATTGAGGGGCAGTATCCAACTCAGCCAAATAAAGTCTATTTTACTCACAAGTATATTCTCGAAGGCTTCAGTTGGAAGCTGATTGGGATCAACGTTAATATCCGTTAATTATTCGTTACGTCAATGGGCTGACCATAATTGAAAGATTGAGTGGTCAGCCACTGTTCTAAACTGTAGGCGAGTGCAATTAAGCGGCGCTCATCGCCTTTTCGTCCCATTATCGATAATCCTATGGGTAACCCGTGTACCTTGCCCAGAGGGATCGTGATATGTGGATAGCCGGCTACGGCTGAATAAGTGGATACGCCGCCTACAGTATTGTCTCCGTTCACCCGATCAATACTCCATGCTGGCCCTCGAGTAATCGCAATCAGCGCATCGAGCTTTTGGTTGCTCAACATCCGATCCAAGCTGGTTTGAGTTTCTTGCGTGATACGCGTCAGGGCGTTTTGATAATCATTTTCCGTGAGCGGCCCTTTTTGTTGCGCTTTGACAAAAATTTCTTGCTGGAAAAACGGCATTTCCTGCTGGTGATATTGCTGATTAAAGGCAATAATTTTTTCTAGAGTGAGTTGACTGTGCGATGGTGGCAGTTGGCTTAAGTAGCGATTTAAATCGTGCTTCAATTGATACAACAACACCGTGTAAGTATCGCTCCAAAAGTTACGATAAGGACTATGCGCTAAATCTCTCGCGGCTAACCACTGTTTAGCCGCTAACTTTTCACTGAGTTGATGTTCAAGGGTTGCCACTGCTTCATGTCGCGTGGCCGCCGATTGCACTAAGCCTAAGCGCATCGTGGTGATTAAATTTTGTGGAGCTGGCGCCAGCTTTTGAGTGCGGTCAAAACTATCATCTAAGGTTTGCTCGTCGGCTTGGTCGGCACTGCTCATGTATTGAAGTAATAGCGCGGCATCGATGACCGACTTAGCCATCGGTCCTGCGGTATCTTGGGTATGAGAGATCGGAACAATTCGATGGCGACTGACTAAGCCTACCGTCGGCTTGATACCTACCACACCGGTAACCGAAGCTGGGCAGGTGATAGAGCCATTGGTTTCGGTCCCAATGGCCGCTACGGCAAAATTAGCTGCAACGGCGACGGCTGAACCGGAGCTGGAGCCACAAGGACTACGATTAAGCGCCAGCGGGTTACGAGTTTGGCCGCCGACGGCGCTCCAACCGGAAGAGGAGCGTTCCGAGCGAATATTAGCCCATTCACTTAAATTGGCTTTCGCGAGAATAATCGCTCCTGCTTGTCTTAAGTTCGCAATCAACGTGGCGTCGCGGTTAGTTACGTTGTCTTTTAGGACTAGGCTGCCTGCAGTGGTGGGCATTTCAATCGTTTCGATGTTATCTTTGACAATAATTGGGATGCCGTGAAGCGGGCTACGTATTTTACCGTTACGACGTTCGGCATCTAACTGCTTGGCTTGTTGACGCGCTGCGGGATTAATCGTAATAATGCTTCGATAACGCTGATCTTGCTGTTCAATTTTTGCTAAGTAAAATTCAACCAAGGCGACTGCGGAAAGTTGTTCTTGCTGCATTAATTCTTGCAGCTCGAGAATGTTTTGACTGCGCGTGATAACCTCGAGTTCGCTTGCTGCTGTCTGCGTAGTGTGTGAGCAACTGATGATTATTGAGCTGATTAGCAAAACTGCTGTGCAATACAAAGTTCTGAGCATGATCGACGTCCCTTTAAGCGCGAATGAAAAGCAAGGATGGCCTCAGTGAATACCAAATTGGATTTTAATGCAAGCGTAGCTTAGTTCTGATAAGCCATGAATAGCAGCATACCTAGATTAGGTTTGTGAAATAATAAAACTATCATGCAGAAAAGGCGGCTAAGAGCAATAGCAAACCACTAGTCTGTATTTATCTAGGAAAATTAATCATGAAGTATGATTTATTTGGTCGTAAAGTTATTGAGGTAACGCGAATGGATGAGCAATGGCAAGTGACTTATTGTGGTAGTGGTGGCATTAAGCGCGTGGCTAATGATATTTTTATTCCTGCCGAGTTAGCTCCGGAAGAAATTGCTCGTTACTTAGCTGACCTTTTTCATGAATGGGCACGGCCAGGTCATGCGGATATAATTCAGCTGGCATAAATGAGGTAGTGAATGAAAATTTTTATTGCAATTATTTTAACCATGGTATCGTCGCAGGTACTTTATGCATATGAGGTTAAATGGCAAGTCTCCCGGCCAAATAACGGAGCCGTTGATATCTTAGGTGGTGGCCAAGGCCAAGATAGTCTTAAGGAAGCCATTACGAGCGTTGCTAAAGATGTACGAATCAATCAGATCAGACTTTTTCTCAGCTCTGAAAATGACTTAATGCAAACTGAAATTCACGCTTATTTAGCCCAGCATTACCCGGAACAATTAAAAGCGGCACTAGCCTCTGCAGGCAATATGCATAACCCCAAAGTTGTAGCCCTGCGGAATGCGTTTCGAGAATCGGTGTTTGCTTCAAAATATATTGCAGAAATTAATGCACAATTGAAAGCTCGCTGCGAGCAAGTTACTGAGGTTAGCTTTGAGAAGTTTCATATTAAAACTAAGCAAGCAGCGCCAAAATACAGCGCTATGTTGTGGCTTACTGTGGCAACCTGTAGTGATGAGCCTGGGTGATGAACTACAGTGATGAGATTAGCGCCCAGTATGGGGCTTATACTTTATATCGGCTTAGTCATTTTAGTTTAAGTGTCGTTTTTATCAGTTTGTTATGGTGATTTTAAATTTAGTTGTTGGTTTTTCATTGGAGTATATATGAGATTAATACTAATTCTTAGCAGTGTGTTTTTTATTTTTTCATGTGACTATTATCACTCTTGGTCTGCGTTCGGTAAGGCTTTGGCAAGCTGTGAAAAGTATAGCGATATAAAAGATGGGGTTAGCAAAGACATTTTGGGTTACTCAGAAGGTGGGAGCTGCATGGTTAGCTTTCAAGTGAACTCTTCACAACCCCTTAGGTGTCAATTTAATACAAGGCAGAATACTGAGATTGCACAATTTTTAATGGAATTTGAACATAATGAGGGATCGTATGCATGGCGTATCAACCATAAAAAAAGTCCATGGGAGTTTACTTTTGAGAGAAATTTAAACGAGATTGAAAATCCTATTCAAAAAGCAATTGAGGAAGGCGCTTGCAAGTCAAGTTAGTGTATTCTCAGGTAAAATACTAATAGCGCATGCGGCCTTGTTGATAAGTCATGGAGTCATACCGAATTGACTTAACGGATAAAACTTTTGGCAAAGGTAAGGGGGGTAGAGAAACTATGACATTAACTAAGACGAATGCGATGTTATCGGGTATGATATTTTCTGCCGTCTATTGCCTTGCAAGCATAATGTTAGGTGAAATTAATTTTTTTGTTCTAGCTCCAGTTTTTATATTTGTTATATTGTTTTTTGTAGTCGGTCCGCAATTTGTTAAGGTTAAAACGCAACTTTATATCGACAGCGATATGAAATCAGCCATGGTAAGAATGTTATGCTTCATGGTTGGTGTAATCGCTTTTTCGCTTGTTATTGGAGGCGCGCTATTTTTGTATGCCAAGCTCAATGGTATTACAACTGATGAATTGGAAGCGCTAATAATAAGCATTAGAGAGTAGTTAAGCTTAGGTTAACTTAATTAATATCCGTAATATATATGGACATAACTAGTGACAATGTCGAGTTAAATGATTGTTTTAGTGTCGTTATAAAGAATAAGTGGTAAATTGACTCTGCTCCTAGTTTCTTCAGTTAGAAGTAGTCTCCTCAGTTAAAATGAAGATGATAATGAGACCAATCCTTTTGTTTCTGTTACTCACTGTGGTGGCATGTAAATCTAGTTTTAAAGTGTTTGACGAAAAACAAGCCTTGGATCGAGCGACTCGGATTCTCTCTCAAGTAGCCCTGGGTGAAAATTTCAGTGAAATATATAAGGATGCTTGGGGCCTTTGCGAGAGAAAGTTACTGAACAGGAGTGGCTCCGAAATTTAACTGTATGCCAACAAATCCTAAATCGTTATAATACTGAATTACACGGATATGTCGAATATCAATCAGAGCATACCATAGCGTTTTTTGGTACGTTTAAAGATTCTCAGAAACTCGGTACATTCAAAATTAAATTTTATCTAGACGATTTATCACAATACAAGTTAACTCAGCTGGTCTTTTCATGGGATGTTTTGCCACTAAATGGAGAGCTTAAAAAATTTGAGAATCCAATAGTTGTGAGTATGGTTAAAGACGTCTCTATTGTGCAGAAATTAGCGATGCCTCATATCGATTAAGCTAATCTAAGCAAAGCAAAGCAAAGCAAAGCAAAGCAAAGCAAAGC
>JABXHQ010000008.1 GCA_013373545.1 Gammaproteobacteria bacterium
TCCTGCTGCCGTATACGCTTATGTGAATTGGAGTGACCCTGTAGCGATGAAGGGCTGGGCGATACCTGCGGCAACCGATATCGCTTTCGCACTCGGAATATTGATGCTGTTAGGAAAGCGTGTTCCTGCCAGCTTAAAAGTTTTTTTGGTTACTTTAGCGATTTTTGATGATATTGGTGCGATCGTTATTATTGCATTATTTTATACCGCTAATCTTTCCGTCACTGCACTACTAACTGCCTTACTCAGTATGCTGGTATTGCTTATTTTTAACCGGCGCCGAGTGGCGGATATCACACCTTATTTAATTGTCGGTTTGGTTATGTGGACCGCACTGTTAAAGTCGGGCGTTCACGCAACCTTGGCCGGTGTTATCTTAGCGATGTTTATTCCGATGCGTGACGTTAATAACTCTGAACGTTCGCCTGTCAAAAATCTTGAGCACGATTTACATGGTATGGTTGCATTTTTTGTCTTGCCGGTGTTCGCGTTTGCTAATGCCGGAGTGCCACTGTTGCACTTAACCGCTGAACAAGCTTTACATCCAGTGCCACTCGGAATTTTTCTCGGGTTAGTGGTTGGCAAACCAGTAGGGATTATGCTGATGTGTGGTTTGGGAGTAGTGTTTAAAATAGCGAAGCTGCCAGAAGGTGCAAACTGGATGAACTTACTGGGTGTGGCATTGTTGTGCGGTATTGGTTTCACGATGAGCTTGTTTATTGGTGGTCTCGCGTTCGAAGAAACCGGCGTAAACCAGCTAATGGATGAGCGGTTAGGGATCATTGCGGGCTCAGTGGTTTCAGGTGTGTTAGGTGTCTTGGTGTTGCAGTGGTCATTGCGAAAAACAACAACCGAGCCAAAGTAATTGCGATCGCATAGAGGTTGAAATGCCGAGCGCTGGTTGAAATCAACCAGCGTGCGTTGGCTGCGGCTACAACAGGGCCGCGTTAAACGGGGATAAATGCATGGCACAAGATTTGCGTCATGCAGTACTGAATGGAAACCGTTACCAGTATAAGTAACAGATTTAGTAACGGTTTTAGCTTGAAACAGTCGGTTGTGTTTTCAGCACCAGACTGATTTTTTTCAAACGTGAAAAGGTATCCCTTTAAATGGCAAAGTCACAGTTAGATCGTAAGCTGCAACAGATAGAACAACACTATCCAAACTCACCGCAATTTCTCCAAGCGGTTCATGAAGTCGGCGATGATATCGCGCATTTCATTCATTCTGAAGAGCAACCCGCTTTGTGGCGCGCTTTCGATGTACTCGCTGAACCCGATCGGATCATTCAGTTTCGTGTCGATTGGGAGCGTGACGATGGACGCTACGCGTGTAACCGTGGCTTTCGCATTCAGTTCAATAATACACTCGGGCCTTATAAAGGTGGGCTGCGCTTTCACTCTGATGCCAGTATCGATGAATTTATGTTTTTGGGGTTTGAGCAAACCTTTAAAAATAGTCTAACGGGTTTGCCGATGGGTGGTGCAAAAGGTGGCGCTGACTTCGATCCAAAGCAGCATTCAGAAAATGAAATTCGACGATTTTGTCAGGCATTCATCACTCAGTTAGCGCATCATATTGGACCGGATCGGGATATTCCTGCCGGTGATATCGGCGTTGGGGTGCGCGAAATAGGTTATATGTTCCACCATTACAAAACGCTATCAAATCAATTCAAAGGCGTCTTAACCGGTAAACATCCAACCTTTGGCGGTTCCTGTATTCGTGAAGAAGCCACCGGCTACGGAGCAGTGTATTTTTTACAAGATATGCTACAAACCAAAGATGAATCGTTACAAGGAAAAACGTGTGTATTGTCGGGTGCCGGGAATGTCGCTTTATTTACTGCGAAAAAACTTATCGACAAAGGAGCTAAGGTATTAACGCTCAGTGACAGTCAAGGCGTTTATTACGATGCTGATGGAATAACCGCCGAGCAAATTGAAACTTTGATCGCCGCGCGGGCTAAGCGACAGCGCTTGGCTGAAATAACGGGATTAAATGGCGACTACAGCAAGCAAGAAAAACCATGGCAATTTGGCGCCGATATTGTTTTGCCTTGCGCGACGCAAAATGAAATTGATCAAACAGCAGCGGAGCAAATTTTACAAAATACGCCACAGGTGATTGTTGAGTGCGCCAATATGCCTTGCACTGAACAAGCGCTGCAGCAATTTCAACAAGCGGACGTAATGGTCTTACCTAGTAAGGCTGTGAACGCGGGTGGCGTGGCTGTGTCTGGGTTAGAAATTTCGCAAAACCGTGCGCGATTAAGTTGGCAAGCGTCGCATGTTGATGAGCGGCTACAAACGATTATGCAAGACATTCATCAGCAGTGCGTTCGTTTTGGCAAAACCAAAACCGGCGTTGATTATCAGCGCGGCGCCAATATTGCTGCGTTTAATAAGTTAACTCAAGCTTTATCTTATAGTGGTTTAATTGATACCACAGAGGAGTCATCCGCATGAGTCAAGACGTGTCATCCAACGCTCGCCATCTTGGCATTGAGATCGAATTAGCCGGCGTTGAACCTTCGGTGTTAACACAAGCGATCGTGCAGCAGTTTGGTGGTGAAGTGAAGCAGCACTCTGCATTTGAATATCAGGTTGTTGATAGTTCAGCCGGTAAATTTATTGTTGAGTTAGATGCTGCATTAATTAAGCAATTGGGCGAACATGAACAGTCGCAAAGTGTGCTTACCAATGTTGGTGATTCTTTACTGAAATTTGCGGCCGAGCAGTTTGTCCCTTGGGAGGTGGTAACGCCGCCGCTACTGCTTGACGATCTACCTAAAGTAACTGCACTTATTGATGACTTGCGTCAGCAAGGTGCTCGAGGTACTCGTCATGCGGCGCGTTACGCGTTCGGTCTACATTTAAATCCAGAAGTGACTGCAACTGATGTGTCATCATTGCTCGCACATTTACGCGCTTATTTTTGTCTTTACGATTGGATAGTTGCTAAAGAACAACTTGATTTAAGTCGGCGTTTGACTCCTTATATCGATCACTTCAAAGCCGACTATATCGACTTGGTGTTAAGTGATGATTATCAACCCGATAGGATGCAGTGGATGCGTGATTATATTGAGTTTAACCCAACTCGAAATCGCAGTCTCGATTGCCTACCCTTAATTGCTCACCTTGATGAGTCGTTGGTCGCAGCGCTCGATGATCGCGACTTAATTAAGCCACGGCCGACGTTTCATTATCGTTTGCCAAACTGTGATATTGATAACCCGGATTGGAACATTGACTATCCGTGGCAGCTTTGGCGAACCGTCGAGCGGCTCGCAAATGCGCCGGAAAAACTAGCTAAATTAATTCAGGCGTTTGTCGTTGATCGAAAACGCTTAACGCATAAGATTGATAAACAATGGGTGGCTGATTGTGAGGCATTCTTAATTGCTGAAGACTTATTATCGGATGATTTAGCGCAACGAATTGACGGCGAGCGAAGCGCCTGATGCGCGATTCATCGACGCCAAAACAACGGCCTTTAATTGTGGTGACGGGGCCTAACAAGCGCTTTCCAATTGGCTGGTGGGCGATTCGCTTTATGTTATGGTGGGTGGGACTCAGAGCAGTGTATTGCTGTCCGGGTGCTTGCCGGTTACCGACAAAATTTGATGGTGTCGTAATCTCCGGTGGTGACGACATACAACCGCAATTGTATGGCGATGTTGAGAATGCCAAAAGCCGTTATGATCCCGCGCGCGATGAACTTGAAATGGCGGTGCTCGAGCAAGCGATGAATCGGGAGGTCCCGATCTTAGGTATATGTCGCGGTTCCCAATTATTGAATATTGTGGCACGAGGCAACCTTTATTCGGATATTCGGCCGCTGCGCCGCTTAACCCCTAATCGCTATGTCCCTTGGCCGGTGAAGGAAGTGGCGGTTGCAAAGGATAGTCGGTTAGCCAACTGCCGTTTGCCTGAGCGTATAACGGTTAACAGCTTACATCATCAAGCGGTTAAAAAACTTGGACAGGACTTCGTGGTTACGGCCCGTGATGCCGATGGCTTCGTCCAGGCAATTGAACACAAACGACGGTTTATCGTAGGTGTTCAGTGGCATCCAGAATACCTCCCATATTTAGCTGCACAGCGTCAGATTTTTCATTGTTTTGCCGCTGCCGTGCGCAATAGCGCAGCGGTTTGCGCTCCAACCCAGTCCAGCGAATCAGTCTAAATTACATGTAAATAATAATTATTCTCATTTGTATTGCTAAAGAGAATAATTCGCATTATGATCTGCGACTCA
>JABXHQ010000063.1 GCA_013373545.1 Gammaproteobacteria bacterium
GGCTCACGGCACTAACTGTTTAGAGTTGGTAAGCTTGCTGAATCTAAAATGATTTAAAGGATTAAATCATGCCAAAGCAGCCGCGACTCAATCCGGTGGAGCAGCCTCAACACATCATTCAGCGGGGTAACAACCGGCAAGCTTGTTTTGCTTCGAAGCAAGATTACATTGCCTACCTTCACTGGCTGAAAGAAGCCGCTAGCCAATATCAAGTGAGCATTCATGCATGGGTGTTAATGACCAATCATGTGCACTTGCTGGCAACCCCACATCAAGAGTTTGCTGTTTCGAAAATGATGCAATCTATAGGGCGGCGTTATGTTCAGTACTTTAATACGACTTATCAGCGCAGCGGCACTTTATGGGAAGGTCGTTTCAAAAGCTGTTTAATCGATTCGGAAAATTACTTACTTCAATGCTCTCGGTATATTGAGCTTAACCCGGTTAGAGCTAATTTGGTTGCCGCAGCCCAAGACTACCGCTGGTCCAGTTATCATGCGAATGCGCTTGGTATCGAATCTAGCTTACGAACTCCTCATCCTATTTATTTGAACTTAGCGTCGACATCTCTGGAGCGCTGTCAGATATATCGAACCTTTTTTGACGGAGCACAAGACGAAAAGTTTGTGGCGAATTTGCGTGCAGCAACTAATCGCGGCTTCTTAATCGGAAGTGATCGATTTAAAGTGCAAATTGAGCAGCTAACCCAGCGGCGGCTTGCTCCAAAAAAACTCGGCAGGCCAAAGAAAAATTGAAAATTAGGAAAATTAGGGTCAGAGTCGATTAAAGAGGAAGCAAATTCTTTCAAAAATCGACTCTGACCCTAATTTAATAAAACAAGCTCTAGCTTATTGCTAGCGGCTTGGCTCTCTAGCTCTAACCCCTTGAACAGTCGTCACTTTTAAATAAATGTCGCTTTCTCGAAATGCGATTTTCTCTGTGAATTTGCGCACGCTCGGTATCATATCATCTCAATTTGATAAGTTTGAGGATGTGAAAATGTTAGGCGAAAGGGATGTGAACGCAGCCGCGTCATTGTTGTTCCCAGCGGTTGAGCTATCCGCTCCAACCATTTTGTTTACTCGGTTAAAAGATGGCGCATTTATTTCGGGTGACAAACCTTTGTGGTTGTCGGCTCTAGCCATCGATGATGATGGAAGCGAGCTGTCAGCTGACATTGAATTCTATTCGAATCGTCAAGGTCAATTAACTAATCCTGCCCGTTTGCTCCCCGGTGAGCATGAGCTAATCGCATCCGTAACCGGGCAATCCGGTATTGAATCCCTGGCAGTGGTGCGTGTGTACGTCACACGTGCGTAGAAACACGGGGCAGAGTTGAGCTCTTTGATGAATAAGCTTGACTAAAAGTCGACTCTGACCCCGTTTATTCCTAAATCGACTCTGACCCCACTTATTTCTTTGTTGCACTTTAAGATCAGCCAAAGTGGCCGGTTATTTTGCTGAAAACGTTCTAACTTATTGATTTGGCGATATTTAAAAACAAATGGCGCTTTTAGATAAGCAACTTCGCTCGGAAAAATCAGCGATCACCCGTAGCATAAGTCACATGGTTCGAACGGTTCTGGTTGTGGTCGAATCACCAAGGCTCTAAGGAGCAAACTTTTAAATTAAGGAGACGATAAAATGAATGCAGTTATTACTTTAATTACCGCGGGTGTATTAGTTCTTGGCGCGTCAAGTTTCTTACCTGGTTCAGGTGGCGGCAGCGGTTGGGATGCAAACTGTGAAATTTCTGACGATGGATTCCGTATCTGCCACGCAGAGTAATCACGCCCCTTGCTCGGTAGCGCGCTGGCGCGCTATCGGGCTTTTTCTGCACATTCTTTTTTACACAAGCGGTTTGGCTAACCGAGTCAATTGCGGTAAATTAATCTCATCCCAATTTTATAAAATCCATTCCATGGGCGAAAAGCATCTGAGTTATTGTCGTTGCTGTACGCCACGGGAACCAGGGTGAGATGTATTTTGAAAAAAACAGCGAGTCAGACTTCCGCCAAAACCAGCACTAACAATCGTTCATCGTGGCAACACTTAAAGCGTTTAGGTGTTTTTCAGCTTAAATTATTGGCCGATGCTCTACGGGACTTATTATTGAGCCCGCTTTCATTGATAGTCACTTTACTCGATTTAGTCGAGTCGGATCCGGCAAAACGACACCATTTCGACCGACTCATGGCGCTCGGACGACGCACTGAACGCAAGATTGATCTGTTCGAGCAACATAAAGACAGTGATGACGGTGCGGTCAGCATTGATCAGCTGGTGGATCAAATTGAACAAGTCATTAAACGTGAATACAGTGAAGGGCAGGTATCAGGAAAGACGAAGGCGGTACTGGATAAAGCTATTGGTCGTTTGCGTAAAAATGCACCGGAGCAAACGGCTGCAGAACAGAGCGACTCACCCACGTCAGCCGCTCCGGGATCAAAACCTTAACGGCGGCGACGCAGACCTAATAATCCGAACAATGCCAAAACGCCTAAAGCGCCAGACTTGGTGTCGGAAAAATCACTCAGCTCGTCAACATCATCAATTAAAGTATTTTCCGGTTTATCTAATGCTGCCGCTGAATCTACCGCGGTATCGGTGATGGTGACATTTTCGATAATAACAAAATGGGTGCTGTCGGGCGTTAGCGGGTCAATATTGTTATCGGGATCACCGTTGTAATCTTCATCGCTATAGTTATCTAAAGGTAATTCAGCCAGTGCACCGCCAAAGTTAAATGTCGGTAATGCGCCAATACTGTCGACAATATCCATACCTTGAGTGACTTGGCCAAAAACGGTAAAGCCGCCATTTTGCGCATCCAAACGTGAAGCATTATCTTCAAGGTTGAAGAACCATTGTACCGTCGCGCTGTTTTCACTTGAGCCAATTTTCGCCATGGCAACTGTGCCGCGAACATTAGAGTGAACGGGCTCATTGATAACGGGAGGCGCAGTTTCAATGGTATTCAGTGTACTGCTGCCGTTATAAACGTAACCACCGCCTTGTAATACAAAGCCCGGAACGAGACGATGATAGATGGCACCATTATAAGAGCCGTTGTTCACATAGGCTAAAAAGTTGGCGACAGTCTCGGGAGTGGTTTCATCATAAAGGTTAATTTCTATAGTTCCTTTATTAGTTTGCACTTCGACCACCGTGGCCTGTGCAGTAACCGATAAAGGGAGTAATAAAGCGGCAATCAGTTTCTTCATAATCGATAAATCATAAGTTGGTTTTAGCATTAAGGGTGCAAGACTAAGGCAAAGCGATTAATAAATCCATTGCTTTAGTGCATATTATCGTTATAGACCGGTGTTTGAGCTGAGGGTTCAGCGCGCGAGCTTTATTTTTCCGGTGCGCCGGGTGCCAATAATCTCCACGCCATTGCTGCGGCAGTCGCGCACAATAACATAGCGCGACAATATACCCGTGGGGGTTTTTTGTGAGCCCCAATAAGAAAAGCTGAAGTTAAGTGTGCGAAACTGATTAAAGTGGCGTAACCGTTGTTCGATTGATAAATAGCTATTTGATGGTACGCGAGCACGGTAGGAAGCATCTGTATGTTCCCCAATTGCCTCGGTCTTGCCGCCATCTTTTGTGGCCATTGCTTCTTGCTCGGCTAATAAGCGAGCTGCGCAATCTTGTAATAATGCTTTGGCCTCACTTTCATTCAATAGATGGAAGGGTTTGCTGGTTGGTTTTGGCGGCGCATTCTCATCACCGCAAGCAGTAATAAGTAAAGTCGCTATAAAAGGTAATAAGATTAGCTGTCGCATGACCACCTAATGAACTGAAAAACACAACGATTACGCGTGAGAATAATAAGTATAGATAAAATGTTAGTTTATTTGCGGGTGATTTGGTTTTTTGAGTGGCCCGTAAAGCTCATAAATTAACCGCAACGAGTGCGCAGCAATCGTGGATCTGATGGGTTTTTCATCACATTGCTCTATAATTATTCAGTTTTGAACTTTTTTTAAAAAAACTCTAAAAAACTTTCAATAAACGCTTGCCAACTGAAACTAGGTCTATATAATGCGCATCCACTTCGAGGGCACAGCCCAAAACAACGAAGTAAAGAGTTCAAAACTAAATTGCTAAGTCATTGATTCAGCAAGTTAAATTAAAGGGTTTGAATTCGTTTTGAGTCGAAATCTCAAGTCTTGCAGAAAAACGCAAAACTTTTTGAAAAAAGATGTTGACTCGGAATTAAGAGGGTGTATAATTCGCGCCCCAACGTTGAGAAAGCAACGTTGCGTTAGCAAGGCAAGTTCCTACTAACACTGTTCTTTAAAAACTTAGATGAAGTAATCTGTGTGGGCACTCAAATGGATAACGTCAATAACGACATTATCGATTGAGTGACCTGAACTAAAGATTCATTTTGAA
>JABXHQ010000046.1 GCA_013373545.1 Gammaproteobacteria bacterium
GCGTTAGAGGTACAAATGAGATTCGGTCCGATCCGATCATATTTTTTGTTATGGCTTTCTCTAGTCTTTCATTCGGAAATGATAAAAATTATCCTCCGAAAAGCTGGTGGGATGCGCCTCAGACTATAGAGGAAATTGAAAAGCAAGATGAAGCTTGGGCGATAAAGCAGATTGAAAAATCTAAAAAAACTACCTTTACATGCATCGATTCAGATATAAAAACTAGAAGAGGAAGGCTCAGTAAATCTGATTGTAATTCGTTTAAAAGTGAAGAAAATCCTATTTTAGAATCCATAGAGTCAATGCGATTGTCGAAAGCAAAAGGTTGGGCCGAACTTAAGTCCTTATATAAAACAGGAGATGAGGTGCGCTCTTATGCCGCACCACCTTTGAGTGGCGGCATTGGATATATTTTTATAAGAAATAGAGTTGTTATTCATGTTTATGAAACAGCCCAGCAATAGTTGCTCTAGCAAGTGGTTGATGATGCGAGCTTCGCTTCACTCAGTCCACACAACCAAGCGTTAGAATTTAAGGAGAAATATGAATATCTTTAAACAAAAGAAATTTGGACAAGGAAAAATAGAAATTGAGCAACTAGGTGGAGGAAAAATTAGATATTTTTCTTCTGTAATCGGAAATCGGAGAGAAGAAATAATAAGCCTTTTTGATCTTGATTCAAAATATCAAATATATTTTAAGAGGCATTATAGGTACTTGGTTGTTGGTATCGTATTTGTTTTGTTTGGTTTTCCGTTTCTTTTTTCTCCAATTATAAACAATGATATAGCTCCAAATCTTGTTAGTTTAATCTTTATTATTCCTGGATTTTATTGTTTTTGGATGTTTTATATTAAAACAATAAATTATCTTTTTTTTCGTAGTAGGGCCAACGGTGCTGCGGTTATTACATTGTTTGTAAATGTTCCATCTCAAGAGAAATTTCGAGAGTTTATTGATTGTTTTGTAGAAGAAATTGAAAAAATACGAGTAAATCCTGAGGCAAATTCAAGCCAAAAGCTTGAGGTATATAAAAATGCATTAGAATTTCTGATATTTGAAGAAGTACTAACCGAAGAAGAAGGTCTAAATATTTTTGAAAGAACTAAGAAAAAACTTCAATCCTCTACGGCAGTATTACATTCTATCAAATAACTATATCTAACAACGCAAGCCAGTCTGACGGATTTTCCGTTCCTTGTTTTGCGGTTTAACGCTACGCTACCGCAAAACAGTCCACTACAAAGCCGCAGCTGCTTGCGGCGTCAACAGACATCAAAAGCGTCCGCTATCCCTCCGACAAAAGTCATTTTCAAATTGCACTAAAAACTTCCGCTTTGGGAACAATACAGCCAATTTAAACAGTTCGTACTTACTAGTTACGCTATCTCGAATAAGATTTTAGATCCAGGGGTAGGCACCACTGTTGATGCGTCTTCTCTTGGTCGAAAACGATGCACTCTCGAACAAATGAACTAAGTCCTAGCAGTCTTTCGTTGCGTCAATTGAATTTTTTACTGTCGTACTCGCCTTCTAGGCAACCGTAATTTACACAGCTTCCGCAAGCTTAGCACTCGGATAACATCCCAGTACTTTCAGAAATTGACAAAGATTTTCGCAGTTTTCTATCGCTGCTTGCACGTTCGGTGAATCAACGTGGCCTTCTAGGTCTAAGTAAAAAAGTTCTTCCCAAGGCTTTTCTGGGATCGGTCTCGATTGCAATTTACTTAGTGCAATATCACGCGACTTAAATTCATTTAATACACAGGCGAGTGAGCCTGCTGTCTGACGTGTGGCGAGTACCAGCGACACTTTGCAGGGAATGGTTTCCGGAAATGATAAAGCGTCTTTAGCGATGATCAAAAAGCGAGTGAAGTTGCGTTTGTTGTTGCTAATATTGCGCATCACAACCGGTAGCTGATACATCTGTGAAGCAAAATCGTTGGCAATGGCAACTTCACCGGGTTGTTTATTTTTGATAACTTTTTCAATCGCATTGGCACTGCTGGGGCAGTACTCAACTGACCAGCTCGGGTGTTGACTTAATAAGTTGGAACATTGAGTTAACGCTTGTGGATGACCATAAACTTTTTCAATCTGACCTAAGTTTTCAGCGTGACCCAGCAAGCAGTGTTCAATCGATAAAATATCTTCGCCGATGATATGAATACCGGCTCCTTGCAACAGGTCATACACCTCTAGAATCGCGCCAGACGTAGTGTTTTCGATGGGTAAAATACCAATGTCCATTTCTCCCTTTATAACGGCTTCAACAATGGCAGAGAAAGAGGGGTAGCCAAAAGGTTTTGCCGTCACTTGGCTGTTGCTGTAGTACTGATTGAGCGCTTGATGGCTGTAAGAGCCGTGTTCGCCGAGAAAAGCAACACGAGGACTGAGCTCACCGGTTGGCGGCACGCGCATTTGGTATTGGCGTTTGACCGATTGCTCGATCAGGAGTTGAAAAACTTGTTGAACATATTGCGCACTAAGTCCCGATTGTTGCCCGAGCGCAATTTTTTTTGCGATGATATCTTTTTCGCGTTCCAGATCGCGAGTTTCAAGTCCGGCTGAAATTTTGTGCTGGCCGACTTGATCGCATAGTTGTTGTCGTTCAGCTAAAAGCTTTATTAACTCAAGATCGATATGGTCGATTTGTTCACGTAAAGCGTTTAGTTGTTCGCTGCTTAACATTTTGTCTCTCCAAAAAAAAACCTCCAAGAAGGAGGTTTTGTATTATGCGCACGACTTCCTCCAAGCTTAGTGCCGGATAAAAAAGTAAAAATAAAAGTCGTTGAAAATAGTCATGTTGGCAAAATAAAAGGTTGGGTGAATTTTGTCAAATAAAAAGCCCGGTTAGGGACCGGGCTCCTATAATCATAAGGAATAAAAAATGTAACAACCAAGACTGGGAAACCTCACAGCCATGAACCATTGAGTAAATTCATAGCTCGGTGTTCACCCAAGATTCAGTATAGACGAAAAATGATTGACGCAAGGGGACAGACCAATTGGTGTAGGTTTACGGGGGTGACTTAATTGAGTGGGAGATAGGATGAATCGGTTTTTTTATAGAGCCAAGTGATTATGGCTTGCTGTTTTATGCACAATCAGTATGAAAACAGCTGTTCGAGGCGGTGGCTGCGCGCCTCGAACAAGCTGCTATGCAGCATCACTCGAAAAGCGATTGAGTCATAATAGAATTAAAATCGCCGCCAATGATAGCGTTTTGCAAGGCCTGCATTTCGGTTGAAATATAGCGGTCACGATCAAAGTGTGCCGCGTGTTGGCGCACCTGTTCATAGGCTTGCTCAAGAGCGGCTGAAGAACGATGCGGGCGACGAAAATCAATGCCTTGCGCGGCACAGAGTAATTCGACACAGATAACACCTGCGGTATTTTCGCCCATATCAGTAAGGCGCCGTGCCGCGAAGGTTGCCATACTAACGTGATCTTCTTGGTTAGCCGAGGTCGGTAGGCTATCAACGGATGCCGGGTGTGCCAGTGTTTTATTTTCCGAAGCTAGTGCAGCGGCGGTGACTTGCGCAATCATAAAGCCCGAGTTTACCCCGCTATTTTCGACCAGAAACGCTGGCAAGCCACTCATATGCTTATCCATATAAATCGCAATGCGGCGCTCGGAAATGGCGCCAATTTCAGCCACGGCTACCGCTATTGCATCGGCTGCCAATGCAACTGGTTCCGCATGAAAGTTACCGCCGGAAAGAATGTCTCCATCATCGGCAAATACCAGTGGGTTATCCGAAACCGCATTGGCTTCAATAAGCAATGTTTTCGCGGCATACCGAAGTTGATCGAGGCATGCTCCCATTACCTGCGGTTGGCAACGCAGTGAATACGGATCCTGAACCTTGTCGCAATCAGCATGTGATTGGTTAATTTGACTACCGTTAAGTAAATCGCGATACATTGCCGCACTATCAATTTGGCCTTGGTGTCCGCGTACTTGGTGAATGCGCGCGTCGAACGGCGTTACACTCCCGAGCAAAGCATCCACGCTAAGCGCACCGGCAAGTGTGGCGGCTTTAAAATTGTTTTCAGCGAGAAAAAGACCTTTTAATGCAAGTGCGGTCGATGCTTGGGTGCCATTGAGTAAGGCAAGGCCTTCTTTAGGTGCAAGTTCAATGGGCGCAAGATCAAGTTTGCTTAAAGCCTCTGTTGCCGGTAACACTTCACCGCCAAGATGAACCTCGCCAGCACCAATTAGCGGTGCGCTCATGTGTGCCAACGGGGCGAGATCGCCTGAAGCGCCGACCGAACCTTTTTCTGGAATAACCGGCAATGCTTGCTGATTAAAAAGTTGTAGCAGTAATTCAATGGTGGATAAGCGGATCCCAGAGTGACCTTGCGCCAGACTGTTAATTTTAAGCGCCATCAACAAGCGGGTGGTCGCTAGATCTAAGGGCTTACCTAAGCCTGCAGCATGTGACAATACCAGTGAACTTTGCAGCAAACTGAGTTTGTCATTGTCAATGCGCGTTTGTGCCAGGAGCCCGAACCCCGTATTAATACCGTAGACGGTTTGGTTCTCATCGATGCAGTGCTGTACCGCTTGCGCGCTTGCATTAATTTTCTCGATTGCAGAATCGGCCAACGTCAATTGCACCGGTTGTTCAAAAATAATCCGCAGTTCAGCAAGGCTGAGCTGGCCGGGGGTGAGCGTAATCGTCTTCATTGTTACGCTTCTCCTATCATTGGTAGATTTAAGCCATGCTCTTTGGCGCATTGTTTTGCAATATCGTATCCTGCATCCGCGTGACGCATCACGCCAGTGGCTGGATCATTCCAAAGTACGCGCTCAATGCGTTGGTCCGCGGCCGCGCTGCCATCGCAACAAATGACGACACCCGAATGTTGCGAGTAACCCATACCCACACCTCCGCCATGATGCAGTGAAACCCACGTTGCACCACTGGCAACGTTGAGCATTGCATTAAGCAATGGCCAGTCGGAGACCGCGTCTGAGCCATCTTGCATTTTCTCGGTTTCACGGTTTGGGCTGGCAACCGAACCTGAGTCTAAATGATCTCGACCAATCACAACCGGTGCCGATAGTTCGCCGTTGCGAACCATTTCATTAAAGGCGAGGGCAAGCTTATGACGCAAGCCTAAACCAACCCAGCAAATGCGTGCAGGTAAACCTTGGAAACTGATTTTTTCCCGCGCCATATCAAGCCAGTTATGTAAATGCGGATCATCAGCAATAATTTCTTTAACCTTCGCATCGGTCTTATAAATATCCTCTGGATCACCCGATAAGGCCGCCCAACGAAACGGACCGATACCGCGACAGAATAGCGGACGAATATACGCAGGTACAAACCCAGGAAAAGAGAAAGCATCGCTCAGTCCTTCATCATAGGCCTGTTGACGAATGTTGTTGCCATAATCGACGGTCGGGATCCCTGCGGCGGCAAATTTCACCATGGCAGCGACTTGAACCGCCATCGACTGGCGCGCGGCGGCTGCCACTTCTTGTGGTGATGATTCTGCGCGCTCACGCCATTCCGCCATTGACCAGCCTTGTGGAAGGTAACCATTTACCGGATCATGAGCGGAAGTTTGATCAGTTACCAAGTCGGGCTTGATGCCGCGGCGCTCAATTTCTGGAAAGATATCGGCAGCATTGCCCAACAAACCAATCGATATGGCTTCATTATTCGCACGCGCGGCTTCAAGCAGTGTCATGGCTTCATCGAGCGAAGTCGCCTTTTTGTCAACATAACCGGTGCGCATACGAAAATCGATACGCGTCTCATCACATTCAACCGCAATCATTGAATAACCGGCCATGGTAGCGGCCAGTGGTTGCGCGCCGCCCATACCACCAAGACCGCCAGTTAATATCCACTTGCCCTGAGTATTGCCAGCAAAATGTTGGCGACCGGCCTCGACAAAAGTTTCATAAGTACCTTGAACAATGCCTTGGCTGCCGATGTAAATCCATGAGCCAGCCGTCATTTGGCCATACATCATTAAACCTTTCTTATCCAACTCGTTAAAATGTTCCCACGTTGCCCATTTGGGAACTAAATTCGAGTTAGCAATCAATACGCGCGGGGCATCAACATGAGTGCGAAATACACCAACCGGTTTGCCCGATTGAACCAATAAGGTTTCATCATCATTAAGCTCTTTTAAGGAAGCCACAATTTGATCGAAACATTCCCAGTTTCTTGCCGCGCGACCGATTCCACCATAGACCACTAGGCTTTGCGGATGTTCGGCAACCTCTGGATCGAGATTATTCATTAACATCCGTAACGGCGCCTCGGTCAGCCAGCTTTTGGCATTTAGTTCGGTTCCGCGCGGAGCGCGTATCTCTCGAGTTGGATCAATTCGGGTGTCTTTCATTACTTATCTCCACAGGCACAATTGCGCCAATTATAGGATTTTTGCATGTATATACAAGTGAATTTTAGTCCTTTTTCGCGGGCTACTTCAGTTGTATAAGCGGGCAATAAAGCTAAGATTTTGGGGTAAACCGACTCTGTAAGCGGTAGCGCTTACCTGGGTGGTAAAGTTTGGCAAAGCTGACGGCTTGCTCAAAACTCCAAGTTGTACGGGTCAGTAAAAGAACCGCTTCTTCACTTTCAAGTTGGAGCAAATTGATTAACTGTTTCTCTGGCGTGATGGCCTCAATGACGTGCTCAGCCTCGGTTACCGGGGCAATTTGGGTGAGGTACTCATTTGGAGTAATGGTTTTAAAGTCTTGGTTGAGGTAATCAGCTGCCACTTGCGGATTAATAAACCGCTCTTCCATCTGGACTGGCTCATGATCTTGATAATGCACAATAATTGAATGATAAATGTGAGTGCCTTCGGTTAATTTAAACAGCTCTGCAAGCTGTACGGTAGCCGGAATTGAGCTCATTTCAACCAGCACCGCTCGATGTTGAAAACCTTGTTCAGTGATTTCCGCTTTGATATTTTTAATTTCTAGCAACGAGCTTTGGTGTTTTTCTTCAGCAACGAAGGAACCCTTGCCGCGCACTCGCACTAAAATTCCTTCTGAGTCTAACTCTTCAAGTGCGCGCCTAGCGGTCATCCGCGATACCTTACACAAGTTCACCAACTCATTCTCAGACGGCACTTGTTGCCCAGACTTCCATTGACCGGTGCGGATTCCATCCATGATAAAACGTTTAACTTTTAAGTAGCGCGACTCTGACTTCTGCATGGCGAGTTGACTCTAATTGTATAGACAAGAAAAGATTTTTTAGATGTTATAAAATAGTACTTGGTTAAGCAATTGGATTTGATGCAAAGATGCAAAATTACCCAAAAATAACTCATCAAGACTTTGTCGCTGCAGTTGAGCAGAATCGTTTAAGCGATTTGCCTTTTGATCACTGTGCACACTTGCGCTTAGCCAGTTGTTATTTTTTGCGCTGGGGTTACGCCGCAGGTGAAGCTAAGACCCAAGCGACCATTCAAGCCTTTGCTAAGGCGAATGGTGCCGACCAGAAATATCATGCAACGCTCACTCAAGCCTATTACCGATTAACCGCAAATTACCTCCATGAGCGTGGCGTAACACTGGAGCAGTTGGATGAAGCGCTACTGGGAAAAATGGAGCTGGTAATCAATCAAGCAGCGGTAGGGCAGTATTACTCTGAGTTTTTGCTGCAAACTGAAGTCGCTCGTAATTGGCCCGTTTTACCCGACCGGGAAGTATTACCAAGTACCGCTGCTGGCACGAGCGAGGAGAGCTTTCGCTACTTTCCTGGGCACTTGCCTATCTTGCTGAGTATGCCTCATAACGGTACCTGCATTCCGAATGATATTGCGACGACTATGACCACCCAGGCGCGCCAAGTCCGAGACACGGACTGGTTTTTACAAGTTTTATATGATTTTGCGCTGAAGATGGGCTGTCATGTAATAACGCCTTTGTATTCGCGCTATGTAATCGATTTAAACCGACCAGAAACAGATGAGTCCTTATATCCGGGCGCTAACGTAACTGAGCTTTGCCCAAGTACTCAGTTTGATTTAAAACCGATTTATCAGCATGGTGGAACCGTGAGTAAAGTCGAGCAGCAACGTCGCGTTGAGCGCTACTGGCGGCCATATCACCAAGCTTTGCAGCAGACGCTGGACGCCCTAGCATCACAGCATGAGCAAGTCTTATTATTTGAAGCTCATTCAATCGCATCTGTGGTCCCGCGGTTTTTTTCCGGCCAACTGAGCGACTTTAACTTTGGCACTAATGATGGTGCCAGTTGTACTGCGGCGATAAGTGATTTTCTGGCACAGTTTTCCGCTGAACCTTACAGTCAAGTCTGTAACGGCCGCTTTAAAGGCGGCTATATTACCCGTGCCTATCATGATGCAACTCGTGGGATTTCCAGCGTGCAGCTGGAACTGTCGCAGCGCACCTATTTAGATGAAAAAACAGCACGTTACGACTCGAAAGCTGCTGCAGCGGTGCAAAAAGTGTTACAAAACTTAATCGTAGGCTTATTAGAGACGATTCAGGCGAAATAATTTATGCAAGAAAGCCGATTTTTGAGTATGCTTACTAGGGGAGTTTAGCGAGTTAGGTAAGGTCGGTTTGTCTCATCTTAAACGCGTAAAAGTATTAGCCAATCAACTAGAAGTCGGAATGTTTATTTCTGATATTGACCGCGATTGGAGTGATACAAATTTTTTAATGCAAGGATTCACCGTCGAGGATCAATCGGATATCGAGTCGGTACAAAGTCAGTGCGATTATGTCTATGTTGATTTCCCCAACGAAGATCTCTACAAGCGCTTCCGTGCGCAAGCGACTGTTTCAACAACACTAAAAGAAAAGTTTGCCAAAGATCTTGGCTTTTCTGTGCAAGCCGAAATTAAACCCGCCGCTAAAGCCTATAAAAAATCCCGCCAGTTAATGAAAGGTGTTCTGGAGCGTGTAATGCTCGGCGAAGACTTTGAGTTAGCAGCGGTTAAAGAACAAGTTAAAGAGTGTGTGCAGAGTATTATTCGCAATGAAAATGCGATGCTTATGATGACGCTGATAAAGCATAAAGACGAGTATACCGCTGAGCATTGTTTAAATGTGGGGATTATGGCCATCGCCTTTGCTAAGTTTTTAGGTTATGAGCAACAAGCATTGGAAGATGTTGGGCTGGCTGGCATGCTGCACGATATTGGTAAGGTTAAAGTCCCTGATTCGATTCTCAATAAGCCTGGTCGATTGACAGACGAAGAAATGGTTGCCATGCGCGATCATGCCCGTTTGGGATACGAAATACTGCTCAAGAAAAAAGATATGTCACCAGTTGCAATCGATGTCGCCTACAATCATCACGAGCAGTTGGGAGGCGGTGGTTATCCGCGGGGATTGACCGAACATCAAATTAGCGAAAATACCCGGATCGTTTCCATTGTGGATGCCTTCGATGCGATCACTTCCGATCGTTGCTACGATAATTCCCGTCCGATTATGGAAGCCTACAAGATTTTAATGCAATACCGAGAGTCTCACTTTGATCCTAAACTAGTCACGCGATTTATTGAATGGCGTGGAATTTACCCTCCGGGCTCGATTGTCGAAATGGAAAATGGTGAAGTTGGGATAGTGATTGCCACTAATGCGCGCTACAAATTGCGGCCTAAAGTGCTATTGGTGTTGGATGAATTAAAGAAAAAGCGCCAAAAAGAACGCATTATTGATATGTCAAAGCTTGATTTAGATGCATCTGCCCAAACATACCGTATTATTAAAGCCGTGCAGAATCGAGCCTTTGGTATTGACCTCCAAGAATATGTCGACAAAGGCCTCAAGATCGCGGCAGTTTAATTCATTGAAAAGAGCCGTCGTATGTCAATAGAGAAACATTTAGAACAACTCAAAGACCTTTTAACCGCTGAAGACTTAGTGTTATTTTCCCAGCTCACCGAACGTTTAATGGCTGTTAATGGTGATTTTAACCAGCTGACCGAACAGGAGCGGCAGTTGATTGTTAAGATGGAGCAAAAGTATGGCGACCCGATTCGCAACGAGACATTAAATAGCGACACCGAACAATTAGCCCAGCAAGTTGAACAAGAAGTTGCTGCCAACCCTGCCACTGAAGTTGTTCAAGACAACCACCGTTTATTGAAAACCGAGTTCGCCGGCTATGTAAAAGATATGTTGCTTCGTGAGTTAGGTGGGCAGTTTAGCGATCTTAAGTCGGCGGTGAATTTTGCTTATGAGCAGAAGTGGTTGCCGGCAGAGCTGAAAAATCCTGATGTTTGTGAAACCCTTTACGAACGTTTTTTCTCCGACATCGAGCAAGCTAATCAATGGCGTCTTGAACTGCAAGGTGAAAAGGCCGATCTGAATAATAAGCCGTTGGCGATTGGCTTAACCTGGTTTATGTATATCTTTCAATTAAAGCAATGGGTCGATAGTCAGTAGTCGCTGACTATCGGTTAATGATGTTGGCGGCGTTGCCGCCATTCATGCAGCACCAATTAAAAAATAAAATAAGCAATAATTGCTAACAGTACAATTATAAGTCCCACTGAGTTTATCCTTACTCGGGTTGAAATAAATCTTCGATAGCACATTGAAACACGTTGGCGAGCTTAAATGCAATCGGCAAGCTCGGGTCATATTTACCTTTTTCAATAGCATTAACAGTTTGCCGTGAAACGGCCAATTGATCGGCCAGATCCTGCTGAGTCAAATTTAACTCGGCACGCTTTACCTTGATGTTGTTCTTCATTGATATCTCCGGTGCGCCATTGCGGAGCCGATTCCAAACAGCATACAAATAGCGGAAAAGACCCAAAAGATACTAAAGTTCGGTAACACCTTGTAGAACTGGAAAAAACCAATCGTAATACAACCCATTGCGGTCCAAGCGAGCGCAAACAGACAAGATTCCATAAAGATCCGCAATTGCAATTCATCCATTTCTTTAACCAGCTGTTGAATGGCTCTGAGCATTAAATAGCAAGGCGTGATGGGCAGCAGTGTGATCGCGGCAACTATCAGAACTTGATCGGTCAGCTGTAGCAGAAAGTGACTGCCAATAATCGCCATGACATATAAAAGGGTGGCGGTCAGCATACGCCGAAAGTAGCGCTTAAATTTCGGTTCAACCGGCGCAGCGGATGCTTCAGCGGTTTTGCGGTGGCGAATTAAGCCCGCTGCAGCAATTGCTAGAAAAGCGCTGTATCCAGCGAACCATGTGCTTAGCCATGGGCGGCTTAGGAATTGGGCATGCTCGTAACCGAAAGCAATGGCGGCGCCATTTAAGCTCGCGATAATCGCAAGGCCAACACCGGCGGTAATCAAAAGTTTATTGGTTTGCATCGACTTTCCTGTAAAGTTTATTTGTCACAATGTAAAGGTGACTTTACATTGAGGATCGAGTGGATGTCAAGCAAGCTTTACATTTAATTGAAAACAATCCGGTAGGATGAAAAACAAACAGGAAATCAGTTGGTAACTGGACGGCTTTTCTCGGTCGCCGTCCAGAGGGCGAAAACGCAATTACAATCTTAGTGCGCCATCCACCTCGATGACGCGGCCGCTAATATAGTCGTTTTCGAGAATGAACTGCACGGTTGCAGCAATGTTGTCCGGGCTGCCCATCGTTTTAAGCGGGATAGAGTTTTTAATCCGCTCAAGAATTTCCGGTTTAATTGCTTGGGTCATTTCTGTGGCAATAAACCCGGGCGCAATCGCGGCGCTGCGGATTTTATAGCGAGATAATTCTTTTGCCCAAGTGGACGTCAGCGCAGCTACGCCGGCTTTTGCTGCGGCATAGTTACTTTGCCCGACATTGCCATGGCGTGAAATTGAGGAGATGTTGATAATCACGCCCGCAGTTTGACTATTAATCATGTGTTTAGCCGCTTCGCGGCCACACAAAAACACTCCGGTTAGGTTGACATCAATGACTTGTTGCCATTGCGCTAAAGAGAGGGTTTCAACCACCGCGCCATCTTTGGCTTTAACCAGTAAACCATCACGCGTGATACCGGCGTTATTGACTACGGCATCAATTTGACCAAATGACTGCATAATTGCATCAAAGGTCGCGACAACTTGCGCTTCATCGGCAATATTACAGGTGAAGGTTTCCACTCGACCGCTATTTTCGGCCAGTGATTCAGCGGCCGTGGCGAGCGCTTCGGCATTCATATCGAGTAGGGCTAAGTGGGCGCCATTAGCCGCAAGGCGAGCCGCGATCGCTAAGCCCAAGCCTTGTGCTGCGCCAGTGATTACGATGGTTTTAGCTGTTAAATTCATAACGACCTCACTAATTGTGCAGTGCAATATTGATGAGATATTAGCCGCTTTTCTCGCAAGGGTCCAGTTAATCAGTTGAATCTTTTATGGAATATTTAAGGCAAGCTGGCCAGTACCGGCTAAGCCTAGCGTGATGCAAGGCTTAGCCTTCGAAGACCCGTTATTGTATGCCGAGTATTGCTTTTCCTTGGTTGAAAGTGATATCAACCGGAATGTTGGCTTTGGTCAAGGTGTCGAGATCTTGCTGTAACTGTGCGCTGATTTGACCTTTCTCATCAAGCAGAGTTTTGGCTTTGGCGTAATCACCGTCACCTTGAATGGTTAGCAGTAGATTGGATAGGTCGTTCATTGCGGTGGTCATTTTTTCAAAGTTGACCCGATAATGACCGGTTTTTTCATCACGTGAAAAAGCGCCTTTTTCCTTGAAGTAATTAAACCGCACCATGTTGGCTTTGCCATGTGCGGAGGATGCTCCAAAACGCACAGAGCGGAAAATGCCGGCTAAAAAGGTCACATAGTTATCCATCAATTGACCTTCTTTAATCTCACCTTTGTTAAATAGTTCGGTAATCATATACAGCCCTAGGATATCCGCTTTACCTTCTTCCAGTGCAGAAGCCGTTTCTTTTAGTGCCGTTCTTACCATGCCATTATCGTTAATTGTATTTTTAATACCTAACCCATGAGCCACTTCATGGAACATAGTATTCGCAAAAAAGGCATCGAAAGTGATGTATTGGCGCTGGTCGGCGGCAATCAGCTGCTCACTGATAGGGACTAAGATTTTATCGAACTTCGCCTGCATTGCATTTTTTAATTGCAAGCGACGCGTTCCTTTTGCTAACTGAACTGCTTCGTCATTCGGTAAATTAATGGCGATTGTTTTTGAGCCAGCATTACTATGGCCTGCATAATAAACCACGTCATAAGCGTTTAAGTCGGCATCGGTACCGGGCATTTCTGCTTTGTACGCGTCGTCTACTGGTAATCCGCGTTGCAGTTCCGGTAAAAACTGGGCGAATTTTGCTAAGCGTTCACTCCAAGCTAAGTCTTTAATTAACACATAGGACTCATACGCTGTACGGTAACCGAACAGTTGATCTTCATAGTTTTCAATTGGCCCAATGACCACTTCAACAGGGTTGGTTTTCATGTCCATCCAAGCGAAGTCAGAAGCTTGATATTGATTACTGGTAATGGCGTCTGCGCGCATCTTAAGGTAGTTGGCGAACTCTTGATTTTCCGCTAGTTCAGCGGCTTCGCGCAGATACTGAGCCGCAATTGCTAGATCGCTGGCAAACTTCTGGTGATAGGGCACGAGCACCAGCTTGCCGTCTTTATCGCGTTCAACCATGGTGTAACTTTCTAAAAATGGATCCGCCGCAATTAACATCTGATTCGCTTTACGCCACTGTTCGTATTCGTCTTTAGTCATATCCGCTGGGTAAAAAGCGGCACCTAGAGGCTTTTCTTCAATAGTGCTTAAAAACGGCTTGTCGCCATCGAGACGATCCCATGGCCCATAATTGATATCGGCAAAGCGGCGCGCTTTGGGATCGGCAATCGAGTTTAATAAATGTGCTTTGTCCCCATATGCCTGCTGCCAAAATAATTTATCCATAACGGTACTGGCGTCGATTAACTTTGCGACCATTTGCTTTTGTTTGTCAGATAAATGTGACAAGTCGCTGGTAAGGGTAAATTCGGCGTAAATGTCAAAGCGCTCACTAGAGGTTGGCTGTAGTGCTGCAGAGGCCTTTGCCACAGATGCGGGCTTGGCTTGTGCTGGCTCTGCTTTGGCATCCGAATCATTCGCTTGCTGGCAAGCCGCAAGCGTAAAAGTGACGGCGCCGGCCAAAAGAAGTTGGTTAAATTTCATGTCATATTCCCATTAGTGGGTCGCGACGATTAGCACTATCGAGACGACCATTAGCTGTCATTGTTGTTAATCGCCCTAGCGGGGCCTGAGGCACTATATCAGATTTTACTGATCTTGAAAGTGGGGGAGCACAGGTCAGCTCATTAAGGTATCGGGATACGGAAGGAACAAAGGGTTGGCGTTTAGCAACTCAAGTTTAAATTGTGCCAAGCGTTGTTGCAGGTGTTGATAATATAACTGTGATATCCATTGATCGTTGTCTTGCAAACTTAAGCTGCGGCTCAAGATACGCAACGCTGAACGCTGTGCTGGCTCGACTTGCGCGCGTGCACTGTCTAAAGCTGCTAAAAAGTTTTGCGCGGAAAAAGGGCTGGTGAGAATTTTCGCGAGTTGATTCAAGTATTCAATCATTGGTCGCCGCTGCTCGTGATACTCCTGCAATCGTTCATTTAATCGCTGCGTTAGTTCTGGGTTAAATGCTTGCAATAAGCCTTGATGCTGATGATGGAAGTTGCGTAATCCGTGCGTAGGTTGATGCGCAATACTGCGATAAAAGCGGGCTAAGGTAAACGCGTGAATAAAAAAGCGATGGCGATACTCTTGATGTTGTATTTGTTGTTCGTCAATCACCGGGACGTATTGGCGCTGACTGTTTAAATAGCGTACAAAATAGCCAGCAGAGAGCCGCTCTTGCTGTTCTCGGCGTTGTTCCAGATGTTTAATTGGCGTATCTTGAATCGCGCATGATGGAGATTTGGTTTTGCCAATGAAACCAGCGACTTGGTCGTAGCGTTCAAGGGTGCGATCGGCAAACTGAATCATTGCGCGACTGTGTTCGCGGTGTGGGGCTTGGGTTTCTCTCAAGGCGATGCTACCTGGCTCAGCAAATAAATTAATCGCCGGGCGTGGCACTGACATGCCACTCCCAACTTCCGGGCACAGCGAAACAGTGTTAAAGTGACGGGTAAGGTGATTGACGATAAGGTCGTTGCGTTTGTGTTGTCCGTCGTAACGCACTTTCTCACCTAACAGGCAGCTACTGATCAACAGGGTCGGTTTTAGCAATGGGTCGTTTGTCATAGTTAAGTCAGGTTGTTTTGCCCACTCGCTCATTTGACGGTAGCGCACAGTTAATCATTATTAATGGCCATAGTATTATGTTAGATAAACTCCGCAATTTTTTCGATAAATATTTATCGGTCGAAGAGACTTCTGAGCAAGATACTGAGCATGCGTTGCGCGTCGCGGCGGCGGTCTTGATGATTGAAGTAATGAAAATGGACTTTGAAATTAAAGATGAGGAACAAGAGCAAATCTTGTTGCTGATTAAGGAAGAATTTAATTTATCCGATGAGGATGCAACAGCACTCTACGATGTTGCCACCGACAAAGCGCTGTTTGCTACCGACTTTCATGAATTTACCAAGTTGCTAAATGATCATTATTCAGTTGAGCAAAAAATTCGCTTAGTCCGTCTATTATGGAAAGTGGCTTTGGCCGATGGCAAAGTACATGCTTATGAAGAGCATTTAATTCGCCGTGTTGCCGATTTAATGCACCTGCGCCACAGCGAATATATTCAAGCCAAATTGGCTGAAGTTCACGAGATGGATTAGGCGCTAGCCAGAAAACAACATCGCTTCCGTTTTTTCGATACTCTCCGGCTCTCCGGAAAGCAACACCACGTCGCCGGCCGCTAATACTGTGTCGCGCGGCGGTGGCGTTAACGCGGTGGCACCGCGACGTATCGACTCTATCGCCACTTTCTCCGGCAAGGTTAATGTATTGAGTGCGACACCAACTGTTTTTGACTCGGGAGTCAAGATCACCGCATGCAATTGTTCATGGTGAGTTTGCAGGACCCTTAGCATGTCGGAAGCACCGCCATGGAAAAAGCTTTGCAGCATTTGGTAACGGTCATCGCGTACCTTTTGTATTTCTCCAATTATAGAGCGCAGTGGTAAGCCGAGCGAATAAAGTACTTGCGCGACTAACATCAGACTGCTTTCTAAAGACTCGGGAACAACTTGAGTCGCTCCATGTTGTAGGAAAGTTTCGAGATTTTGATCATCTTTAGTTCGAACCAACACTGGAATTTGAGGAAAGTGATTGCGCGTCACACTGAGTAAGTCTAGTACGGATGTTTTATTTTCAAAGGTAACGACCACTAATCGTGCTTGTTCAATTTTTGCTGCGTGTAAGATGCTGCGTCGACGGGCATCGCCATAAAAAATGGCTTCTCCACCGGTTGCTGCCTCATTGACCCGAATAGGGTCTAGGTCGAGCACTATGGCATCAATCGACAGTCGATCCAAAAAGCGTTTGATCGACTGACCGTTACGACCAAAACCACAAATAATGACATGTTGAGTTAATGCTTCGGTTGCTGCGGTAATTTGTTTTTTATCATTGTTGAATCGTTCGCGGCGACTTTGCTTTTTGCCCAGTAAATTGATGATGGTTTGGTTATGACGAATAATAAAAGTCGCAATCAGCATACTAAAAACACCCACGGTTAAAACAATCGTGGCAATATCTTCAGCAAGTAAAGAAGTTTGACGGGCTAGTCCTACAAGAACAAAGCCTAGCTCTCCGGCATGTGCCAAAATTACCGCACTTCGTAGCGATGCGGCTTGAGCTTCACCCATGATGCTTGCGGCAACCCAAGTCAGAAGAAATTTGCTGGTAACAAACAGAAAAACTAACCCGGTGATTAAAAGTCCATGTTCGATAATGGTTTCAATTTTAATTAGAGAACCAATACTGACGAAAAATAATCCGAGCAATATGTCGCGAAAAGGGCGGATCTCAGTTTCGATTTGATGTTTAAATTGTGACTCAGCGAGCAACATACCCGCCATAAATGCACCGAGAGCCATTGATAATCCGAGCAGCTGAGTAAACCAAGAGGCGACTAAGGCGACCGCTAAACTGGTCATAACAAAAAGTTCGTCACTACGGCTGGCAGCGACCTCATGAAACAGCCGCGGCAAGATATATTTTCCAGCCATCAGAATCACTGTGACGGCGATGACGCCATTAATAAATGATTGCGATAGTAGTGGCCAAACGGCCTGCTCTGAACTGCCTGCGAGCAAGGGGACCAAAATTAGCAGCGGTATGGCCGCCATATCTTGAAATAATAGGGTGGCGATTGAGAGGGTGCCATGGCGTTGATGAGTTTCTTGCTGGTCGTTAAGCTGTTTGGTCACAATTGCGGTTGAAGACATCGCTAAAGCGGCGGCTAAAATCAATGACACACGCCAGTCGGTAAGCAATAAGTTACCGATTACAAAATACAGCAAGATAGCAAAGAGTACCTGCAGTGAGCCCAGCCCAAGAACCTGGCTACGCATTGCGATGACGCGAGGAATGGAAAACTCCAGCCCCAATGAAAATAGCATGAACACTACCCCAACCTCGGCAATGTAATGGCTATTGGAGTTGGGAGCGAAAAATGAAAATCCCATCTGACCGATCATAAAGCCAATGAGTAAGTAAGCCAGAATAGTCGGCAGTCGCAAACGTCGGAAAATAGCCACTAACAGCACGCAAGCCACTAGCACTATGACGATTTGAAAGTATATGGCGGGCTGCATAATTGGGAGTAATGGCCTCTGAGTTATGTCGAAAAATCAATTAGTTACCTAAATATTAGCCCGTTTTAGGTAAATTGCTTGCGATTCAGTAAAAAAACCAGGTTAAGTTCAGGAAAGGTTCAGTTTACCTTTGTTTAAATGGACCCCAGAATCATTGAAAGGAAACTAGTTATGAAAGCAACGACACGAATCCTGAGCAGCTTAATGCTAACCAGTTTAACCGCGGCTCCCGTTTTGGCGGAACAATTAACCAGCGAAGCCGAGCGGGCCTCAAGTCAGGGCTCCGTTGTAGTGAGTGCACGAAATGGTCAAGGTGAGACGCTAGCTAAACAACAGAATGCAGCGGCACCAGCAACTGAGCACAAAGCGTTAACTGTTGCGAAGAAAGCCAGTCGCGATAGCTCGGTACAAGAGCGAGTCGCAAAATCTGCCTCGAACCAAGCTAAAACTGGAAAGTTTGCACAAGTTTCAACAGCGAAGATTCGTGATAAAAATCCGTTGTTGTCGAGCAAAAACCACGAATTCTACTTTTACGATGCGCAATCTTGGTTGCTATCAGATCTAGATGGTGATGGTTACTACAGCGAGTTCCGTATTCGCTTTGATGCCGACACGATTTATAGCTTTGCTGATGTTTATGCGGTGTTATATTTGAGCCGCAACGGTGGTGATTGGATTGAATATCATGTGACTGATGTATTCGAAATAAACGGTGAAACCGGAGCGGATGCTTATCAAGTAACGACGCGATTGAACCTGGATTATCCGCCAGGTGAATACGATGTATTAATTGATTTATATGAGTATGGCTACAGCGGTATCGTGGCGACGATTAGTGATTATGATGATATTAGTTTGAGCTTACTGCCGTTAGAAGATGTAACCTATGAGCAATCATCGGTGCAAGGGTTTTGGTTCTATGATGTAGTAACCGACTTAATTACTGATGAAGACAACGATGGTTTCTACAGTACTTTTGCTTTTACCTTCGATGTTGATAGTGATTATGCGGCTACCGATGTTTACGCCGAAATCTACTTTTTAAATGAGTTTGACGAATGGGAGCTAGATTACACCTCGAGTGACTTTACTATCTACGGTGATTCGGCTTCTGATAAACGAGTCGTAGAGTTTGACTGGAACTCAGGTTACCCATCCGGCTATTACGATTTTAAAATTGTTATTCGCGATGCCATCAGCGACGAACGATTAGTTGAAGCATCCAGTGAGCTCGGTGCGTTAAGCCAAGTTCCACTTGAGTCTTACGACCGTGATGATGCTTACAATAATGGCGGTGGTTCAAGTGGTGGATCTGGTAGTGGCTCTGGTGGTGGCTCGAGCACTAGCTATGAGAGTGGCGGTGGTAGTTTAGGTGGCTTTGCATTGCTGACGGCTCTATTACTAATGATTCGTCGTCGCTCGTAAGTCTGCAGTTGGGTGACGCTTAGCTTTCAATGATGCACCCAGCCGACAGTAAAAAAACAGCGCGTTGCGCTGTTTTTTTATTTATAACCAAAACGTATTTCCGATCTTGAGTCATTCGAGTATCTTTGGGTAATGAATAGTGCAGAGCTAATCTAATTTTTTAAGCGCGGTATAGTAATTGATAACTTCGTTCTTTAGATAACTTTGCACAAGGCACACTGGTTAAATCAGAAAAGACTTATAAAGACACTACAATGAACTGCAATTTTAACGTCAACATTATTATCGTCGTGGTCCTCATTCGAGCACTGCGGGGATGTTGTTTGCGTTAAAAAAAATTAAAACCAAAAACCCCCGCAGCGAATCGCTCCGGGGGTTTTTTTTTGCCAATAAAAAGGGAGACCGCAATGGCTGACAGGCGTGCACTCGGGTTACGCAAAGTGTTACTAGCATTAGCGCTGGTGATCGTGACATTTGAGCATCCGGCAATGCCCAATCGTCATTCTGCCGAGGGAACTTTGGAAAGCCAGCGTGGCTTAGGTGGGCGCTATGACCGGAGCTGAGTATTTGCTGAAATGTTTAGAGCAGCAAGGCGTTGAGTGCATTTTTGGTTATCCTGGAGGTGCCATAATGCCAGTTTATGATGCGCTATATGACAGTTCCATTCGGCACTATTTATGTCGCCATGAGCAAGGCGCAGCACTCGCTGCAGATGGTTTTGCGCGGGCTTCTTCTAAAGTTGGTGTGTGTCTTGCCACGTCTGGACCCGGAGCCACTAATCTAATTACCGGACTCGCCAATGCGTTTATGGATTCTATTCCAATGGTGGCGATAACAGGGCAAGTGGCGTCTCATTTAATGGGCACTGATGCGTTTCAAGAAATAGATACCTTTGGCTTATCGATGGCCGTAGTTAAACACAGCTTTTTGATTGAGTCGCCAATAGATATTGCCGCAGTCGTTAACGCCGCCTTTGCGCTCGCGCGTGATGGTCGGCCGGGCCCAGTTTTAATTGATTTTCCAAAAGATATTCAAATGGCTGAGGTTGCTCCCGTACCAATCGTTGCCGAATTAACCGCAAACCATGAACAGCATGATAGCGGTTGTGAAGTTGCTTTAAGCGCGCAAGACATCGAGCAGTTTTGGCGCATGCTAAGTGCTTCATGTAAGCCGTTGTTGTATATCGGTGGTGGAATTAAGGGCGAAGTCAAAGAGCGTTTGTTGCAGCAATTGATTGCTCAGCTGGCAATCCCGATGGTCACGACTTTAAACGCCGTTGGATTCGCCTCGGAGCATTCGTTGAACTTAGGGATGTTAGGGATGCATGGTCATGTGGCTGCTAATGTAGCGGTGCAAGAATGCGATCTGTTACTTGCTTTTGGTGTGCGCTTTGATGATCGCGCAACTGGAAATTTAGCGAAGTTCGCGCCGCATGCAAAAGTCATTCACATCGATGTTGATGCCTCTGAACTGGCCAAACTGCGTCAACCGCATTTAGCCATTCAGTGTGATCTAGC